>JAJDEG010000260.1 GCA_029259895.1 Planctomycetota bacterium
CTACTGCACGTCGTCGAAGGCGGCGACTATGGATATCGCTTCCGCCTCGGTCGCCGCGGCACGCATCCGTTTCAATCGTGGAACGGCGAAGTGCCCGGCACGCTGCCGATGCTCTCCGGCACGGGCGAGGCCCCCAGCGGCATCATCGCGTATGAGTCGGACGGATTGCCGGAGGAGTATTTTGGCGACCTGCTGCTCACCAGTTGGGGTGAGCACCGCATCGAACGACACACGCTCACGCCGCGGGGGGCGTCGTATGGGTCGAAGATGACGACCCTCGTCCAAGGCGGCGAAGACTTTCGGCCGGTCGGCATCGCGCTCGCGCCCGATGGTTCGCTGTTCGTCAGCGATTGGGTGAAGAAGGACTACAACCTGCACAAGCACGGCCGAATCTGGCGGCTGCGGTGGAAAGATGCGCCGAAGCCGCAACGGCCAACCGACATCGTCGAAGGTGCCGTGTCGCGGCATCGTCCGCTCCGCGAGGCGGCAATGCGGCGGCTCGCGGCGCTCGACCAGACCCGACCGGAATCGGCCGACGGAAAGCCGGGTACCAGCCCATACACCGACGCAGTTACGAAGATGCGCCTCCATGAACAGTGCCATCCGGCCGCGTGGGCGACGTTCTATTCCGCCGCCTACTCGAATCAACTGTGCGCCGTGCTCGGGGCACGCGAGAACGACGCCAGGCGCACGATACGGCTCGGCGCGCTGGCCGCTTCGCAGTTGAAGATCGCGACAATGCAAAGGTATTTCCGTCAGGCGATTCGCACGAATCGTCCGGCCCCCGTGTTGGCGGCGCTGTTCGAGCGCATCGCATTGGTCGCGCCCGAAGAATGGAAGAAAGGCGAGCGACCGGAATTGGATTGGACCGTTTTCGACACCGACGACCCATTTCTCGCCCACGCGGCGCGGCGAATGGCAGCATCGGCGTGGAAGGACGGCGACGCCGAAGCGTCGTTGAAGTTGCCAACGGCGAGACAACGAATGGCGGCGCTTCTCGTCATGCGCAGCCTCAAACGCAAGGAGGTGCGAGAGCTCATGCCCGCATGGTTGGGCGATGCCGACGCGCACATACGGTTCGCGGCCGTGCAATGGGTGGCGGAAGAACGACTCACGGACTTTCGCAATGCGCTCGATAAGGTGCTCGCCGTCGAGCCGGTGCCACGCGAATTATTCGAGGGCTATCTGGCGGCGCTCAATGCGCTCGACGACAAGTCGCGGCCCGACAATTGGGCCGAACACAGCGAGCGGCACATCGCGGCGATGGTCGACGACGCGACAACGCCGGTCCACTTGCGACGGTTGGCTCTGCGGATGCTGCGGCCGGACTATCCGAATCTTAGCCGAGCGCGGTGGAATGAATTGCTCGAAAGCGATGACGCCGAACTGCGGCTCGAAGCCGTGAGGAGTCTGCGCGGTTCGCGGCTGGGGAATCGGGCGGCGCTGTTGACGAAGTTTGCGGAAGATCCGTCGCTCGGTCGCGACATTCGCGGCGAAGCCATGCTGGGCCTCGACGCCGGCGACGAAAAGCAGCGCGCCACGCTGATTTCGCTCGCGGCAAGCGATGAGAACGGGATTCGCGACGACGCCCGGCGGGCGCTGGCCGGAGCGATGCTTCCCGACGAGGATCGCACGAAGCTTCGTGACGCAGTCGCCGGCGACGACGCCGAAGCGCTCGCTCGACTCGTCGATCCGCAGCGCAAGCCCGCGCGGCCCGCCAACACCGACTTGGCCGCATGGCTCGCGCTTCTCGATAAGGGGCAAGAAAACGAAAACGATCGAGGCGATGCAGTCGCCGGCCGCCGCGTGTTCTTCTCTCGCGTCGCCGCCTGTGCGAATTGCCATCAGGTCGACGGCCGCGGCGGCCGCATTGGCCCCGACCTGACCCTCGTCGCCGGACAGCTCTCGCGCGAACGGCTGATCGATTCGATTCTCGACCCCAGTAAGGAAGTCGCCCCGCAGTTTGTAGCTTACGCCGTCCGCAAGGAAGATGGCACGACGTTCACCGGCGTGTTCGTCGGCGAGGACGGGGCGCGAAATCAACAGTTTGGCGACGCCGATGGACAGATTCAGCGCGTGGCCGCCGAGCAAATCGAGGACCGCCACCCGGTCGACAAGTCGCTCATGCCGGATAACTTTGGCCAAACGCTGACCATCGGCGAGATGCGCGATCTACTCGTGTTTCTGCGAAGCCGGTCGGACGTAGAATAGGTCATTACTTACGGCCGAGTCGCGGAGTCGCGGAGTGAATACGTTGGGCGTTGGGTTCGCCGGTCATGCCGTCTCACTTGGCGGCTGATCGACCCGCGTTACGGCGTATTCTTCGGCGAGTTGTTCGAGAGGCACGCCGCACTTCGCGCGCAGCAGCAACGACCAGTTGTGCCGCGTCTGACGAACAATGCCCCGCTGTTGCCAGCGTCGCGGGCTAATGTAGAGCGGTCCGCGCAGCACGCGCGGCCGCGCTCGCCGAACGAGTGACTTGGCCAGCAGGACATCTTCCATCAGCGGCACGTCAGCAAAGCCGCCAACCGCCGCGAATACATCGCGTCGCACGAAGATGCCTTGATCGCCATACGGCCGCCGCAAGCACGCCGCGCGGAGCAGGTTGCCGATCTCCAACAAACGATATGCGACGCCTGCCGCCTCGATCCGTTGGCGGAAACAGCCGAACGTAACGCGCGGATCGGCCAACGAACGGCGAATCTGGTCGACGCCGCCGGCAACGAGCCAATTATCGGCGTGCAGAAACAACAGCACGTCGCCGGTGGCTCGCGCGGCACCGGCATTCTGCTGGCGGGCACGACCGCGGGGGCTGATAACGAGCTCACACCGCGCCGCGGCGGCCTGTCCGGTCGTATCGTCGCTGCTGCCGCCGTCGACCACGATGACTTCGTCGCCGCCGGCCTGCCAAGCGCGCTCAATGGCTGCGACGATACGCGGCCCTTCGTTGAGCGCCGGGATAATGATGGAAACCTTCATCGTCACTGTGCGGCGGTTGCATCCGCGGTCGCTAGGCGGAGCGGCGATCGGCCGGCGGATGCGTCGTCGTTGGCGACCGCAGCCCGGCGGAATCGAGCGTCGTCGCGCCGCTAAGCATCTCGGCGACGATCCGCGTCGGGTGATGCCAGCGCGTCCAACCCACCGCGAACTTCGCGGCCGCCGCACGGTAACGATCGTAGTCGGCGACGATGCGCCGCACCAGGTTCGGAATCTCGGCGGGCGTCTTGGCGATCAGGCCCGGCGGAAATGCGTCGGCCGCCGCGTCGCGATTGTCCAACGACGTGACCTTTAGCGGCACGGCGGGCGGCGCGGATTGGCCGTGCGCGATTTGCGGATGCGCGATTTGCGCCGACATCGAGCAACCGGCCGGCGCGATCACCGGCACACCGGCGCTGAGCGCTTCGACCAACACGCCGCTGCACCGGGCGAAGTAATGCCGGGCGTCGTAGGGAAGCACTACCAGATCGGCGTCGAGTATCAACTGTCGATACGCGGCTTCGTCGAGCGGTTCGCAGAGCAGTCGCACCCGCGCCGTATCGTGCAGGGCGAGTGCTTCGCGAGCGGCGACAATCGGCAGGTTGCGCCGTCGGCAAGGAAGTCGAAACGCATAGTTCGCCTGAAGGACGAACTCGACTCGCGAGGCGAGGTTCGGATCGGCCAACACGTCGTCGACGATGGCCGGAAGGTGGTGAAATCCTTTTTCCAATCGGGCATCGCCGGCAAACACGATCCGCAGCGGACCGTCGCGGCGCGGCTGCCGCCCACAGGTGCGCAGCGCGTCGTCGATGGGATAGCCCAACTCGCGAACGCCGAGCACGTCGAGTGACGACAGTTCGGCGGCGAGTTCGGCGGTCGTTGCATAAAGGTGCAGCCGCGCCGGGCCGAGCGTCGCGTCGCAGTCCGCCAGCACGCGCGTAAGTCGCGCCCGGCGGCACGTTTGCGGCGCGTATTCCTCCGGCCGGCCGATGAAGTTGTTGAAGTGGAACATCGCGTGCCAGTCGACGGCGGCGATCCGCGGATCGCGACGAGCCGCGGTCGCAAGGCCCGCCAGGACGAGTTCCGAAGCGGCGGCCAGGAAGAGCTGATCGCCGGCCCGTGGGTGAATACGGTCGAGAAGCGCGTGAAATCCGTGGGCGTGGCTGCGAACGATGCGGCGTCGGCGACGGGCAAGCTTCCACGTTTGCCACCGTTCGGAAAGATTTCGCAACACCATCGCCATGCCGCGCGGCGAAGCGTCGCCCCAGTCCGGCATCAGCAGCGGATCGTCGTAGACCGCATGATCGACGATCCGCTCCAATCGCCACGACGGCGGCAGCGGCGCGGCATCGTAGCACCGGTTCGCGGCCAACACGACGCGATAGCCGAACCGCTCGGCCGATTGCAGTATCCGCCGCGCATAGCCGTCGTGATGCCCTCGGCCATCGCGAAGCGAACCGTCGATGAGGATGAAGCGGGCCATGGGCAGGCGTGAGGTGTTAGGCTTGACGTTTCGTAGGGTGGGGGGGGAGGAGTTGGGGCCCCCCGGGTGGGGGGGGGAGCGGGGGCGGCCCCACAACGGTAG
>JAJDEG010000027.1 GCA_029259895.1 Planctomycetota bacterium
GTGATGACGCGGGTCGATTTGTCGATGAGTATGCTCATGGAAACACTTGGGTATTCAGGAGACAGGAGACAGGAGGGGCGTCGCGTTATGGCAGATTCGTCGGCCCACAATACGTTGACATTTGTTCACGTACTCATTACAATGCGAACTGGGATTCGCGTACTCGATAATTAAAGGACCGTAGCGATGGGGTTGCCACCGATTCGCGCACCGGCGAAACGATTCGAGGATTTGCTGGTCTGGAAAAAGGCACACGTGTTGGTGCTCGGCGTCTACCGCTCGACTCGTGGTTTTCCGCGAGCCGAAATGTATGGTTTGACGTCGCAAATGCGACGCGCCGCCGTGTCGGTTCCGTCAAATATTGTGGAAGGGTTCAAACGCTCAGGACTAATCGAGAAATTGCGGTTCTTAAACATTTCGCAGGCGTCGCTCGAAGAGCTGAGATATCAGTTGATTCTGTCCGGCGATCTTGGATACATGGACGCATCCGAATTGTTGGCTGCACTGTCTGAAGTCGGTCGACTTTTGGAATCGTACATGCAAGGCATCCGCCGCCGCATCGGTTAACAAACGTTCGCTCCTGTCTCCTGACTCCTATCTCCTTTACCCCGCCGCCGCGACGACCTTCTTCGCCCCGTCCGTTAGTCCATCCGCGGCGATGATGTTCACGCCGCTTTCCGCCAATATCTTTCTTCCCTGCTCGACCTCCGTGCCCTCCAGCCGCACGACCAACGGCACGTTAAAACCAACCTGCTTGTACGCTTCGAGAATCGCGTTGGCGATCGTGGTGCAGCGCATGATGCCGCCGAAGATATTTACCAGCACTGCTTTGACGTTCTTGTCGGAGAGCAAAATCCGAAACGCTTCGGTCACTTGATCCACATTCGCCCCGCCGCCGACGTCGAGGAAGTTGGCCGGCTCGCCACCGTGCAGTTTGATCAGGTCCATCGTGCTCATGGCGAGGCCGGCGCCGTTGACGAGACAGCCGATGTTGCCGTCGAGCTTGACGTAGGACAGGCCCGCCGCGCCGGCTCGGACTTCGGACGGCTCTTCTTCGCCAATGTCGCGCAGCTCGGCCAGGTCCTTGTGGCGGAACATGGCGTTGTCGTCGAAGGTCATTTTGGCGTCGAGGGCGATCACGTCGCCCGATCCGGTGATGACGAGCGGGTTGATCTCGGCGAGGCTGCAATCGCTGCTGACGAAGACGCGGCAGAGGCCCTTGATGAACTTGTCGGCCGAGGCGACCGTTTTGCCTTTAATGCCGAGCTTCGCGCACAGCTTGCGGATCTGATAGCTCTGGATGCCGGCGTCCGGATCGAACCATTCCTTGAGGATCAGTTCCGGCGTTTCCTCGGCGACCTTTTCGATCTCCACGCCGCCTTCGCTGGACATCATCAGCACGGGCTTCGACTCGGCCCGATCGACGACAATGCCCAAGTACAACTCGCGGGCGATGTCGCAACCTTCCTCGACGAGCACCTGATGCACGACGTTGCCGTCGGGGGCGTTTTGGATCGTGACCAGCGTTTTTTCGAGCAGATTACGGGCGACCTTGCCGGCATCGGCGGCCGATTTGACGAGTTGCACGCCGCGCTGGTCGGGGTTTTCCTTCGTCGTTCCCTTGCCGCGGCCGCCGGCGTGGATTTGGGCCTTCACGACGGCGATCGGTCCGGCGAGCGACTTGAAGGCCGCCTCAGCGTCGGCCGGCGAACGGGCCACAACGCTCCGCGGCACGGCGACTCCGGCTTTGCGAAGGATTTCCTTGGCCTGAAATTCGTGGATCTTCATGGCGGTTCTCGGCTTGCCGGGCGTCGTTGTAACGTGAGGAGAATGAACGGCCTGGAATATAGAGCCGGTCACGAGCGGCGGTCAACCGGGGCTTTACGTTGGAACTCGGCATTTTGCGGCGTTTCGTGGCTTGTTGCGGCGAGTGTCGCGAAGAGCATCGCGAAGAGTATCTCTGGCAAATGCGGCGCTTTAGACTTACGTGTACGTGGTTGCAATCCACGGCCGCTGCAAGCGGTGGGGTGCTACATCGCGCATCGACGAACCTTTGCGTCTATCCGGAGACCGTCATGTCACATCGAATACTATTGGCTGCTGGCGTCGTCGCCCTGGCGTTACACGCCTCGGCGAGCCACGCGCAAGTTGAATCCGGCCCCGTGGCCGGCGCGAAGCTGGCCGCGCTGAAGGTCACCGCCGCGACTGGTGAGTTCACCGGCGAAGAAATCGACTACGCCGAGAAGCGGAAGGATAAGCCGACGATCTATGTTTTCGTGCAAGCGGCAAGCTTTGACCGCCCGATGGCCCGGTATTTGCGCACGCTCGACGCGGCCGTGAAGAAAGCCGGCGGCGACGCGCAGGTCGTGGCGGTGTGGCTGACCGACGACGCGGAAAAAGCGAAGGAATACCTGCCGCGGGCGCAAATGTCGATAAAGCTGGAATTGACCGCGCTGACGGTCTATGCTGGCGATAAGTCCGGACCGGAGAACTGGGGCATCAACGACCGCGCTTCGCTCACCACGGTTGTGGCAAGCGGCGAAACCTGCGCGGCTCGGTTCGGTTATATATCCTTGAACGAAACCGACGTACCGGACGTGGAGAAGGCATTGAAAGAAGTTCTCGAAAAGGCCGAGAAGAAGGCCGACTGAATTCTCGTTGGGTGGGTCGAACGAAGTGAGGCCCACCAAATTGCACTTGGCCGCGTCGTGGGCCAGACATCGTTCGACCCACCCAACGCAACCACTACGGACCAAATTCCGAATCCAAGCCCCTGCTCCAAAGGAGTCCCGCCATGCAAGACCGACGCTCCGTTTCTTGTCCCGATTGCGACGCCGCGCCTGCCGCTTCGCCGAAGAAGAACGTCAACCGCCGCGAGTTTCTTGCCCGTAGCGGCGCCGTCGCTGGTCTGGCCGCGTTGTCGACGGCCGCTCTGCCGCGCGTGCTGAGCGCCGCCGAACCGACGCTCGCGAAACCCGAATCGACCGTCAAGAAGCTGTTCGATACGCTCGACGAAAAGCAGCGTTCGAGCATCTGCTTTGCGTGGGACCATCAAGACAAGTCGCGCGGCCTGCTCCGCACGCGCGTGGCCAACAACTGGCACATCACCGAGCCGCAGATCAACAGCGACTTCTTCACCAAAGACCAGCAAGGCATGGTCCGCGAAATCTTCGAAGGCTTGATCCAAAAGGACTGGCACGCCAAGATCGACAAGCAACTCGAAGACGACGCCGGCGGCTTCGGCGAGAACCAGAACATCGCCATTTTCGGGAAGCCGGGCGACGGTAAGTTCGAGTTCGTGATGACCGGCCGGCACATGACGTTGCGGTGCGACGGCAACTCGGCCGATCACGTGGCGTTCGGCGGTCCGATCTTTTACGGTCACGCGGCGAGCGGCGGCAATGAAGACCCGGGGCATCCGGGCAACGTTTTCTGGGAACAAGCCGTGGTGGCGAATTCGGTTTACAAGATGCTCGACGGCAAGCAGCGCGATAAGGCGCTGGTTGCCAAGACGCCGCGGGAGCAGAAGGTCGGCTTCCAGGGCGACAAGGGGACGTTCCTCGGACTGCCGGTCGCCGACATGACGAGCGATCAGAAAGAGTTGGTGCAGAAGACGCTGCAAAAACTCGTCGAGCCGTATCGCCAAAGCGACCGCGACGAAGCCATCGCGGCGATCAAGGCCCAAGGCGGACTCGACAAGTGTTCGCTGGCGTTCTTCAAGGACTCCGACTACGACAAGGACGAAGTCTGGGACAATTGGCGGCTGGAAGGCCCGGCATTCGTGTGGCATTTCCGCGGCAATCCGCACGTCCACGTGTGGGCGAACGTGGCCAGTTCGCCGGACGTGAAGTTGAACGCTTAGAATGTGAATCGGGGCTGGGGTGCGTCGTAGGGCGTTTTGCGAGCCGTTCGCCCGACGACCCGATTCGCAAGTATATGCAAAGAGCCGCGGGACGAACTCGTCGTTCCCGCGGCTCCTTTTTTCTATTGTCGGGCGTCGGGACTATCTCGCCCGGCGGTTCGCCTTCGTCATTTTGAATCCGAGTCGCGGATGCCCAGCCGCGATAACCAGCGGCGTTTTCCCTTACCGCCGCCGTCATCTAGGCCGCTTGGCCCTTCATCGCTTGGCGTTTGACTGGCGGCCTGGTCTTCAAACTGGCGAATCTTTTCCTCGAGCATCATTCGCTCGCGGGCGACCTTGGCTCGTTCGACGGACAATTCGACCTCGGCGAC
This sequence comes from Planctomycetota bacterium, assembly GCA_029259895.1. Taxonomy (GTDB): domain Bacteria; phylum Planctomycetota; class Planctomycetia; order Pirellulales; family PLA5; genus PLA5. The sequence continues at coordinate 4,234 of JAJDEG010000027.1, forward strand.
GCGGAGCTTATCGTGCCATTCCACCTGGGCGGCCTTGAGGCGTTCGCGCTCCTGCGTGACGAGTTCGTCTTGGTCGAACATTTGGGCGATCGCCGCCGCGCCGACGGCGACGTTGCCCAAATTGCTGCTCTGGTTTTGCAGCAAGTCCTTGAGTTCGTCGATTTCCTGGTCTTTTTGCGCGAGCGCCGTATCGGTGATGCGAATGGCGTCCTCGACCGCCATGCGGTCGCGCTGATCTTGCTCGTCGCCGGTGTCGAAGTCGTCGTCCATCGACTCCATCATTTTTCGCTTCTGTGCTTCCCAGTCGAATCCTTCGGTCGACAAAGGCGATGTGACGGACGCCGTGCGACGGGCTTGGGCGAGCCGCTGTTCGAGGTCGTCGTTGCGCGCTTTCTGCTCGCGCAGATCCTGCATCGCCATCTCGAAGCGCTGTTGCAGTTCGTCGTCCGCCTCGTCCGACGTGGATGCGCCGACGGCGGCTTCTTCGGCGGCGCGTTCGGCCGTCAGCACGCGCTCTTCGAGTTCGGCCACTTGCCGCGACAGCGCATCGCGCTCGTCGGCGAGCGCTGCGACTTCCGTCGACGAATCGCCTTGTGGCGCCGACGCAGCCGCGCGCTCCAACTCGGCGACGCGGGCCATGAACTGGTCGCACATCGTCCGCGCTTCCGCCAGTTCCGTTTCGCGGGTCTCTAGCTGATCGGCCACCTTCTTGCGATGGGCTTCGGCGACGACGGCATGTTCCGCCTTCTTGGTCAATTCCCGCTCGCGCTCTTCGAGCGCCCGCATCTTCGCGGCGTATTCGTCGGCGCGGGCGGCCAATTCGGCCGTCTTGGCTTCTAGCTCTCCGTTGCGTTCGGAAAGTTTCGACGTCGATTCATTCGATTCGGCAGCCTTCTTTTCCAGCGCGGCCGCGTGCTCGGCTCGAAGCTCGTCCAGCGCGGCTTGTGCATCGCGATCCTTGGCGATCGCCGTCGCCAACTGACCCTGAAGGTCGGCAACTCGGCCCTGCAGTTCGTCGACTTGCCGCGACCGCGTTTCGGCTTCGGATCGCAACCGGGCGGCCGTTTCGTCTTGCGCCGCGGCATGACCGTCCGCGGTGGCAGCCAATTCCTGCTCGCGGCCGTCGAGTTCGGCGGTGCGCGACGAAAGCTCTTCGCGCTGCCGCGCGATCTCGGCAAGTTGCCGCTCGAACTCTTGCAGGTGCTCGGCGCGCTGGCCACGCAATTCGTGAGCGATCGTCTTTCGCTGCGCGCGGGTCTTCGCGCGTTCGTCCGCGAGACGATCTCGCTCGCCGTCGAGTTGGCGTCGTCGCTCGTCGAATTCCGCGCGATCGCGACCGAGTCGCTCGATGTCGCCGGCGTGCTGGCGTACGGAAGCGTCGAGCTGCGCGCGCGACGTATCGAGTTCCACTCGCAGGGCGTCGAACTCGGCCTTCTCGGCGTTTAACGATTGGCGCTCGGCGTTGACTTGGGCGCGGAGCGCGGCGAGTTCGTCTTCGGCAGCCTGGGCAGCGGCGGCACGTTCTTCCTCGGTTCGCCGCTTGGATTCTTCCAACGCGGCTCGATCGTCCTCGAGCTGTCGACGTTGCTCGGCGAGTTTGGCGACGTTCTCTTCCGTTTGAGAAGCAAGCGATTCGTAGCGGGCCACTTGCTCGACGTGGTCCTGCTCGCGCCGGGCAATGTCGTCGCTGCGTCGCTCGTTTTCGTCGAGTTGGGCTGCCACGCGGGCGGCTTCGTCGTCCAAGCTCGTTGCACGCTCGGTGAGCTGCGTCGTGCGCTGGTCGAATTGTTCGGCACGTTCATCGATCTGCCTGGCCTGTTCGTCGAGCTGCGCCTGGCGCTGCTCGATTTCGGCCTCACGACGTTCGATTTGTGCGGTTTGTTCGTCCGCCGCGCCGTGACGTTCGCCGGCGTTGCGTTTCTCCTCGGCGAGTTGGACGATCAACGCATCGACGCGTTCGGAAAGATCGGTCTCGATCGATTGGACCTGCTGCCGCTGGTGGGCCAGCATCTCTTCCCAGCGACGGCGACGCTCGTCGACGGACGCATCGAGGTCCGTCTCCGGGTTCGCACTGGCGGTCGCGAGGCGGCTGTCTTCCATGGCGGCTTCGTGCGTTGCGGCGTCGAAGGGAGGTACTCTGCGTGCGGTTTCGTTCGCGCCAGGACGTGGCATGGCGCGCGGCGGCTGCCGCGACCGCATTGTTCCGGCAGTGCGGGCTGCGCGGGCGCAGACCCTGGCGACTGACAGAAGTATCTAAAGAGGTATAGGTCAGCAATGGAATGCGGTCAAAATCCGAACGGCGAAACGACGCTGGCTCCGATGCGGCTATCCCACCGGACGTACGGACGCGAACGAATCGGCGCGTTCGGTTCGCGACGCCACCGCTGCATTCGAGCGGACATTCGACGCGACGGGGCCGAGCTTGGCGGTGAGCGTGGCGGTGAAATCGAATCAACCGCGCGAAACGGCTGCGGCGGCACGGCCGGCATCTTCCGCACCGCCTGCTCATTCCCTTCGGGGAATTCGCCGTTACGCTGACGCAGCGATGGCACGGCGATAGCACGGCGGGCGGCTTACGCGGCGCGATGAGCGTCCATGGCACGCGCATCGTAGGCCACGATCGCGAGCCGGTGGCGGTTGGCGAATTCGATCACGGCCGGTTCGTCGAGCAAGATCGTTTTTTCGGATTCGATGGCGAGCAGGGCCGCGCCAGCCTCGACCATCGTTTGGAGCGTGCCCAGGCCAATGGTCGGCACGTCGAACCGCATATCTTGTTGCGGCTTGGCGACCTTGACGACGGTGAAGCCGCCGGCGGCGCACAGAGTGCCGGCGCGACGGATGCACTCGTCGGTGCCTTCGATGGCTTCGACGGCGAGAACGGCGCGGTTCTTGACGGCCACGCTTTGCCCCACGTCGAGGCGTCCCATTTCTTTGGCCAGCCGCCATCCGAACTCGATGTCGGCGCGCTCGGCCGCCGTCGGTCGGCGCGAGGTTAACGCTCCACTTTTCACGAGAAGCTCCGGGGCGAAATCGGTGGCGGGTCGGAAATCGATTCCATGCGTGGCGAACGCGTCGACGACCGAACCGAGCAACGTGTCGTCCTTGCGGTCGGCACGATGGCCGATGAAGTGCGGCCAGAACGTTTTGAGCGCCTGCCAGTCGGGCAGATGCCGAATTAAGAGCCACGGCTGATACAATTTCACTTTGTGAATCTTGCCGGCCATCGTCGCTTCGCTGACGCCGTGGCGGCGGAGAAAGCGAATCGCCGCGCCCAGTTTTGCAATGCCGACCCAACGGAACGAGTCGCAAAGCCGCACGATCTCGGGATCGGCGTGGCCCTTCACGCCCAGGCCGACGATGGGCCGGCCTTGAGCGGCGAGCGCTTCGGCGACGATCAGCGGATAGCGCCCCCAGCCGGCGACGAGGCCGATGGGAGCGACGCTGCGTGATACTTGCAGTTGCGACATGCTTGCTTCTACGCCGCCGAGGATTGTGGGTCTTCGCCGGTCGCTTCGGTCGCTTCGGTCGCTTCGCAATTGGGCGGATTCGCGGTGGCGTGGAGTTCCGCTTCGAGTCGCTCGACTTGGCGCTGCAGTTTGCGTAGATCGCGGCGCATTGCCGGTAGTTTCGAGTACGAGGCCATCATCAATTTCTGTTCGCGCTCGGGCGTGGCCGGACAGCCGAAATAAAAGGCCTTGTCGGGCACGTCATTGCTGATGCCGGCTTTCGCTCCGAGGATCGCCCGATCGCCGATGTGTACGTGGTCACGGACGCCGACCTGCCCTGCCATCGTGACGTAATCGCCGGTCGTCGTGCTGCCGGCGATGCCGACCTGGGAGCAAATGAGGTTGTGGCGGCCGATGCGGCAGTTGTGGCCGATCATCACCTGGTCGTCGAGCTTCGAGCCTTCGCCGACGATGGTCGGTCCGTAGCTACCGCGGTCGATCGTGGTGCCGGCACCGATTTCGACGTCGGCGCGGATTTCGACATGGCCGAGCTGGGCGGACCGCTGATGCCTACCTTCGACGACGAAGTATCCGAATCCGTAGCAGCCGAGTACGACGCCGGCGTGAACGATGCAGCGCGGCCCGACGATGGTGCCTTCGTACAAAACCGAGTTGGCGAAGATGGTAACGTCTTCACCGATACGGCTGCCGGCCATGATGTGTACGCCGGGATGGATTGTCGCGCGGGGCCCGATCTCGACGTCGTCGCCGATCACGGCGTTGGGATGCACGTCGACATCGGCGGCGATGCGGGCGGAGGCGTTGACGACGGCCTGCGGGCTGACTCCGATCCGCCGTGCGAGCGACGGCGGCCGGAATATGGAGACCAATTGACCGAACGCCTGGTGGACCGACGCGACGCGGATCGCGGGGAGCGATATCGCTGGCGCGTCGAGCGGCAGGACCACGGCCGACGCTCGACAGTCGTCGAGCCGGCGCAGGTTCTCTGAACGGTCGATGAGCGTGATATCTCCGTTGGCGGCGTCGTCGATCACCGTCGCCCGTGAGATGGGCGTACTCGCGTCGCCAGAGACGGTACCGCCGACGATGTCGCCCAACTGGGCCAGCGTATAGGTCATCGTTCGGCATCCTTTCCGAAGTTTGCGAGTGGTCGTTAGCCGCCCGGCCCGCCACGCGTCGCGACAGCAACGATAGCACGGCATTGAGCCAACGCGAGCGAAATCATCGAGCAGCCGCGAGCGGAATCGCGGATGAGAAATCTACCGTATCGCGGCGTTGGGCGACAATAGCGACCGCAGCGGGTAGCGAGTTGACCGAGCTGATGCGACGCAGCCGGCGAAGGGATCGCCTTGGGCAGTTGTGGGAAGGGCATATTGCGGCTTAGGAGGAGGCGAAGCGGCGACCGGGCGTGGATTAGTCGTTGCCGCCGGACGTTTCGCCGCCGTCGATTTGGTCTTGCTCGACCGGTCCGCGGGTTGCATCGAGCCAATCGAGAAACCGCTCGATCTCATCGAGCGGCATGCCCATCTGCATGGCCGTCCTGATGGCCTCGCTTCGCTGCAAAAACGTGCCGGCGTGTTCGAGCAGGAGCTTGGCGATTTCGTGTGCCATGCGAGGAGCGGCGGGCCGAGGAGCGGGCTCTCGAATCGCGGTTCGCGATTCTTGCGCACTTAGGTGACGCTCGGCGTCGTGCGGCTGCTGGCCCGCATTGGAACGCAATCGCACGGCACGCCGTCGCTTGCCCACCCGCAGCGACGCGTCCAAGCGTCGAACATAAAAAGCCCACCTGAATTCTTCGGCTTTGCCGCTCATCGTGCAAGGCGTCCGTGCGACAGGATTGGTGGTGCGCCCCTAGATTTCGGATGATCGTAGCGATTTCGCCGACTTTGGGGAGGATCGATTTCCGCAAATCGGGCGACGAGGACAAAATTGCGGGAAGTACGCAATTTAGTCCCGTCTTTGGGGGGGGCGGACGCGAACCGCCACGCGCGCGACGTGGTCTTCGCGCGCGGAGCCACAGCGAGCGACTTAGACCCAGAATGTCGTCGGACGGCCCGCCAAACGCGTTATTTCGCGTTCCGCTTGACCCGGCCTTCGAGCGTGGCCATCGTCTCTTTCATCGTGTAATCGAGATAGTCGTCCTGCTCGTGGACGAGGCCCTCGACGGCGATCTCGAGCGCCTTCTCGGCCGCTGCGCCGTCGAAGAAACTCAGCGCTCGGGTGGCTTCGAGGCGGACGCGCGGGTGATCGTCGTTGATCTGCGCTTGCAACAGCGCCAACGGTTCGTCGACGCTATGGTGCGAATAGCACAACACCCGCGTGGCGGCGGCGCGGACGCGGTAATCGTCCGATCGCAATAGCTTTCGCAGCAAGTCGCGGTCGACGGCGTCGTGATGCTGCTGGACCCACAGGGCTTCGAGCATGTGGTGCGAATAGCCTTCGTCCTTCTCGTCGAGGCCGGCGATCCATTTATCGACGGCCGCCAGCACGTCCTTGGTGTCGCGATCGCGCAGCTCGCGGCGGACGACGTAGCGCGTGCGGTCTTCGTAGGTCTTGAGCAGTTCGAGCAAGTCTGAAATTGGTTCGCCGTCGATCTTTGGCGCCACGACGAGCGGACGGTCCTTGTAGCGGACCCGCCAGATACGCCCGTGGGTGTGGTCGCGATTGGGATCGCGGACCGAATGTTGCATGTGGCCGACCAGCGGGTTGTACCAATCGCACAGATACAGCGCGCCGTCGGGACCGAACTTGAGATCGACCGGACGGTAGCTCGGGTCCGACGACCGCATCAACGGATCGACCGGCGTGGCGGCGAAACCGGACCCTTCCTCGCGCATGCGATATTGCAGCGTGCCCTGAAAGCCAATGTCGTTATTGAGCAGGTAATCGCCTTGCACTTCGTCGGGGAAGTTGCGGCTGGAAACGAACTCGCATCCGCAGGTGGGCCGCCACTGTTTCGTCAGGAATTGCTTCATGCCGTTGTGTTTGCGCGGGTAGTCGACGGCACCAGAGAACGCCGTGGCGAAGTAGTTTGCACCGCCCGATGCGTCGGCCAAAAAATTCTGCCCCCAGCGATCGAACGTGTGTCCCCAGGGGTTCGCAAAGCGGTACGAGATGAAAACGTCCATCCGCTCGCGGCGCGGATCGTAGCGAAAGACGCCAGCGTCGCTGCAGCGCTGCGGCCCGTCGGGCGTTTCGACTTGCGTCTGATTGAACGTGCCTTCCTGGAAGTAGAGCTTCCCGCCTGGCCCCCAAGTAAAGGCGCTGATCGAATGGTGCGAATCGGACGAGTCGAACCCGTGCAGCACGATTTCCTTGGTGTCGGCCCGGTCGTCGCCGTCGGTATCGCGGAGGAACAGTAAATGCCGCTGCTCGGCGACATAGCAGCCATTGTCGCCTAGCTCGATGCCGGTCGGCAGATAGAGGCCTTCGGCGAAGATCGTCTGCTTATCGGCCCGGCCGTCGCCGTTGGTGTCTTCGAGGATCAGGATCTTGTCGTTGACTTCCTTGCCGGGCAGATAGTGCGGATAGGCCGGCATCACCGCAACCCATAGCCGCCCGCGGGCGTCGAACGTGAATTGCACGGGCTGTTGCAGTTCTGGGAAATCGACTTCCGACGCGAAGAGATTCACTTCGTAGCCCGGAGCGAGATTGAACGACTTCAGTTGCTCCTCGGGCGTCTGCAAGCTGATCTTGCCTTTGAAGTTCGTTTCGATCTTCGCCAGTTCGCCGGTGTCGCTGTCGTCGATTTTGGCCGGCACGTCCTTGCCTTGTGCGACGGCCCAGACGCGCGCTTCGCGGTTGGCGATCATCTTGCGGAGCTTGGCGAACTCCGGCGGAAAGTTGACGACGCCGAACGGATTCTTGCGGCCGCCGTAGATGTAGAACGCATTGCACGCGCGGTAGTCGAACCAGAATTGGCGGTTCTTTTCGATGACTTCCGCGTGAAGCCGCTTGAGATCGGCCTGGGAGTTCTCCGGCCGGGCGCCGAATAACGATTCGTCGAGGACCGTCGCCACGCGCTCGTCGCCGGACTCGGTGAGATGAATGCCATTGAACGTTAGGCGTTTGCCGGCCGAGTCGCTCATTAATTTTTCGGTCGGCGCGAATAGATCGACGAAGACGACGTCGTGCTTCGCCGCCAGGCGCTGCATCGTGTCGACGTAAAGCTTGATTTGCGCGTTGTTCTGCTTGCCGGCGGATAGATTTCGCTCGGTTAGGTCTTCGTTGGCAATCGGCGAGACGAGCGCCAGTCGCGGCGGGGCCTTGCCGTTGTAATTTGTGGTCGTCGAATCGGCGATGAACTTTTCCAAGTCCTTCTCGAACTTCTCCAAGCCGCGCTCGCCTTGGAACGACTCGTTAAAACCGAAAAACGCCAGCAGCACGTCGGGCTTGTGGTCGGTCAGCTCGTGGCCGTGGTCCTTGAACGCCGCCGTGCGGAGCCGGGTCGTCAATTCGTCGGCCGACCAGCCGAGATTGCGGACGACGAGATCGTGCTTTGGAAAACGGCCGTAGAGCAGCGTCTCGAAGTGGCTGTGGTAGAGCATCCGCTCGGCCAGCGTGTTGCCGATCATTACGACGCGGTCACCGGGGTTGATTTCGAGATGCTGCGGGGACTCGGCCTGAGCGGAGGATGTGAAAAAGCTCAGCAAGGCCGCGACGGCCAGGGCTAGACAGAGAACCGGCGTGCGAAGGGTCATGGATTGCTCGTGTCGGGTGGGAAGGATGGGCGGGAGTCGAGCGGATAATCGCCCTATTCTGCATCAAAGGCCCGGCGAGATCAAGAAAGTGCGGTGGCTGACGAGGGCGGGCGTACCGAGGGGCGTTGCGGCGCAATACGTTTACGGGGCGGAGTTTGCTCGCGATTTCGTAGGGTGGGTCGAACGAAGTGAGGCCCACCGAGTCGGTCTTCGTCGAGCGTTTTTCGCCAAGCGTTTCGTCGGTCGGCCTCACTTCGTTCGACCCGCCCCAACAGCAATGATTCCGATTCCCTGTTCTCGATCCGTGCTGCGTCATGCCCACCTATCAACTTGCCACGTTCGACGACGCCGGTTCGTTGGCGGAACGTGCCGATGCTTGGAACGACCTTTGGCAGCGGAGCGAGGTTGCCGCGCCGTCGGCGCGGGCCGAGCAGGTTGCGAATTGGCTCAACACGTTCGCGGCCGACGAACCGTTTCACGCCATAACGGTGACCGACGGCCAGCGGTTGGTGGCGGCGTTGCCGCTGGTGGCGCGGCGGATGAAGCATCTCGTTCGCGTTGGCATGTTGCCGCAGAATGAATGGACCTCCGGCGGCGACTTGCTCCTCGACGTGACGGCCGACGTGCCGCGCGTGCTCGATTGTCTTTGCGAAGGCATCGCCGAGTTGCCGTGGCCGTTGCTGTGGCTGGAAGAAGCGCCGCTGGCCGCGCCGCGCTGGCAAGCATTTATTCAAGCGCTCGATCGCGCGAGCATGTCGTACGAATCGACCGTGCAGGCCAGCACGGCTCAAGTTGTCTTGAATCAAGACTGGGAGCGCTACGAAGCTTCCCGCGACGGCGACCACCGCCGCAGCCGCCGTCGGTACGCGAGGAAACTGGAACAGGCCGGCGTCGTTCGCTTGGACGTACACGCGCCGACGGACGCAGCCGAAGTCGATCGGCTATCGCGGTTGGCGTTCGAGATCGAAGACCGCAGTTGGAAGGGACCGGCGGGGTCGTCGGTGATGCAAGCCGGCCTGCTCGACTTCTTTCAAGCGCAGGCCAGAGGGCTGGCCGGGTCCGGTCATCTCGAGTTCGTGTTTCTGATGCTCGACGAGCAGCCGATCGCGTTCGCCTATTGCTGGCGATCCAAGGGCGTGACGTTTATCGCCAAGCTGAGCTACGATGAAGCTTTCCGCCGATTCGGACCGGGACAGCAGTTGGTCATGCAGTTGCTCGAGCGCTTGCACGGCGACGCCGATTGCGAGTTGCTCGACTTCTGGGGCCGGCTGGTTCCGTGGAACGAGAGTTGGGCGACGCAGACCTACGACGTGAGCCGGCTGGTCGTCGCTCCGCCGCGGATGGTGAGCCGCGGTTTGCTGAAGGCGTATGCGTCGCTGTGCGATCTTAAGGCACCGCAGCACGAGCCGACGCCTCCGCCTGTGGTGACGGCGGAATAGCGTAGGCGGCGAGACCGGGCGGTGCGTCGTTGCCGTGGTGGTTGTCGGGCACGACGAATCTTGCGGCGTGCCCCCGCCCGTCTGAGGGTTTCGTTTTACTTTCGCCGCCGGCTCAAGTAGATTGACGGCAGCCCGCGACGCTTCGCTGGACGCTTTCGCCGGCGGGCGAAACCGTCTGCACGATGCTGCACCAACCTGCCGAAATGCCCACCTGCGGAGAGTTTGTCATGCGCTTTGGTCACATGTTATTGGGCGGAATGATGCTTTCGCTTGGGGCGACGTTGGTCACGACCGACGCCGAAGGTGGTCCGCTACGCAAGATTTTCAAGAGGAGCCGTCACACTGTGTCCGTCACGCAACAACACTATGGCAAGACGCAAGAGGGCTTGGACGTCGACGAGTTCACGCTGACCAACGCGAATGGAGTGACGGTCAAGCTGATCAACTTCGGTGCGGTGGTCACGTCGATCCAAACGCCGGACCGCGAAGGCACGCTGGGCGAAATCACGCTGGGCTTCGACAACTTTGCCGGGTGGGAAAAGAACCCGTCGTATTTCGGCGTGACGACTGGCCGGTTTTGCAATCGCATCGCCGGCGGAAAGTTCACCATCGATGGGCAGGAATACAAGCTGGCGACGAACAACGGTCCAAATCATCTGCACGGCGGTATCGTCGGCTTCAACAAGCGCGTGTGGACGCCGGCAGGCACGAAGCAGTCGAGCGACGCGGCGAGCGTGGCATTCAAGTATTTGAGCAAGGACGGCGAAGAAGGCTATCCCGGCAACCTCGACGTGCTCGTTACTTACACGCTGAACGACGCCAACGAATTGCGGATCGACTATCGGGCCACGACCGACAAGGCGACGCACGTCAATTTGACGAACCACACGTATTGGAATCTCGCCGGCCGCGGCAGCGGCGACGTGCTCGGTCACGAGATCGCGATCAACGCCGACCGATACTTGCCGGTCGACGACACGGCGATTCCGACCGGCGAATTGGCGGCCGTCAAGGACACGCCGATGGACCTGACCAAGCCGCGAAAGATTGGCGAGAAGATCAAGGAAGTCGTCGGCGGAGGCGGTGGCTACGACCACTGCTACGTACTCAACCGCGGCGAGCCGGACAAAGGTAAGTTGGTCAGTGTCGCCCGCGTTGTCGAACCGAAGTCCGGCCGAGTGCTGGAAATTCAGACCACCGAGCCGGGCGTTCAGTTTTACACGGGCAACTTCCTCGACGGCACGCCCGACGTGGCCGGCAACAAGCAGTTCGGCGGCTTCTGCCTGGAAACGCAGCACTTTCCCGACGCGCCGAACCAGCCGAAGTTTCCGTCGACGCTACTCAAGCCGGGCGAGACGTTCGAGTCGTCGACCGTGCATACTTTTTCGGTGAAGTAGCGAGTCGGTAGGAGTTTACTCTTCGCGCACTCACGGTGCGCATATGCGTTAATGCCGTCACGTCGAGCAAGCAGACGGCGAACCGTCGGATCGAAACAGGTTGGCGGAGTATTTGCCAGCCGGCGGCATGGAGACGGCGGCCGGCTGCTCGACTTGAGACGGACGATTCGCGTAGTCGGACGACACGGGGCTGACGGAGACTGGTGTGGCCGATACGCTGGACCGGCGGTGTGCCGAATCTTGCGACGCCCCGTCGCTGGCGGTCGCACTGACCGCGGGATAGCCTGACGCGCTGGCTTCTGTCAGATGACCCGACGCGGTTGCCGGGTCTGCCGAAACCGCGCAGTCTTTGCAGCCCGGCGCGAGATGGCAGCCCGTGCAGAACGCGGCCGTTAGGGCAGCGGCGGCGAGCCGTCGCCAGGGTAAAAGGGCGTACACGGAACGTCCATGAGCGGCGAGCATTTCGGTGGTCTCCTTTTCGAGGGGAAGGGCGATCGCGATTATTGCGGTTATTTTGCGACCGGATTCTTTCGACAGGCGCGAATCGCACGGCCGAGTGCGGCCATCCCGCAATGCCTCGTTCTACGGGAACTATCGACGTTTTGGGCCCGGCGGAGTGTTAGATGGCACACGGGTGGTCGCGAGATCGCGGGGCACGGCGAAAACTTTTGACGTGCCGCGGGCGACTCATGGAAGGTGGGGTATTTTGCAGGCGCAACGGTCGACGTTGACTTCACGTTCGGCAAGCGCCAGGATGAAGCGTGACGCGGGTTGCAGAACGTTGGAGCGTTAAAGTACGGGGCGGCAACTCGAACACGCGACTTGAGGGGAGCAAATCATGACGCGGACGGTCATCTCTCGACGAGCACTGTTGGCGGCCAGCCCGGTGGCGCTGGCGCCGTTGTCGTATTGGACCGCGCGGCTGGTCAACGCCGCGCAGGATCGTGCCGCGGAGGACGGTGTCGCGCCGAACGACGGTGCAAACGCCGACGGTGCGAAGCCGGGCGCGGCCAGCGTCGTCGGCAACGACGAAATCACCGCCGCTTCAAAGGCTGCCGCCAAACGGGCGACCGACTTTCTGCTCCGCACGTTTAATAACGACGACGGCTGCGGCAGCGACGTGCGGCATCCCAGCGATATCGGTTGCACGGCGATGGTCGGTTTGGCGCTGTTGTCGCAAGGACACACGGTCATCGAAGGCGAATTGTACAAGCGCGTCAATCGCGTGCTGCGTTACATGCTCCGCACGGTGGCGGCGATGCCGGGCAATAACATCACGTCGCAGTTCGGCACGCAATTGCAAAACAAGATCGGCGTGCAGGCGCATACGTTTTTCGCCACGCTGTTCCTCAGCCAGGTGATCGGCGAGGACAGCGACGAAGAGAAGCGCGTCCGCCACGCGCTCACGCGGCTGGTGCGAGTAATCGCGCAGCAGCAGACCGCGGACGGGCATTGGGGGCAGGAGAGTTGGGCGCCGATGCTGGGGACGGTGATGGGCTGGGTGTCGCTGCGGGGGGCGCACTATGCCGGCTTTCGCGTGCAAGCGTCGGCCGAGAAGACGGCCGCCCACATCGCCAAGTCGATGACCACGGAGCTTGGCCGCAATCAACAGAGTTGGATGCACCAGCTCTACAAGAATGCGACGGGCGTGCGCGTGTTGTATGCCGTGGGCAAGGACGAACAGCCGATCGCACGGCAGGCGTTCGAGAATGTGCTCAAGCTGATTAAAGGAAGCGACTCGCCGTTTTCGCAAGCCGGCGGCGAGGAGTTTTTGTCCTTCCATCTGATCACGGAAACGATGCTGCAGAAAGGCGGCGTCGATTGGACGACGTGGTATCCGCTGGTGCGGGATAAACTGCTGTCCGTGCAAAACAGCGACGGAAGTTGGACCGGCCATCACTGCATCACCAGCCGCACGTTCTGCACCGCCGCGGCCGTGCTGGTGCTTTCCGCGCCGAACCGGTTTTTGCCGATCTCGCAGCAGTGAGGTTGGACGGATCGTTTTCGCCGCAGAGGACACGGAGGACACAGTGAAGCCCTCGGCCACAAGTGAATAACGAGCTGGTACTTTTTAACGCAGAGGTCGCGGAGGTTTCGCAGAGGACGCAGAGAAGAACGCGAATAGTGGCATCACTCGCAATTTCGAAACTCACCCAACTTGCACGTTCTGTGTTCCTCCTCCGTGCCCTCCGTGTCCTCCGTGGTTAAACATTCGCACTGACGATCATGCCGGACGCCGACGTTAAGACCGCCGCTGCGATTCGCGATGCTCTGGAGTATCTTGCCGCGCAGCAGGACGACGACGGCGGCTGGCATTCGCGGACTTACGGGTCGATGCGCGGCGGGGCAGCGATTACGGCAATGGTGTTGTTCGGCGCGGCCCACGTCGACGAGACGCTGCGCGGCGTGCATGGCGCGCGATGGCGGCGTGGCGGCGAGTTTCTTGCCGGCGGCGTCGACGAGCAGGGCTGTCCGCGCAATCGGGATGCGTCGATGGACTATCCGACGTATGCGGCGGCGCTGTTGTTGCCCGCGGCGGATGGGTTGAAGCTCGATCTGGGCCGCGGCGTGCGGCGGCGCGTGGTCGATTATCTGTTGGCGGCGCAGCTTAGCGAGTCGCGCGGCTTCGAGGCGGACGATCCGCATTACGGCGGCTGGGAATTGACCGGCGATCTGCGAATGCGCGGCGTGACGACCGGAGCGAATATCTCGGTGACGTGCTTCGCGCTCGAGGCGCTGGCGGGCGAGAAGACGGAAGCGGCAGAGGCCGCGCGGAAGCGGGCCGTGGCTTGGCTGGGGCGATGTCAGAACATGCCGGACGACGAGAAGCTTGATGACGAGAAGCTTGACGAAGAGGACGATGGCGGGTTCTTCTTTCAGGCCGATCGCGGCAACGATGCCAACAAGGCGCAGTGGACCGACGCGCGGCACGCTTCGCCGCGGAGCTATGGCACGGCGACGTGCGATGGGTTGCGGGCGCTGTTGGCGGCGGGCGTGCCGGCGGAGGATCGGCGCGTGTTGGCTGCGGCTGCTTGGCTGGGCGAGCGCCGCGGACTCGACGTCGTGCCCGGTTTTTTGGCCGCACCGGCTGTCGATCCGAAAACCGGCGAAGCCGAGCCGTTCGTGCAGTGGCCGCAGGCGCTGCGATTCTACTACTACGCCACGCTGGCCAGGACGATCGACGTGCTACCGGCCGGCACGCGCGACGTTCGCCGCGAGGAGCTTCGCGCGCACGTGATTTCACTTCAGCGCGATGACGGTCGCTGGGAGAACGACGTGCATCACATGCGCGAGAACGATCCGCTGATTGCTACGAGTTTGGCGCTGGTTGCGCTTGGCTCAACATGATTTCGCGTAACGCTTCGCCATCGCGCCGTGGCGATACGCGATACACCCGATTAGCGTACGACTTTCGAAAAATCGGTTTGCATGGAGCGACGGCCGTGTACACGACCCTACGTCAATTCGCCAACTGGCTCGTAACACTTGCGGCAGCGGCGGTGATATTGCTGTCGCCGGCGCTACGGGTCGCTGGCGACGACTGGCCGATGTTCGGTCGCGACGCCACGCACAACGGCGTCAGTCCGGAGAAGAATCCACCACTGTCGTGGCGAATCGAGCGAAAGTCGTCGGTTAAACGTCCAAGCCAAAACGTCGAGTGGGTCGCCGAACTCGGTACGTCCACCTACGGCGATCCGGTCGTCGCCGGCGGCTTCGTGTGGATCGGCACGAACAGCTACTTTCCCGGCAACGACGACCGCAACCCGGAAGGCGACGTTATCGACGGCACGGCGCTGATGTGCTTTCGCGAGTCCGATGGAAAACTGCTCTATAGCTACGTTACGCCGCGGCTCAAGAACCGGCAGTTCGACTGGCCGACGACCAGCTTGGGCAATTCGCCGCTGGTCGAGTCGGACCGGCTTTGGTTCACCACGAACGCCGCCGAAGTCGTTTGCCTGGACATCGGAGCATTGCGGCGCGGCGACGGCCAGCCGCGCGTCCTCTGGCGGCTTGATATGTATCGCGATCTGAACGTCCGCCCATTTGGCGCGGACGGAACCGACATCAAGCGCTGCTCGGTCGCCGGCTTTAAAGATTGGATCTACGTGAACACGGGCGAAGCAGCCGAGCGGCCGCGCAGCGTCGAAAAGCGTGGGCCGGCTCCGAGCCTATTGTGCTTGGAAAAAGCGACCGGCCACATCGTTTGGAAAGATAATTTGCCCCGCGAGTCGATCTTGGAATTCCAACCGGGCAGCCCGTTGGTCGCCGAAATCAACGGACGCGCTCAGGTGATCATTGGCCAGGGCGACGGTTGGTTGCGGTCGTTCGACGCGGCGACGGGCGCGGTGCTGTGGAAGTTCGACATAAATCCGAAAACGGCTGTATGGAAATTCGGGGGCGCGGTCGACGATCGCAACCACATCCCGGCGACGCCCGTGCTGTACGACGGTCGCGTGTACATTTCAAGCGGGCGCGGGCATTACGGCGGCACCGGTTCCGGTCGGCTGTGCTGCATCGACCCCACGCGAACCGGCGACATCAGCGCCGAATTGGCCGTCGACGCCGATGGTCGCGAAATCCCGCACCGGCCAAAGCAAGCCGTCGATCCCGCGCGCGGCGAAAAGGCGATCGCCAATCCAAACTCTGGGTTGCTATGGGAGAACGCCGGATCGGCCACCAACGACGAAGACCACATGTCTGGAATGATCGCCAGTGTCGCCATTGCCGATGGGTTGGTGATCGCGCCCGACACGTATGGTTACGTTCGCTGCTTCGACGCCAAGGCGGGCAAGAAACATTGGACCTTCGACGCACGGTCCATGTTCTACGCTTCGCCGCTCATCGTCGACGGGCACGTTTACATTGCCGACGAAGATGGCGACGTGGCGATTCTGCGCCTTTCGGCCGATCCTAAAGTTGCGCTGCCCGACGGGAAACCGCTGGCGGAAATGAACGTCGACAGTTCGGTCTACTGTTCGCCCATATTCGCCAATGGGACGCTGTACATCGCGAGCTGGGGGCGGATGTTCGCGATTCGCGATGCATCTGCTCAGCAGACGCCGGCCGAACCGGACGTCGGAACTGGCTGCGATTGGGGAAGACCGAGCGAACGATGAATCTCCATGCCGCGTCCACTTTGGCGTGGGCGTGTCTGGGCAGGGTCAGGGGTGTCACGGAGAAGCGACACGCCCACGCCAGGGTCGACGCGGTTTCGATTGGTGACTCGTGGGATTTTTCACCACAGAGGACACAGAGGGCACGGAGGA
>JAJDEG010000261.1 GCA_029259895.1 Planctomycetota bacterium
CGGCCTCGGCCAGTTGATAGGGCGAATAAAATGGGCGGATCGACGGCGGAATCGTGAAGATCGCGCTGCCGAGCCATCTTGCGGCGGGCGAATAATAACTAAGTCGGCCAGCGGAACAAGGTCGGTCGGCGATTGCCGCGTCGGCCCCCGCGTCGGCCTCCGCGTTGGTCCCCGCGTCGGAATCGCGAAGACCGGGCGAAAGCCGCCGCCGGCGACGTGCCGCATCACGCGGTGCCGCCCAACACGCCGCCTCTACTTGAGGGGGTGCGCGTGGCCGCGGTCGCGTATCCGGCATATAATGAGGGTCGGACTACGACGAGCCATGAATCGAGCGAATGTGCCCACGATCTAGGATCATACTTAAGCCGCCGTTGATGCGACGGGGCCGTTTGGGCGCGTTTCAACCCCGCCATTCTCGAACCCCACCTGCCCGCCTTGAATTCCGCCTCCGACGACCGATATATCGACGTTTCTTTCTCCGTGCCGCAGACCCACCGCGTCCGCTTTACGCGCGACGTGCTGGGCGACGAGCAGGACGTCTTGCTCGAGGCGTTGCAGCCGTCCGGCGATGCATCGCCGCGCGTGCAGTTTTGGGTCGACGAAAACGTGCTCGGCGCAGTGCCCGACCTGCGCGACCGGATTCACCAATTCGGCGAGCGGCATCGGCAACAGGTTCGCACGGTCGGCTCGCTGCAAGTTGTGCCCGGCGGCGAGGAAGTCAAGAACGACATTCACATCCTCGAACGGATGCTCAAGGTATTTAACGCGGCCGATTTGGATCGGCGGAGTTACGTCGTGGTGATCGGCGGCGGTGCGGTCCTTGATGCGGTTGGTTTTGCCGCCGCGATCGCGCATCGGGGCATTCGGCTGGTGCGCTTGCCGACCACGACGCTCGCCCAGGGCGATTCCGGCATCGGCGTAAAGAACGGCGTCAATTTGTTTCGCAAGAAAAACTGGGTCGGCGCGTTCGCCGTTCCTTGGGCGGTGATCAACGACGAAGCGTTGCTCGCCACGCTGAGCGACCGCGACTTCGTGGCCGGGTTTTCCGAGGCCGTGAAGGTGTCGCTGCTAAAAGACGCCGCGTTGTTCCATCGCCTATGTCGCGAGGCGGCACAGGTGCGACGTCGCGAGCGCGACGTGGCGATGCCGATCGTTCGCCGCTCCGCGATGCTACATCTCGACCACATCACCCAAGGCGGCGATCCCTTCGAGGCGCTCGAAGCCCGGCCCCTCGATTTTGGACATTGGTCGGCCCACAAGCTCGAAGCGATGACGGACTTTGAACTGCGCCATGGAGAGGCCGTGGCGATCGGCGTGGCGATCGACACGGTGTATTCATCGCTCGCGTTGGGATTGTCCGCGAAAACGGCCGAACGGGTGTTGCGCTGTCTGGCCGACCTTGGATTCGCGTTCGACTACCCGGCGCTCGACCGCCGCGAGGAATTGTTTGGCGGCTTGGAAGAGTTTCGGCAACATCTCGGCGGCCGGTTGACGCTCACGATGCTCCGCAACGTGGGCGATCCGGTCGAAGTGCATAGCGTGGATCGCGAATTGATGCGGCAGGCAATCGACTATGTGGCGACGTACGCGCGATCACCGGGCGAATTTGCAATTCCCACGGCATAGCATGGCGATGAATGTGGCCTGGCAACAAATCGGCGTCGTGTTGGCGGTTACGGCCGCCGTGGCTTATCTTGCCGCGGGATTCTGGCGTCGCGCGACTGGGCAAGGCGGCTCGGGGCATGCCGGCGGTTGCGGGAGCTGCGCGAAATGTCCGTCGAGCGATTCCGCGGCCGACGGCGTTTCCATGCAAGGCAAGGCGTTGCCGCTCGTGGGCATCGATCTGGTGCCGAACTCTCCCGCAAAGCGAAACGGTTGAGCCGCGCGGTTTTGTACCAAGGTCCGTCAGCGAGCGGCAGGCAGAGCGAAGTGCGCGATCATGCCGGCCGCTGCACACAGGGCGAGCGTCACGGCCATTCCCCGCTTCCACCAGAACGTCAGGCCGCACGCCAGCACGGCGATGGCCAGCGACGCCACGTTGAGCGTATCCCAATCCGGCACGAACAACCGCATGCCCGCCACCGAGCGCGTCTCGACGCTGGCGAACAGTGTGTGCAGCGAAAACCACACGGCAAGGTTCAGGATTACGCCGACCACCGCCGCGGTAATCGCCGAGAGCGCCGCCGAGAGCAGCCGGTTGCCCCGTAGCCGCTCGATATACGGCGCACCGAGAAAGATCCAATAGAAGCACGGCACGAAGGTGACCCACGTCGTGAGCAGCGAGCCAAGCACGCCAGCGAGCAGCGGATCGAGCCCGCCCGGATGTCGAAACGCGCCCATGAAACCGACGAATTGCACGACCATGATCAGTGGCCCCGGCGTCGTTTCGGCCATGCCGAGGCCGTCGAGCATTTCGCCAGGCATCAGCCATCCGTACTTTTCGACAGCCTGCTGGGCGACGTAAGCCAACGCGGCGTATGCCCCGCCGAAGGTCACCACCGCGGCTTTGCTGAAAAACACACCTTCGAGCCAGAACACCGATTCGCGGCCGACCAGCGCGCCGATCACCAACAGCGGGCCAAACCATAGCGTCAAGCAAACGGCGCTCACCACGATAGCGCGTCGTAGCGACGGCCGCGCGTCGGCGCGTGCTCGGTCGGTGGCCGCGTACTGGCTCGTTCGCGCTGCATCGTTGACGCGCCCTTGGACGACGGCGAATTTTGCCGGCGCGAAACGCCCGCCGATGAAACCGACGGCGGCGGCAGCACCGATCAGCATGGGAAACGGTACGTTGAAGAAAAAAATCGCCACGAACGACCCGGCGGCCAGCGACACCATCGCGCCGTTCTTCAGCACGCGGCGGCCGATCCGCAGCACGGCTTCAAGCACGATGGCCATCACCGCCGGCTTGAGGCCGAAGAACAACGCCTGGACCAGCGCC
>JAJDEG010000262.1 GCA_029259895.1 Planctomycetota bacterium
GCCGCTCGCGTTGACATCGTCACGGCGCTGCGCCAGGCGTAAGCGTTCGTGCGCATAGTAGCGTGAGGTGTGCCAACCGTTTGTGCCTGCGATCTCGGTGGACCCACCCACCCAACAAAAAATCACTCGTAGAGAATCTACGACGTCTCTGGCATCGTCTGCCGCACGATCCGGCTGATCTCCTTGAACTGCGGCGTGCCGGCCGCTTCGCACCACTCGAACAGCGCCGATTCCGTCGTGGTCAGCGTCGCGCCGCTCGACTCCATCCGCCGCAGGGCCGTCTCGTGATCGACGGCGAACCGCGCCCCCACGGCGTCGACGGCCACGTAAACGCGAAACCCGTTGGCCATCGCGTCGAGCACCGTTTGCCCAATGCAGACGTGCGTCTCGATGCCGACCACCAGCAGCTTGAACAATCCCCGCCGACGAAAGCCGTCGAACGTGCTCGCCGAGCCGCGGCAACTGAACATGGTCTTCGCCGGGACCGGATTGTCGGGCGTCGAGTCGAATCGCTGGGCCAGCACCGGCGTGGTCGGCCCCAGGCCTTGGGGATATTGCTCCGTGGCGGCCGCGAAAACCCCGAGCGCCTTCGCCCCATCCAGCAGCCGACCGATGTTCCACACGATGCGTTCATGTTCCGGGACGAGACCGATGAGCTTTTCCTGCACGTCGACGACGAGCAGCCCGCTGTCGTTGACCGAGAGCAGTTCGGTACTGCGGTGAAGTGGCGTCGCGTCGGTCATGATGGATCCTGCTGGAATACAGAGTACGGACTGAAACGCGGAGGCGCGGAGAAACGGAGCGTTCGCTCGCCATTGATTAGCATATCGCACGCGCGAATCGGCGCGCAGCGGTGCGTACGCCGTGACGAGGATGTGAATAGTCGTCGTCGATGAACGATGCGCGATGAGCGAAGCCATTGCGGGCATGGAAGGCGGGCCACGTTGACGCCGCGTGCAGGTTGCTGGAATATGGACATCATGCACGCCGACGAACCATCCGCCGATGCTCCGACGAACGCCTCCGCGGCGGACCGCGCTCGGCCGGCCAAGACGGCGGCCGAAGTCCTGGCCACGCCGGCCCAGTTTCTCGCCGGCGTCGGACCGAAGCGGGTCGATCTGCTCGAACGGCTCGATTTGCGGACCGCCAAGGATGTGATCTTCAACTTTCCGCGCGACTATCAAGACCTGACCGACGTGCGGCCGATCGCCGAGCTCGAGGAAGGCAAGCTGCTGAGCGTCGTGGCCACCGTCGAGGACATCGATTCCCGCGTGTCGGCCAACGGACGGACCGTCGTCGGCGTGCTGTTTAGCCAAAGCGGGCAATATCTGCGGGCGATGTGGTTCAACATGCCGTTCATGCGCGACCATTTCGCCCGCGGCCAATCCGTGCTGCTCTCCGGTCAGCCGAAGTACGCCGGCGGGCGCTGGGAGATGGTCCATCCGCGAGTGCAGTACGTCGAGGCCGACGACGACGACGCGCCGCGCGGCAAGGTGCTGCCGGTCTATTCGCTGACCGAAGGACTAAACCAAAGCCAGATGCGGAACATCGCCCGCGGGGCGCTCGATCAGTGCGTCGACGTGCTCGACGAAGTGTTTCCGGCCGAGTATCTCGCTGAGCACAACCTTTGGCCGATCCGTCGGGCGTTGTCGCAGGTCCATTTCCCCGACGACCGAGCGAGCCTGGAGCAAGCGCGACGGCGGTTCGTGTATCAAGAATTGTTCGTGCTGCAATTGGCGTTGGCGGTGAAACGCCGGCGGACGCGCGACGATGGTCACGCTCCGCCGCTGGAAGCTTCGGCGAAGATCGACGCACGGATTCGCCGGTTGCTGCCGTTCGAGTTAACCGCCGGGCAGCGACGCGTGATCGACGAGATCGCCGCCGACATGGCCGGCGCGCGGCCGATGAACCGATTGTTGCAAGGCGACGTGGGAAGCGGCAAAACCGCCGTGGCCGTGTATGCGATGCTGGTGGCCGTGGCGCACGGTCATCAGGCCGTGCTGATGGCCCCGACCGAAGTGCTGGCCCGGCAGCATTTCGCCACGGTCTCGCAACTGCTCGCGGGCAGCCAGGTCCGCGTGGCGCTGGTCACGGGGAGCGTGCCGTCCGCCCCGCGGGCCGAGTCGGAACGACGAATCGCCGCGGGCGAAATCGATCTCGTCGTCGGCACGCAAGCCATCGTCCGCGGCGAACTGGAATTCGCCAAACTCGGTCTGGCCGTGATCGACGAGCAGCACAAGTTCGGCGTCCGACAGCGGGCAATGCTGCGGCAAGCCGGCGGCGATCCGCACTACCTGGTGATGACCG
The DNA here is from genome assembly GCA_029259895.1 of Planctomycetota bacterium. GTDB lineage: Bacteria > Planctomycetota > Planctomycetia > Pirellulales > PLA5 > PLA5. Next base: position 2,308 of record JAJDEG010000262.1, read on the forward strand.
CCACGCCGATTCCGCGGACGTTGGCGATGACGGTGTTCGGCGATCTGGACGTCTCGACGCTTCGCGAACAACCGCCCAACCGCCAACCGGTCCACACGTATCTCGTCGGCGCGGAGCAGCGGGAAAAATGGTGGGACTTCTACCGCCGCAAGCTCGGCGAAGGCCGCCAGGGCTACGTCATCACGCCGCTGGTCGAAGAATCGGCCGAAATGGAAGCGATGAGCGTGCAGCAAGCCTACGAAGCGCTGGCCAACGGCGAACTCGAGGCCTTCAAGCTGGCCGTCGTGCATGGTCGAATGAACGCTGAAGAAAAACACGCGGCGATGGACGCCTTCCGCGCCGGCGACACGCAAGTGCTCGTCGCCACCAGCGTGGTCGAGGTCGGCGTCGACGTGCCCAACGCCACACTGATGACGATCGAAGACGCCGAACGGTTCGGGCTGGCCCAACTGCACCAACTTCGCGGCCGCATCCGCCGCGGCAAGTATCCCGCCTACTGCGGCATTATCGCCGAACCGAAAACCGACGAGAGCAAGTCGCGGCTCGACGCATTGGTCGGTTCGGACGACGGGTTCGAGTTGGCCGAGGTCGATTTTCGCCTCCGCGGCCCCGGCGACATGCTCGGCACGCGGCAACACGGCCTGCCGCCGCTGATGATCGCCGACATGCACCGCGACACGGCGATTCTCGAAGAAGCCCGCCGCGACGCCAAGGCAATGATCGACGCCGACCCCGCGCTGGCCCTGCCGGAACATCTGCTGCTGCGGCGAATGGTCCTGGCAAGGTACGGACATTCGCTGGATTTGGGCGACGTCGGGTGAGGGCGGTGGTTCGGGGTTGGACGCTGGGGTTGGGGGACCGGAATCTCGTACCATCGGCCGGTTGTAGCGCCACGACGATCGTTGGCGTGGCGTTTTGGCGGCGACTATACTCGAAGGAAGGTGCGCTGCCTCGGACGGAAACGGGCGGGTTGACGCAGGGTGCGGCGCGTGTCGTGTATTTCCAATCTGGCGTGCCGAGGGCATGGCGTTTCGGCCTGCCGCATTCGCGCGAGCTTCGCCGGCGCGGTGCGTGCCGAGACAACCGTCGTCAGGCCGCGACCACGTTGCTTCCACGCCGGCGGATCGTTTTTCGCTAAGGAGTATCGCATGAGGACTTTCCGCCGCCCGTCGCTCCGTTTTCCCGTGGGCCGTCGCGAGACGAGTGGCCGCAGTGGCCGTCGTATGCTCGGCGAATCGTTGGAGCAGCGGCTCGCGTTGGCCGTTGTCGCCGCCGGCGACAACTATTCCACTGCCGAGGACGTTGGCTTTGCCAGCGACGCGACGGCCGCGATTGCGAGGCGGTCGCAGGGCGATTGGTTGATCTTCGACGATATTCCGCTGGTTGGCGCGAACGCCAACATGTATCCGGACGCGAGTCAATCGCCCCTCCGCTGGTTTGCACGGGCGTACGATGCCGCGCAGCCGAGCTTTGGGACGTGGCAGGGCAGCGGGGCGCAAACGCTGAGCGCGCCGTTTGCCTTCGATGTCGTCGACGTGCTAGCGCCGGCGACGCCGATCGATGCCCCGTCGAATCTCACCAATACCGTGCTGGCTCGCAAGTCGTTCGCGTTGTCGAGCGGCGAGGCCGCGGCCGCCACGATGACGCTGGAATACGTTTGCGACGACGGTTGCGCGATCTATCTCAACGACGTCGAAGTGTTGCGAGCGAATCTGCCGGCCGGAACCATCGAGCCGAATGCACTGGCGCTGGCGAGCGTCGATGAATCGGCCTACGCCACGGCGACCCTCGACTTGGCGACGCTTGGCGTCGTGCTGCATGCCGATGCGTCGAACGTGCTGGCCATCGAAACGCACAACCGTGGCGTCGGCAGCAGCGACATTGGATTCGACGTATCGCTGTCGATCGCCGGAGGGCAAGGCGGCACGCGGGCGAACGACACGACCAACGCGGCCGTCGCGCCGGTGAGAACCTTCTATTGGGACGGCGTCGCCAACCCCGCCACAACGATAGCCACAACCGGCCCCGCATTCGCCAACGACGGCATTACGCAGGTCGGCACGATCGCCATCGACCCGGCGACCGGCGAGTTTCGCTTCGACCCGGTCACGACAGGCCTGGGCGTCGGCTATAGCGGCAACGCCACGTTTCGATACGTGCTTCGCGACAACGATATCGCGGGAGCGCCCAGCACGGCCGATGTCACCATCGCGATTAGTGCGGTGAACGATCCGCCCGTGGCAAGCGACGATGTTTATTCCCTGGTCCGCGGCGCGGGGCCGTTGGTCGTCGGTCCGTCGGCGGGCAGCACGTATATCTCGCCCGGCTCGACGTGGTTTTTCAGCGAAACGTTCGTAGATCAGGACGACATCAACCCCGAGTGGCGCGGGCCGGCGTCGGCCGGGTTCAACCCAGCGTCGGGCGGCGAGCCGGCTTGGTCGACGGTGCCAGGGGCGGCGCCGCTGGGTTATGGAAACGGCAACGAAGTCACCACGCTTGCTACCGGTGCCGTGACTTACTATTTCCAGAACACGTTTAATGTATCGGGCGTGATTCCCAGCTTGATGCGGCTGGGCTTGGCTGCCGACGACTGCGCCGCAGTCTATATCAACGGGGTCGAGGTGACGCGGTCGCCATCGCTTCCTTACGGACATGGCTTCGCGACGTTTTGCAGCGATTCAGTCGATGGGCTGGCCGAGCAGACGTTCGTCGAGGCGGCGATTCCGACGGCCGGATTGAATCTGCAGGCGACCGGCAATACGATCGCCGTGGAAGTGCATGCCGAACAAACATCGAGCGACTTGGGATTCGATCTGTGGCTGCGCAGCGGACTTGCTGGCTTGCTGACCAACGACCTCGATCCGGACGACCCAACGAGCGAACTGCGTGTGGAGATCGTCGATCAGAGCGAGTTCACACCGGGCGTCGGCACGCTGGCGGTTCAAGCCGACGGTTCGCTTACATTCACTCCGCTCGGGTCGAGTCTGGTGGGGACGTTTTCGTTCACGTATCGCGCGGTCGACAATGGGCTGCCGACGCCGCCGGCCCGCGCATCGCGCGACGCGACGGCGACGATCACGATCTTGGCAACGCCGCACGATCGCCCGCCGAGCGCCGTCGACGATTTGTACCGCATCGACGAGGATACCGTTCTCGACGTAACGCGCGCCGCGCCGCTCGTCGGATTTCTGGACGAATGGTCGTACTTCGACGACATGCAGAACGGCCGGCAAGCGAGCCCGAACGTCGCGGCCGAGACCTATCCGCTCGATTCGGCCGCCGACCTCGACGCTACGCCCGGCGTGGCCGACGCTTGGACCAGCGAGCAATTCAATCCGGCGACGAGCAATCCGGCGATCGGCGTCTGGAAGACCGGCCGGGGCATCTTCGCCGGACCGATACGCGGTCTGTTCTACGGGCCGGGCGCGACGGCGCTGGGCGGAATCGGCAACGCGGCGCAGCCGGTGGGTGAAAATACGGTCGACACGTATCTGTTTCGCCGCACGTTCGTACTCGACAACGCGGCGAGCGTGCAGCAATTGTTGTTCGACGTGTTGATCGACGACGGTGCGCTGATCCACATCAACGGCACGCCGATCGGAGGCATTCGTATGCCGGGCGGCCCCATTACGTCCACGACGCTGGCCGCGGCTGGCGGCGTGGAGGACGAATACGAGTCGTACATTCTTAACGTGCAGGCGGGCTTGCTGCACGATGGCGAGAACACGATCGCGGTCGAGGTGCATCAGGGATCGCGGCTTAGCTCCGACGCCGGCTTCGATCTGTCGCTGTCGATTGCTCCCGGGGCAGGCGTGCTTTCGAACGACGTCGATCCAGACGGCGACCCGTTCTCGTCGATTCGCGTCGTGAGCGAGCCAGCCAACGGGACGGTCGTGCTTAACGGCGATGGGACGTTTCGCTACACGCCCGACGCGAACTTCTTCGGTGTCGATAGATTCGATTACGTGGTAACGTCGAACGGCCGAGAATCCGCGCCGGCCACGGTTCGCATCATCGTCGACTCGGTCGACGACCCACCGGACGCCGTCGACGACGAATACGCGACCCCCAACAACGAGACGCTGATCGTCGACGCGGCGGCCGGCGCACTGGCCAACGACGTGGGCGAGGGAACGACCGTCGTTCGGGTCGATTTTTCGGGTGGCGTGGTGATCGACCACGCCGCGGGACGGTTTACGTGGACCAACGTGACGGGCAACGAATCGGACGGGTCATTCACGTTCGCGCCGACGCCGGGCTTTGTCGGCGGCTTCGTGCTGGCCTATTCGATGGAAGACGGGTTTGGGCTGAACGATACGGCGCTGCTGAAGATCGACATCTTGCCGGGCACGGCGGCGGAGGATATCGACGGGGACGGCGACGTGGATTTGGTGGATCTGTCGCGGTTGGTGTCGAATTTTGGCCTTATGGGCGCGGTTGGAACCGACGGCGATATCGACGGCGACGGCGCGGTTGGCGTCGGGGATGCGGTGCGGCTGCGAAATGCGATCTCGCCGCCGAGTGCTTCGCCGGCAGCGGTCGTGAGGTCGGCTCGCGCGCCGCATCCGGTGGGCGTGGATGCGGTGCTGCGTGCAGAGGACGCAACGCGGCCCGCCGTGCGTGCTCGTCGGGCACGCACGCGCGGCGATCGATCGGCGAGCGCGTCGGCGAGCGCATCGATGCCGTCGAGTCCGCATGTGGATGGCCAGCGAGCGTCCGCCGATGGCGAGAACTCATTGCGTGGCGATCGAACGTCGCGCGATTCGACGGCCCGACGACGGGGGCGTTGATCTACACCGGCACGGACAAGCGTCGCTGAGGACGCGACGCTGGTGGGCGAAAAAAGACCCGGGTCGCCGCCGTTGCCCCAAAACTACCGCCCCTTGGACGGGGCGACCCGGGCTATTTTGAGTTATCGACTGACCGCAAAGCGCGCAGTCACCCCAGATTCACGTTATCGAGCAGGTGCTGGGGGTGTTTCTCCCAGTCGGGACACACCCTTGCGTCCGGCGATAGTGCCATTACAATGAGGCGTTCCCTACGTGAGAATAACGGATCGCCGGCGGAGAGCCGCCGCGACCCTTGGACTGCCGCGACCACCGGAATTTTGGAACGCACGCCCATGTCGACCGACCGATTTGCCCGCCGCAATACGAAGCGGAAACCGAAGCTCAAGACGAAGAAGAAGGATCCGTTGTTCGTCGACGGTGCGCGACCGCGGCCGATGTACGTCGATTACAAGGATTTGGAACTGCTGTCGCGGTTGACGAATCGCCAGGGCCGGATCGTGTCTCGCCGCAAGACGGGTTGTACGGCCGTCAGCCAGCATGCGGTGACGCGCGCGATCAAGCGGGCGCGGTTCATGGCGTTGCTGCCGTACGTGGCCGATTAGCCGCGGCCGCGGCGTTGGGTTCAGTTTTCGGCCTGCGGCGGCGCGTCGCGGGCCGTTTTCGTTTCTCCGACGAGAGTCGTGCGAACATGGCGAACGGATTTCGCACCCAGCGACGCATCGAGTTCGCGGACACGGACGCGGCGGGGATCGCGCATTTCTCCAGCTTCTTTCGGCTCATGGAAGCGGCCGAGCACGAGCTGCTTCGTAGCGTCGGTTTGAGCGTGTTCCTGCGCGACGACGAGGGGGCGATCAGCTTTCCGCGCGTGCGGGCCGCGTGCGATTTTCGCGCGGCGCTGCGATTTGAGGACGTGGCGGATATCGACGTGCGGATCGAGAGGATCGGGCGGACGAGCGTCACTTACCGGTTCGCATTTTCCCGCGATGGAGAGCCGATCGCGACCGGCGAAATCGTTGCGGTTTGCTGCCGGGTGGGTCAGGACGCGCCGCCGAGGGCGATAGAGCTTCCGAAGTGGATCGCCGACAAGCTGCGGCCGTTCGTAGATGCGGCAACGTCCGAGTGAGCGGTTGGCGCACCCTCGGGATTACGCGGCGCGGTTTTTCCGGCTGCGCGGTTCGCCCTTCCAGCGACGGTGGACCCACCAGTATTGCTCCGGCGCGCGGCGAACGATGGTTTCAAGTTGCCGCGAATACCAGAGCGTGATGGCCTCGACCGTTGCCTGGGCCGGCGATAGCTCGCGCGGATCGAGAATGGCCTCGAAGCCGACTTCGTATTCGAGCGGGCCGCCCACCCGGCGGGCGTAGCCGACGATGAGCGGTGCTTCGTTGGCCAGGGCGAAGACGGCGACGGCCTTGTGCGTCGACGCCGGACGGCCGAAGAAATCGACCCAGCAGCCTTTCGGTCCGGCGGCCTGATCGCCCAACACGGCCAGCGAGGCACCGGCTTCGAGCAATCGGTCGATATCGGCGGAACTGCCGTGTTTGGGAAGCATGAACTGACCGGTGGCGCTGCGAAAGCCGTTGATCCAGCGGTCGAGGTGTGGATTGTCGAGCGTACGGGCGACGGTGAACGTGGGAAAGCCGAGCAGGCCCAGGGCGTATCCGGAAAGCTCGAAGTTGCCGTAGTGGCCGGCGACGATCACCTTCGGCCGGCGGGAGAGGAGCGCCTCGGCGACGCCGGGGAGATCGCGGACGCGGATGTAGCGAAGGTAGGTGGACCGCCGCAGTTTGCGCGGTGCGTGGGCGATTTCGGCGACCATGAGAAACAAATGTTCCCACATTCGCCAAGCCATCCGACGTCGCTCGTCGGTCGATAGCTGGCCGAACGCGATGCAGAGGTTCTGTTCGATCACGTCGCGGCGGAGGCGAAGCACGTCGCACGCGAACGTCGCCAGCGCCGCCGCGGCGGAACGGCAGGCCGAGAGGGGGACCGCCTGGACGGCGCAAACGGCGACGCGGACGGCGAGGTAGACCAGGTAGTCGACGACGGGGCGAATCATGGCTTCGATTGGGTGCGGAGGAGGCGGGCGCTCGGCGATTCGTGCGCACACGCTGGGCGACGGCCAGAGATTCTGCATCAGGTTGGCCGTTCGTGCCTAGGGCAATGCCGCGATACCGACGGCCGGCCGACGTCACCGTGCATGCCCATGCCATTCGGTCGGCGATAGGTTTCGCGTTGCACAGTTGTCGGTTTCTTCGTCACGCACTAAGCGTCTGGTCGGCGGGGCGTGCTAGAAGTGCTGGCGCGGCGGCATCGGCGTTGACCGCCCCTCGGCGGATCGTTACCTTCTCGCGGGTTCGACTGACTGGGAATGCATCGATCGTGGAGCGAGGAGACGCAGCATGTTTTCTGTTCGAGTTTGTACTTTTCTGATTGCCGGGATGGGATTATTCGCGACCGCGGGATGCGATTCCGCGGCGACGGGCACATCATCGGACGACGCTGGAGCGCCGGCGGCTTCGATCGGCGCGCCGCGGTGGACGGGCGGCGAGGCCGACGGTGCGTCGCGGCTGTTGGGCTTGTGGGTGGCCGGGGACCGTGCGGCGAGCGACCGCGATGAAAAATCGGTGCGGATGGAGCAGGGGCTTGCCGAGTGTACGATGCAGTTCGACTTCCGCGACGCCCAGCGAGTGTTTATTCAGCTCGGCCGCGACATGGAAGTCGAGCAGGGCCGCTGGGAGATCGTGCGGTCAGAGGGGACGGCGCTCATTCTGCGGATCGCGTCTCCGTCGTGCGCAGAGAAAGACTTTCGCATCGAGTTCGTCGACGAGAATCGCTTTAC
>JAJDEG010000263.1 GCA_029259895.1 Planctomycetota bacterium
GCTCGATGAGGCCTACGGTCGGGTCAAAGGCAACGAGGTCTGGCTGCTCGACTGCGACATCCCCGAGTATCCCCAGGCCAGCTTGCTGAATCACGTGCCGAAGCGGCCGCGAAAGCTGCTGCTCCACCGCCGCGAGATTCAGAAGTTCGCCGCCCGTGCGTCCGAGGATGGACTCACGCTCGTACCGCTAAAAGTGTACTTCAACAAAGGACTGGTCAAGGTCTTGTTGGGCCTATGTCGCGGCCGCAAGAAACACGACAAACGCGAAGCCATCAAGAAACGCGACGGCCAACGCGACATCGGCCGCGCCCTGCGACGCGGCTAGTTGCCGGGGCCAAGGAAAGCGAGTCACGCTTGATGCGTTGCACGACGCATGCTTTACTCGGACGATACCGTTCCCCGGTCTCGCCGCGTTTCAAAGCGAATTCCATAAGATGCTAAACCGCGATCCATCGCCGCGACAACTCCGCCAATTCGCCGTGGCCGGTCTCGTGTTAATGCCGCTGGCCGCTTGGTTGTTTGCCGGCCGACCGCAAGGCCATGCTTGGTTGCCGTCGCACACGTGGATAATCGGCGGGCTCATGGCGGCGGGCGGCATAGTCGTCGCATTCTCCTGGATCGCGCCGCGCTTCGTCCGCCCACTTTTCATCGCCGCGTCGTTATTGACGCTGCCGTTCGGCCTTCTGTTGGGCGAACTCCTTTTGGCCGTGATATACTTTCTCGTGTTCGCGCCGGTCGCGCTGCTGTTCCGGCTGATCGGCCGCGACGCCCTAGACCGCAAGCTCGACCGCGCGACCCCCAGCTACTGGCGTACCAAATCGCAATCGACCGACGTCGCCAGCTATTTTCGCCAATCGTAAGCAACACCTCGTAAGCGGCACCGTCGTAAGCGGCACCGCCGCCGAGCGACCGAAAAACTCGAAATTGCGGCTTCACAACAACGCACCGATATGGCCTCAAAAACCGAGAGTCGCGAACCGGCAAACCAGCGCGATGCGTTCGAGCAGGCGTCCGAAGAGGCCCGCCCGTCGCTGATCGCCGAGTTTCGCTACTTCCTCGCCCACAGCAAGAAGTGGTGGCTATTGCCGATCCTCTTGGTGCTCGGCGTCGTCGCCCTGTTGGCGATCTTCAGCGCCTCGGGCATCGCCCCGTTCATCTACGCATTGGGGTAACGGCGCTTCGGGGGTAACGGCGCTTCATCGAACCGTTTTGAAATTCACGGTACGCGCGATGCTCACCGGTGCTTCGCCGCCTTCTTCGTCACGCCCTTCTTCGCAACCGCTTTTCCTGTCGCCGACTGCTTTTTCCCCGCTTGCGAACGCGCCGACTGGATCGACGCCTCGTAGCATGCGAGATACTTCTTGACCGGCGCACGCCGAATCGTCGCCGCAATCACGTCCAGCGCGAGATCCTCGACGCGCTTGAACCGGATACAGCTCTTACCCATGTCGAGCTTCTTGCCGGTCTTCGCCCACGCCTGATGGAACTTCGCCGCGTTTCCTTCGTCGCCGTACACGCAACCCAGATACAGCGACATGTAATTCTTCTGCGACGCCAGGCAAACAAACGGCAGCGGCTGCTTCGGGTCGCAATGATAGCCCGGCGGATAAATGCGGTGCGGCACATAGTACCCGATCATGCCGTACTGCATCCCTTCCTCGTATCCTTTATCGATGTTTTTGAGAATCACCTTCCGCACGGCCTCGATCGCCTCGCGGCGGTCTGGCGGCAATTCCGCAAGATAGGCGTCGACCGACTTGGCTTTACTCTGCATTTGCGAACCCCCTCAAGAATATCGATGGCCCACGATCGCGACGGCAAGCGGCACGAAATCGCCACATGGATCGGTTTACGAATACGGTGCCCATCGCGCCGGACCATATCGTACTTACATTCACGTACAAAAAGCAAATTGACGAACATCTCCACACGCGCGGCATCGTCCGTTCGCACGTCGTCCTTTCGCCCGCCGTTCGCTTCGCGGGTCGATTCGCCGTATCATAATGAAAGAGCAACCGTTTCCGCCGCACACCAAGGCCCTATCCGTGATCGACCAATCTACGCTCCTTTGGGCGCTCTTCTTCGGCTCGTTCGGCCTCGGCTATTTCACTTACGGAAAAAAAGAACGCGCCGTCGTACCGCTCACCTGCGGCCTGGCGCTGATGATTTTTCCCTACTTTGTCACCAACACCATCGCGCTCGCCAGCATCGGCGGCGTGCTCCTCGTAATTCCCTATTTTCTCCGCTTTTGACGAACCAAGCCGATTGCGGAGTCGCGCATGGCGCGAAAAACCAATTGACCGAACCCGCGATTCACAATAGGCCGTCTCGCGAACCCCGGAGATTTACGCAAACAGTGCCGGTTCCCACGGTGTTATCAATGCCGCCGACGCGGACGGACGAATCAGTAGTACGGGGATGCGGCCCGCTGCGCTGTCGTCGATCGACGCGCCGCTCGCGGCCGTTCGTCGCCGAAAGCATTCAAGGAGGAGCGGGCGTGCCACGGCTTTCGATCACGATTCTGTCGAAGCAAGGACCGCGTGCGTTGGAAACCACGATGGTGTCCGTGCTGGAGAACCGTCCAGCCGACTGCGAGATCGTCGTCGCCTTGGGCCACACATACGACGATCCGTATCATCTGGATGGCGAGGTGCGATTCCTCGGCGGCGACGCGGCAGCGTGCGGCCTAAGCGCCCGAAACGCCGCCCTCGCCGAATGCCGTGGCGACGTAATTCACCTACTCGAATCCGGCACTCAGGTTAGCGACGGTTGGGCCGACGCGGCCCTCGCGCACTTTGATCGCGACGCTCATATTGGTTCCGTCGCGCCCCTTGCATTGGACGATTGCGGCCAAAAAGTCGTTTCGGCCGGCATCGAGTATTCGCTAGGCGGCAAGCGCAAGTCGCGGCTGGCGACGATGACGTTAAGCCGAATCTGTGAATCGCACGCGCGACCTGAGCTAGTGCTGGGGCCGTCGTCCGCGGCCGGTTTCTATCGTCGCGCGGCGCTATTAGCGGCATGCGAGTCGCTCGGATGCGTAGCAACCGACGCGACGGCCGACGTCGACGTCGCTCTTTCGCTGGCGGCAATGGGATATCTTGCCGTGCTCGAACCGCGATGCGTCGTCTACGGCGTCGAGTCGCGGGCCAAGACGCAAGCGACCCTGGCTGCCGGCAGGGCGGCCGAGACGGTCTTCTGGCGACACGCGGCGTCCGCTGGTTGGTGCCTTTCCTTGGTCGCCCACGCGGCCCTGTTGGCAGGCGAAGCGGTCGCAACAATCGCTCGGCCGGCACTTGCAAAGCGCCTACTCGGCCGACTGGCAGGCGTTTGCGGTCTGATCGGCCACTTGGGACACGTCGACCGATTGGTACAACGACACAGGCCCGCCGACGAGGTTTCGTCGACGGGCCCGAGTGTGCTTTCAATAGACTCGACTAAGCATTCGCCCACGATCGACGCACGGCCAACCGCGGCACAGCCAATCGCGAAACGGCGAGTCGCCTAAACTTCGGCGAGTTCCGCGGCCGGGACATCTTCCTCGCATTCGCCGTCGCTCTCCGCCAGCGAGTCGTACTTGCGCGGGAAGAACAACTCGACCGTCGCGTCGAACAACTTCGCGTCGAAATTTCCGTCGCCGCTCTCGGCGCGAAACTTTTCGCCCAATGCTCGGAGCTGCGCCTGGCCCTCCGGCCAGCGCACGCCCATGACTTTGCTGCACTCGTCGAGCAACTGGTACACGCGAGCACGCGTAACGCCCATCCGCCGCGACTGCGTGCGAACGCTCTGCGGCGGCCCATCGAGTCCAAGGCGGCCCTTGGCCAGTTGGATCACCGTTTCGCCGGCGTCGATCGCAAGCTGATCCATCAACGGTCCGGTCAGTTGGCTGGCGACTTCCTCCGCCGACGGCACGCCCGGTGCGTCCATCCAACGACGAATCCAGTTCTCGATCGGCACGATGAATTTCGGCGCCAAGCGGGCGGCCAAGTGGTCCTGCGACCCGGCATCGACGAGCATCTGATGCACGACGCAGAACACTTCGAGTACGACGCGAATGCGCTTTTCGCCGTGCGTCTTGAGGTTGCGAATCTCGTCCAGCGTTCGCTCGACGTAGGCGCCGAGCGTCGTGTGCCAAATCACCGTCGGCAACTCTTGCAAGGTCGGCGCCAAGCGGCCCAATTTCTCGTAGCCCAAATCCATCCGCCGCGCCGTGTCGCGCCATTGAACCCACAACGCTTCCGAGACGCACATCGGGTCGAATCCGGCAGGCAACTCCTCGCGCTCGGCTTTCGCGGCGCGGCGCGATTCGTTCTCTGACTCGCCGAACGGAACGGCCGGCGGCTCATCGCGAGTGGCTCGCACCAAAAGTTTGATGAGCGAACTGATTTTCTTCTGGCCGATGCCCGGCGTTGCGTTCAACTCCGGAAATGGTGTATCGAGCAAATTACCGATCGTCCGTCCGAGAAACGCCAGCGGTAATCGCCGATCGCTCGGCAACGCCCAAAAAGCCAACGGCTTCTCCAAGCGGTCGCTATATCGCTCCTGCAAGAGCGTTTTGCGCAAGCTCTCGAAGCTACTGACGAGTTTGAATTCTTCTACGGAAGTCGCCTTGTTCATTTTCATAATTGGTTCTCCCGATCCGCCTTGGATGCGTCGAACGAGGCGCGCAAAGCGAAACCAGTGCGCAGCACAAGGCTGCATATCGGTTAAGTTACGACCGGCAGCGTCGTGCGCCGGCGTCTACGTCTGCGCCGCAGCCTAGGTGGCCACGGCGTATTTCGTGTGTTAGGCGGGAACCGAAAGACTCTGTCGCCACGCCGATCGAAAAAGTTCCGGTAGTCGGACCACGCCCTTGGTTTTCACGAAACGTCCGTAAGACTATTCGTTACAAACTGTGACGGTATTGCCTCTTCGCCCAACTACGCATTTTCGATGAATGTGGTTCGTTCTCCCGGTCGACTTTGTCGTTCTCTGTCCCGTTGCCTCCGCGAAATGGGGCACACCCCAAATCGCGAAATCCTCTTCTCACCAACACGGCCTGTTCAGGACCGCCGAGCGAATGGTGTTTCACCCGGTCGTCGTTCATTTAGTGCCAATCGCGGCAAACAAAGTTCTTGCCAGCCAAGCTGACAAGCGTTTTCCCACGAATTAGCCACCCAAAATCCTGACTCATCCATTCTTAGCCCGGCACAACCCTTCGTCAAGGTAGGCTAGGGCCAAATTTCCCCAAAAAATTAGGGGACTCCCCTGGCCTCCATGATAGGGGTCATGGGCTGTCTGGGTCGATTGAGATGCCTGGGCGACCCAGGGGCGCGCCGCAAGCGACGCCGCGCCAAAAAAGCGCTTAGCGAGGCAATCGCATAAACGCCGCAAGGCTAATCCATAGAACGACTTGCGGCGGTTCCACCCGAGCGTGAGCCTACTCGCGCGGACGCAGAAAGCGGTTGAAAAGCTCGTCCCGAATAACGTTCCCCGCCGCCTCGCCGACGAACTCCGCGCGTATTTTCGCCAACTGCTGTGCGTCCACCTGCGGCCGCGCCAGCGTCCCCCCAATAGGCACTTTGATTTTTTGGTTTCGCAACGCCGTACCGAGGACATTTTGGCCGAGCCATTTTTCCGGCACATTCATTTCCGCGACGATATCGAGCGTTTCGTCGAATCCGACCGACCCAGAAGTCGTCACCGTCGTCTCGCGAAGCTGAACTCCAACGCCCCGGTGATAAACGCGGCCGTCCTGCACCCAGAACTCCACCTCCGGCAATAGCGGCACCTTTTGCGGCTGCAGCAGCAAGATCGCCGGCAGAACATCCCCCAACAGCGGACCACCGCTCACCTCAACGCGGTGAATGTGGAGCTTGCCCGCCGCTTGCATGGCTCGCTTGTCGGATAACGGAATCCACGCCCCCTCCAGTTCGAGCGAAACGTGCCCATCCACGTCGGCCGCGCCGGCCAGGAACGGATGAATGAACTTCAAACCCGCGGCGCAAAGATTCGGCGTCGCCCTAACTTGCTTTAGCACCGGCCCCTTGGGAAGCGCCAGAACCATCGGATCGGCCGTCAAATAAACCTGCGGGGCGAGCGTCAGTTGACCTTCTTGCAGCGCCACCTGTAGCGGGTCCATCACCAGTCGCCCATTGGCCATCCGACCGCGCAGCTGACCGGGGCCAATGCGAAAATCGTACCATTGCATTTCCTGCCACCCGATTCCCGCATCGACGGCAAGCGCCTGCCGCCAACGCGGAACGGTCGTCGGACGGGCACCCGCCGCGATCGGCGCGGCCGTGACCATCGTCGTGTCGAGAGGGCCGCGAATCGCGAACGTCTGGGGCCCACGCCCCGATAGCCGAACGTCGTCGCCCAAGTACCAGCGAAGTACCGGCGTCAGTCGCGCCAGGTCATAATCGAGCTTGCCGGTGACGTCGATTTCAGGCGTCGAGGGCAAACCGTTCAGCGTGCCTTGCGCCGTGAGTTGCACGGCTTCGCCCTCGATCTGGCCGCTCGTCAGCCGCAGCTCGCCCGCGCCGCGATCGTACGTGGCATCCACCGCCACGCGCAGCTTGCGGTCGACCAATGCCATCGAGCCTGGCCGATTACCCGCCGCGCGCGAAACGACGCCCAAATTGTCTCCCGATACGTTCGCCACAAGCTTCGTGACGCCGCCGCGGTTTTCCAGCCGCACGTTTCCGACCACCTGTCCCGCCAGTTCGCCGCCGCCCGCCCCAGCGAGCATTTGTGACAGCCACGGCGACGCCCGCTCCAGGTCGATCTCGAAGCTGCCATCGCCCGACGCTTCGCTTCCGTCGAGCAAGAAGCGACATTCCTTGGCATCAAATGCCGCTCCCGTGCCGCGAAAACTTGCGTCGTAGATCGCCAACCGACCGGCGTCGACATCCCATCGTCCCGATGCGGCGAGCGCCACATTTCGATCGAGGTAGCGGTCTCGCCCACCGCCTGCGACGGCCAGGTCGTTGATGGCAGCGCTCATCTTGGTCAGTTCAAACATGTCGGCCGAAACGGTGGCGTTCGCCGTCATGTTGCAGATGCCGGCTGCTTGCCACGTGTCCAGATCGATCCACGGCCGCAATCGCAACGTCCAGTTGGACAAGTTCCCGTTAACCAACCGCGCCGCCAGAGGCCAGGGCGAATTCGGATTGATCTTGAACACCGGCTTGGCAAGCTGCACGATGACCTGCTCGCCCGACGACTCGACGCTCGCCGTGACGGCGTGCAACTCGGCCAATCGGCGACCCGAAGAACCGTCTTCGATCAAACCGTTGGCGTCCAGCTTGAGCCGCACGTGATGCTCTTCCCAGACGCGGTCGCCGGGCATGGCAAAGCGGAATTCGCGGACGTCGAACGTCCCGTTCGCGCCGAACACGCCATCGTCGCCGCGGCGGATCTGCAATTGTCCATCGCCCCTACCCGCAAGCTGAACGTCGCCGACGTCGACGAAACGGCTCAGCTCGCGCATCAGCCGATCGAGGTCGAATTGCAACTTTCCGGAAAAGTCGGCGAGCGTTCCTCGCCCGCTGAACTGAAGGAACTCCGATTCGCAAGCCAGTCGATTGACGACCAAGCCCCGCGGCGATTCGTTCACGTCGAACGAAAGCCGTAGCGGTTGGTCCCAAGCGATCCGTCGCCCCTGTTCCTCGGCCGCAAGGTTGGTCACTTCGATGCTGCCCACCGAAGTCTGGCCCGAGACGTCGGCCCGTCGACCCAGTCGGGCTTCAAGCTTGCCGCCGACGATACGCGTGCCGGGGCGAACGCGCAGCGTTTCCGGCAACATCGCCGCCACGCGGGCAAGGTCGACATCGGCCGACGATTCGAGCGACGCCGTGGCCAGCGCTGCGAACAGCGTGGCCGTCGCGATCCGCTCGACGGGCGCGGTCCCTTGAATGGCGATTCGTCCGACGTCGCAAGTAAGCGATGTCGGCTTGACATCGAGCTTCCGTCCGTCCCAGTGGACGTCGAAAGGCCCTTCGGCTTTGACGAGGCGCATTTCATCGTTGCCTAACGCGGCGGATCGATAACGCAGCGCCTCGATCGTTTGCGTACCGCGAACGGCATACGCACCCTGCCCACTGCCGGCCGGCCACTCGGCTGCAACGACCGTCGTCAGCCGCCCGCTCAGTTGAAATTGCGGATCCCAGCGCCGCACGATCGGCTCGCAAATCTCCAGCGGAAATCGCTCGGTCTTGAGACTCAACTGCGCCTGACGTCCGGTCGAAGCGTCTGTGCTCGATGCGGCCCCGATTCCGTCGGTCCGCGGCAGCGTGAATTCGCACGTCAATCGCGGCGTGTCCGGATCGGCCGAAAGCTGCGCGGCAACCGTCCCTTTGGCCGATGTCGTCGCGTCGGGCGAAATCTGCACGTTCGCCTCGAGCGCCGTGACCTTCCATTGCCGCTGCTTGACTTCGTCGACGATGGTCGCCGAAGCTCCGGTCAATTCGATCGTCGCCGCAATCGGCGTCTCGCTCTCTTCGTCCGACGCGAGAAGTTTCGCCAACGCATCCTCGACGTTGCTGCCGTCGCTACGGAGTATGACGTTAAGATTCGCGCCGCTGATCTTCACCGTCCCCAACTCTCCTGGCGCGAGGGCGAGTGAGAACAGAGACTTCGGCACTTCGACATTCGTTCCTTGCAGCACGGGACGCCCGTCGCGACCGATGATCGACAGGTCGCCGACCGATTGCGACCCGAACCAGCCCAACGACATCGAACCGCACGTCACCGTACCGTCGATATCGCCCGCCGCCGTCGCCAACAAGCGATCCTTTAGCGGTGTGTATGAAATGATCGTCGGCAGCGCCAGCACGAACACCACGGGCAGCAAAACCAGCCACCACCACCGGAGTCGCCGCCGCGGAACCGCAGTCGCGACGGCGCGTTCGGCGGGCAGAGCGTCTTCAAAAGCTTCGGAATATACGGTCGCCATGGCAATCTTCCGCGGATGGAATGTTCCGTTGTTCGAGGAACGCAGCGCTCGCGCGGCCATTCGGCGCGCAAGGCGTCCTGTAGCGGCTAACTACGGATTCTGCGCCGAAATAGCAAGAGCATTTCGCGTCGCGACACCGCTCGATGGATAATAAATAGCACACCAGAAAGAAGGGTAGTTGCGTGCCGTCCGGTCAACCTCCTGGTAAGCATTCGTCCCGATCGGCAAATTCCCGGTCGGCATGGTCGGCCAACCAGCCGCTTGCTACCATGACCCGTCATGCGCAAGGGAATTCCCGTTTCGCCGGGCGTCGCCGTCGGCACGGCGTACTGCATCGGCGAAATCTTCGTCAATCCGGAAACCAAACGTTTGGAGCCGAGCGAGGTTCAAGCGGAGTTGGCCCGCTACGAACGCGCAAGGGCAAAAACCGCCGACGACCTGCGGGCGATGAAGCAGAAGGTCGCCCGCCAGGTCGGTGCCAGCGAGGCGGCGATCTTCGCCAGCCATCTGGCGATTCTCGAAGACCCAGCGTTCGACGCGAAGACCAGGGCGTGGATCGCAGAGCATCACGAGACGGCCCAGTCGGCGTTGCATAACTTGCTCAACGAATATGCGTCGATGTTCGCGCGGACCAAAGATGAATATCTAAAACTGCGTCTGAACGACTTGCGCGACGTCGTGTTGCGGATCAGCGGCTACTTGTCGGAGGTTTTGCAGCCCGACGGCAAGGCGCTCACGGGTCCACTGATTGTGGTAGCCGACGAATTGCTGCCGTCACATGTGGTGGCCCTTGGCGATCGCTCGGTGATAGGTCTGGTGACGCAAGCCGGCGGCCAAACGAGCCACGCCGCAATTCTCGCCCGCAGCCGCGGAATTCCCGCCGTCTCCGGCATGCGCGGAATTCTCAAGCAGGCGAAGACCGGCGACCGAATCGTCGTTGACGGACGCGACGGTCACGTCATCGTCAATCCCGACGCCGAAACGGAAAGTGCCTACCGCAAGCTGCAGCGCGAATTCTTTCATCTAAGGGACCAGCTTGCCGAGAATCGCGACCATCCGGCTCGCAGCGCCGACGGCGAGACCGTGCAATTGCTGGCAAATATCAACAACGTGGCCGACGTCCGCGCCGCCACCGCGATGGGCGCGACCGGCGTCGGCCTCTATCGAACCGA
>JAJDEG010000264.1 GCA_029259895.1 Planctomycetota bacterium
TCGTCGGGAGAAAGCATAGTCGACGCACCGCCGACGTCGTGTTGCGTGGGGCTAGCGGGGCAAGGCCTACCGATTTGTTTTCGTTCCGTTCTTGGACCTTGGTGGGCCTCACTTCGTTCGACCCACCCTACGCTTGATTCACCGCGGCAATTCGACTGCCTGAATGTCGCGGAACGAGAAGTCGGTGGTGTCGTCGTGGGCTTGCAGGATGAACGTGCCGGCTTCGGTGCGAAGGCCGCTGCGTGGATTGGCGTGCGGCTTGCGCGTGTCGGTGAATTCGCTGACTTGATAACCGTTCACCCAAGCCGCCACGTGCGGGCCGTTGGCGAGGAGCGTCAAATAGAACCACTCGCCGTCTTTAGCGACGAGCTTGCGCGCGATGGCTCGGCGACAGACGCCGCCGGTGCCACAGTCGACCGGGTTGGGCTTGCCGTCCGCGCCGTAGGCGTTTTGCAGTTGGCACTCGTAGCCGTTCATGATCTCGCCGGGGATCGAGCGGAAGAACAGGCCGGAGTTGGAGCGTTCGGCGTTCGCGCGGGCGGCGAGTTGGAGCGTGAAGTCGCCGAACTTGGTGGTCGATTCGAGCTGGCTCTTGCCGCCGCGGGCGTGCAGTACGCCGTCGGCATCGACCGAGAAAGCATTTTTGAGATCGGCGTGCGGCACCCAACCCGTAAGGTCTTTGCCGTTGAGCAGCGGCTGCTGGCTGAGCGGTTTGAGCTTTACGTTGCGAAACTCGACCTTGCCGCTGTTGAGTTGCAGGCCGATGTGGCCGATGAGCGGCGGCTTGGGATCGAGTTCTTCGGTGTAGTCGAGCACTTCCCTGCCGTCGACCTTGACGGTGATCTGTCGACCTTTGCAGGTGACCTCGAACGATTGCCAATCCTCGCTGTCGAGATTGGTCGGCACCTTCGCCCTCTCGCCACGCGAGACGAGGCTGCCGGTGGCGAACGGCGTGGTGCCGAAGTCGGCGATATTCAATTCGTAGCAGCCTTCCTTGGGATTCTTCGGTTGCTTGTCGGTGCGAAGGAATACGCCGCTGTTGGTTCCTTTGGCGCTGCGAAAGTCGAGCTTGAGGACGTAGTCGGCGAAGCGGCTGGTGGTGTTCAGTAGGCCTTTCTCGCCGGACGTGACGACGATCGCGCCTTCGGCGACTTTCCAATCCGCCTTCGTGGCAGGCTCCCAACCGAACAGCGATTCGCCGTCGAAGAGTAGGATCCAGCCGTCGGCGATTTCTTCGCCGGTGAGGGCGTTGTGTTCGGCGGCGGCGAGCGGGCGCGCGGCCAACGCAATCAGAAGCGATGCAATGGCGACGATGAAGGCGGGAAAGCGGAGGTGATGATTCATGGCAGTGCAGAATGGATTGCAGAGTGGTGCGGATTGTTATGCTTGGGCACACATTTACGATGGCATCTCAGTATACCAACGGCACTGCGGCAACCGAAGCGTTCCGACCTTGCGGCAAGAATTAGCCGCGGCTGGCCGATCCGCGCAACAAAAAACGCCCGGCGTCGTGAGCGACCACGACGCCGGGCGTTTGAAGAGGTGTATTGCGAGGCAGAGTCACGCCGGCCAATCGGCCGGACACGATGGCGTTCGAGCGGCGGCGGGCGAGCGGTATTCGCTCGACGGATGACGCCGCTCAGAGAACCTTATCCGGTGGAGTAAGCATTCCGCCCCCTCCTGACTGCGAGTTTTGAAAGTGCCCAGAACACTTGCAGCTGCTGACTCTCTTTTACCAAGGCCGGCAACCGCGCGTCAACATTTTGCAGCGAAATAATCGCGGTTCAACTCGGTTTCTTGCCTGCGGCGGTAGCGTGGCGACGGTAAGCGAAACTTTAACGGGCGGTGGTGCGGTGTGCGCGACGCGGCGTTTGCCGGGCTACGAAAAGATGACGTGCTTGCGGAGAAAATCGTCGACCGCGCGGTAGTACGCGTCGATCGTCTCGCGTTTTCGCCAGCCGTGGCCTTCGCCTTCGTAGACGTGATAGACGTGCGGCGTGCCGGTCTTTCGCAGTGCGTCGACGACCATGTCGGACTGCGCCTTTGGAACAACGTTGTCGATCTCTCCTTGGAACACGGCCAACGGGCGGCGGATTTTTTCCGCGTGCAGTGCCGGTGAACGCTGGCGATACAGTGCGGCCGCGTCGGGGAGCGGGCCGATGAGCGAGTCGGTGTAACGGCTCTCGAACTTGTGCGTTGCGGCCGCCAGTTGAAATTGGTCCGACACGCCGTACAAACAAACGCCGGCGGCGAATGCGTCGGGCTGTTCGACCATTGCTTGCAGCACGGTGAACCCGCCGGCGCTTCCGCCCATGATGACGGCGCGGTTAGCGTCGGTTCGTCCGGCCTCGGCGAGGTGACGCGCGCCTGTGACGGCGTCGTCGACGTCGCAGACGCCCCAGTTGCCACGGAGGCGGAGCATGTAGTCGCGGCCGTAGCCGGTGCTGCCGCGATAGTTGACGTACAGGACGGCGTAGCCGCGGGTGGCGAAGAACTGGGCCTCTGCGCGGAAACTGGCGCGGACTTGCGACGTGGGGCCGCCGTGAATCATTACCAGCAGCGGCGGCTTGCCGTCGGATGAGAAGCGCGGATTGGCCGGGGCATAGAACAGGCCGTGCGCGGTTTCGCCTTCGGCCGACTTCCACGAAACCGGTTCGCACGATGCGAGTTCGGCGGCCGGAGTCGTTTCGGATGACGCACGGGCGACGACGCGCGTTGCGCCCGTGGCGAGGTCGTGTTCCAGGACGCGGAGCGGTTGTGATGGACCGCTGGCGATGAAAGCGACGCGGGCGGTCGTGGGCGAAGCGACGAGGTAGCTGATGTCTTGATAGGCCGCGTCGATGGGGAGCGGCGTCGATTTGCCGTCCGAAAGTTCAATGCGCTCGAGGCGAATGAAGCCGGCCCGGTTGGCGGCGGCGATGAGGTATTTGCCGTCGTGGCCGATGGCGAACGTGCGCATGTCTTGCAGCCAGGCCGGTGTGCCGTATTCGACGCCCGGTTTCGTCAATGCCCTGGGCGAACCGTCGAGCGGATGGACGAAGAGTTGTCCCCAGCCGGCGGCGTCGTTGACGTAGACGAGCGACTTGCCGTCGGGCGTGAACTCGCATTGGAAGATGGCGGCTTCGCGACCATCGGCGGCGATGCCGGCGAGTGCGCGAACATTGGCGAGCCGCGGCCAGCCGTCGCCGTTGGTTTCGACGTCAGCGAGGTAAAGCGTCGTCGCGTCCCAGGGCATGTGCGGATGATCCCAGGCGATCCACGCAAAGCGGCGGCCGTCGGGACTCCACCGCGGCTGCATGAAGAAGTCGTTTCCTTCGGCGAGGATGCGTGGCCAAGCCGCACCGGCGGCGTCGACTACGGCGATGCGGTCGGTGTCGGTGTCGGCGTCGTGGTGAACGTAAGCGACGAATTGATTGTCGGGCGAGATGGCCGCGGCGCTGGCCTGGCCGAAGGCTGGGGCGATCGGTCGGGCCTTGCCGCCGGCGAGGCTTTGGCGATGGAGCCGGCCGGATTTGTGGACGGCGAAGATAGCCTGCCCATCTTGGACCGTGAAATCGCCACCGCCGTAGCCGACTTCGGCACGGACGGATAGCTCGCCAGAAAGGTCGCGGGGGGCGTCGCCGGACCGAGCCGCGACGAGAACGCCTTTGCCGGAGCGGCCTTCGAGCCAGAGCAGTGTTTCACCGTCGCTGTCGTAGCGAACGGCGTCGAGACGGCGATCTTCGGCCAGCGCCGCGGGCGAGATTGGACTGTCCCAGAGGCCGAATTGCCGTTGCTGCTTTTGTACCGCCATGCGTTCGGACGAATTCGCCATCGCTTTGACTTTCATGGAGTGAGGCCGTGTCGCAGTCGCGAACCGCCGGGTCGAACACGCGTTGTGCCGAGATTCTACGCCTAATGGCCGGCGAATCCCACCGCCATTGGTTCTCCGACGATGGGCGATGGACGGTGGCGATGCGCGATTGCGCCTAGAGGCTGCGTCGGAAGGCTGCCTTGAAAGGCCGTGGCGGAAGAGCAGATCAGAATTCTTCGTCGAGTTTCGCGCGCGCCTTGATTTGATCCGGCTCGATCTCGATCGTGCCGAGGTCGTTGGTCCCTTCGCGAACGTCAAACTTGAAACGACCTTTGGGCCAGGCCTTCGTCGTGAGGTTGCCGACTTGCTCGTGCCAGACTTGGAATTCCCACTCGCCCTGAGGTAGGTCGCGAATCGTGAAATCGCCCGACGCGTCGCTCGTGGCGACGTACGGATGGTCGGTGACGAGCATCCAGCAGTGCATCCAGGGGTAGATGTCGCAACTGTACCGGACCGGAATGGGTTCCGGTTTCAGTTGCGTGCGATGTTCTCCGCCCACGATGATTAGGAAGTTGACGTTCTCGTTGACCCAAAAGCGCGAACGAAAATTGATGGGCTTCTTGAGCGTATTTTCGACATGCAACGTCTGGCTCGATTGGAGCGTCATCGCATGAGGGGAAAACTGACCGTCGGCGACGTGAACGCGAACGGTATCTTTGCTGGCCTTGGTCTTGTCGAAAGGAACGTCCTTGGACCGGACGTAAACGAACACGTTGGCGATGCCCTTGTTCTTGTCGACGAGCAGTGTCTCGATGCGCGCGTCGGCGGGCAAACTCGGCAAGAGCGCGTGGGCAGCTTCGCGGACGGCGGAGATTTTCTTTCGTTCCGGCGGATCGCCGTCGTACACAAACCGTCCGACGAGGCAATTGGAATTGGTTTTCGCGGCGGGACGTTCGGCCGCCTTGGGATTCGCTTGCCCGTCGGTTTGCGGTTCGTCGGTTTTTTCAGGCGGGTTTTCGGCTTTTTCAGACGGGGCGACGGCTGGGCTGTGGGCTGAAGCGACCGGATTTTTCACTTCGGCGGCCGTGGATGCGCGAGACGATACGATCAGGCTGAGCGCCAGCGCGATGGCCGTGGCGAGCCGAAGGAGATCACCAGGATTGGTTCGGGCGGCGAGCCGGTACGCGTTACGATCCATTCGATGGTCCTCCGCGACGATCGGATCAACAGACGTGGTTCAACAAACGCATTTCAATAAACGCTTTATTCCGAACGCATTGGTCGATTGTAGCAGAGGAGGAGTCGTGGAATTCACTGCTATTTGTCGACGCAACAACGGATATTGTTGTTTATCGAGCGTGGGGACGCCGCGCGGAGGATTGAGATGCAGAGCCGTTAATGTTCCTTCTTGAAGGAATGTCCGGTCTTGAGTCCAGCGACAAACACGACCAGGGCAACGGCGCCTGCGAAGAATATCGTATCGCCGGGGACTCGCATCCAACGCAAGGTTTGCATGATGTCCGATTGCATGAACTCACTGCTTCGCGCGTACCAATAACCGCGGTCGACCGAGGCCCAGGTTTGCATGAGTCCGACGGGGAGCAGGCTCAAGAGGCACATCGCCATCAGCCCGCCGTTGAGCGACCAGAACGAGAACCGCAGCAGGCCGTCTCGCCACTCTCGGCCCGGAATCAATACGCGCAAACAGACGAGCATCAGGCCGATGCCGAGCATGCCGTAGACGCCGAATAATGCCGCGTGGCCGTGAAGCGGCGTCGTGTTGAGACCTTGCATGTAGTAAAGGGCGATGGGCGGATTGATCATGAAGCCGAATAGTCCCGCACCGACCATGTTCCAAAAGGCCACGGAGACGAAAAAGTAAATCGGCCACCTGTATTGCCGCACCCACGGCGTCATCTTCGACCGCCGCAGATCTTCGGTTGCATCGAAGCCGACCAGAACGAGCGGCACGACTTCCAACGCACTGAAGACCGATCCCCAGGCCATTGCAACCGCCGGCGTTCCCGAAAAATACAAGTGATGGCACGTGCCGATGATGCCGCCGGAGAGAAAGATGGTCGCCGAAAGCAACGCCGCGGCCGCCGCGATGCCTGGGCGAATCAAACGCAGTCGCATGAAGATGAACGCGATCACGGTGGTGGCGAAGACCTCGAAAAATCCTTCCACCCAGAGGTGAACGACCCACCAACGCCAGTATTCGACGATGGATAGATGCGTGTGTCGTCCCCACGTTAGCCCGGCTCCGTAGAACAGCGCGATGGCGGCGGTTGAGACGGCGAGCAAGGCCACGAGTTGCTTCTGCTCGCCCTGTTTTCGCAACGCGGGAGCAAGCACGCGCAACATGAGGAACAGCCACAGCAGTAGCCCGACCATCAAGGTGATTTGCCAGACCCGCCCTAGATCGACGTATTCGTAACCCTGATGGCCGAAATAGAACGCGACCTCGTCGGTCATCATGTTCTTGACGCTGAGCCATTCTCCGGAGAGCGAGCCGACGACGACGATCAGCAGCGCGGCGAAGAGCACGTTGACGCCGAGTCGCTGGCCGCGCGGTTCTCGATCGCTGACGAGTGGGCCGATGAACAGCCCGGCGGCTAGCCAGGCCGTGGCGATCCAGAACAGTCCCATCTGGATATGCCAGGTGCGGGTCACGCTGTACGGCAACCAATCGGAAAGCGGGAATCCGTAGAATCCGTCGCCTTCGACGCCGTAGTGGGCCGTGATCACGCCAAGGAGCATCTGAACGAGAATCAAAGCCGATACGACCCAGAAGTATTTGAGCGTCGCTTTTTGCGAGGGCGTGGACTCCCAGCGTCCGAGTGGATCGACGTCGGGGTGCGACGGTTCGCCTTCTTCGCTTCGCTTCGAGGCATACCACCAGGCCATCGCCGAGATTCCGGCCAATAGCATAATGATGCTTACGCCCGTCCAGACGATGTTCTCGCCCGTCGGGCGATTCGCGACGAGCGGCTCGTGCGGCCAGTTGTTGGTGTAGCTGACCGTATCGTTCGGACGGTTCGTCGAGGCGACCCACGACGTCCAGAAGAAGAACGCGGAGAGTTTGTGCAAGCGGTCGGATGCGGTCACCGCTCCGGCGGGGATCGCGTAGTCGGCGTTTCCTTGCGAAAACACCTGGGCGTAATGGGCGGCGTTCGCGGAGAACGCTTCCGCCCGGATGGGGTCGATGACGATCGCGCCGGTGGCGGAATCCCAGGTGTTCGTTCGCAGCAGCTTCGTGAGGCGTGCGGTCAGTTGGGCCTGTTTCTCTTCGTCGAGCTTGGCGAAGTCGTCGCCGAAATCGGCGTTCGCCCAGCGGTCGAGGATATAGACCGCTTCCCGATGGAGCCAGTCGGCGGTCCAATCGGGCGCGACGTAGCTGCCGTGTCCCCAGATCGATCCGACTTCCATGCCGCCCAGCGTTTGCCAGACGTTTTGTCCAGCCGAGACCTCGCCGACATCAATGATGATTCGTCCGTCGGTCGTGACGACCTTGTCCGGGATCGGCGCGGCTTCGTCGTAGATTCGCGTCCCGATCCAGCCCAGGACGAGAAACGACACCACCATCACCGCGACGAAACTCAACCACAATCGATTCATTTTTTTCTCGGTTTGGTCAGGGGCGATCTTGCGTTGGACGGGTTAACGCTGGCGGCCGATTTTTCCGACTCGTCGAGTCCGAACCAGAGCGGACAATCGGAGACGGAGTCTTTCTCGCTACATGTGCCGATGACTGTCTTGAGCGACCGCTTCATTTTTTGGAGCGAACGAATCTTGTCCTCGATGTCCGCGATCTTGCGTTCCGCTCGTTGCCGAACATGCACGCACTTCGTTTCGACATCGAACCACAGCGCTAGCAGTTCCTTAATCTCCGAGAGGGTAAATCCAAGTTCTTTGGCACGACGAATGAACAGCAATCGGGCCACGACCGAATCGTCGTACTGTCGATAGCCAGACGGTCTGCGAGTCGGTTGAGCAAGTAGCCCTTGCCGCTCGTAGTAGCGAATCGTCTCGATTCCGACGTGCGAACGCTGGGCGACCTCGCCGATTCTTAGGTAACGCATTGCTTGGGCACCATTGAGACAACGGATTCTAAACTCCGTACTATACTACAGGGTCAAGGCCATCGACGACGGTGGGCTGGGGAGATTTTTGAAGCTTCTTGTCTTCGCGGCCGTATTGGTTCGGCGCGGGGAACGTCGTTTCGGGGTTTGTTGCCGTGGCTTGCTCTGGCGGCGGGATGGCTCGGCGGGCGAGTACCTCGGGTGGGTGCGGCGGGCGCTGGTCGTGACGGCGCTGGGACGGCAGGGAGCGTGACGCCTTTGCTGATTTTTTCTGGAGCGGCCTGAAACGTCGTGGAAACTTGGTCGTGGATTTGTTAGGTTCGGTGGCCGGATCGTTCGATCGTCGGATTGTGCGCCTATCCCGGAATGTCGGGACGGATCGCTTGGCCGGCTGATTCGATTGCGCGTGCTATCGGCGAAAGGATTCGCTTCCTGCATTTTTCTTGATTTTGAGCCACGGGCGAATTGTCGTCGAGCCTGAAGTTGCCCGGCGGTATCGGGGCCGAATGACGGAGGTTTGTTAACGTTATTCCAGGGGCGAATGGCACTCGTTTAGTCGTTATTGCTTGTCAGCAAACGTTTTCGTGTTCTCGGTTCGATGCGATTTGGGCGATCGCCGACGCGGTGCGTGGCGATGGCGGCGAGCAGGACGGCGTGCAGTCGATGATAGTCGTCGCTTCGGCATTGGGCCAACTGCGGCTGAAACGCCAGCAGCGTGTGATTCGTTCCTTCGAAACTGATCGTGCGCGGAGCGATGTTGTGCGCCGCCGCGGCTCGGGCCATGAACGTTATCCACGGCGAGTACAACCTGTCGCGAAACGAACAGCCCTCGGCCCGCTAAGTTTGTTGAATGCACTGCTGCGGCAGCACCTCGGCAAACGGCAACGCGTCCCCTTGAGCAAACTGCCGGCGATTGGGCGATTCGAGCGTAGCGTTTTGCGCGCATGGCGCCGCGAGGCATTTTCTTGGAAGATTCTTGTGGAAATCAGGCCGCTGCTTGTGGTATAGAATTGGCAAGTCGCTAATCATTTTGAGCGGCCGGTATTGCGATGGACCGCGGGAGAATGAGGGAATTATTGAACGCAACCCCTGGGGCCCCCAATCCTGTTCGGCGCGGAATTTTCTTTCGGGTTGCTTATCGGTTTCTTTTGGTTTGGCACGCGGTTTACGCCAGGGTGAGCGGCGGGTGGTTTGACTGCCGTTTTGGCGGAGGAGGCGCCATGGCGGGCCGAAAGCGGGCCGAGTTTCGTGAAGCCGACATTGGCGGCCTGAAATTCTTCGATCGCGTGCTGCCGTTGCTGCGGCGATT
>JAJDEG010000265.1 GCA_029259895.1 Planctomycetota bacterium
CCCCTACTTCCCGACCTCGCCGTTACCAATAATCCGCACGTTCGTCGAAAAGTAAAACGGCGTGCTCTCCCCGTTGTATTCCGCCTCGCCGAACATCGCCGCATAGCCCTCCCGCGGCGTCGACAGCTCGTAGCTAAACCCGTCGCCGTCGCGCTTGGCGATCCGCGAGGTCCACTGCGAATCGCGAAAATCCTTCGTTCGGCTCGTCGCCATCCACACGCGAACCTCTTTCGGCTTCACGTCGCTCTCGACGGCCAGCGACAGCCCGTCGTCCGACGTGTCCAGCTTCCAAGACAGCTTCGGCAGCGCTTCGTTCTTCACCACCCGCCGATGCAGCGCCGCCAATCCGCCAGAAACGCGGGCAACATCCTTCAGCCCATGCCCGTTGTTCGGTACGTACAGAATATACTTCTCGCCCTCCAAGCCGTCCCAATAGAGATTCAGCGCATCGAGCGGCCAATAACGGTCGTTCGTCCCCAGCATGATCAACTTCGGCTGAGTGAGCCGCTTGCGATAGCTGTAAGGATCGACGATCAGGTTCAGCGCCTTGCCCGGCTCGCTGGTCAGATGATCCTGCAATCCGCGCCGCGTGTAATCGGCGATCTGCTCCGACGGCTTGCCCCACGTGTCGACTTGATGCTTCATCTGCGCGGCCGTGTTGAGCATGTCGATCACCATCGGCGCGATGGCGACCGCCCGCCGATCGATGGCCCCGGTCAGCCAAGTCGTCCAGCCTCGCTTCGACGCCCCCGTGATCGTGAACTCCTTGAGGTCTAGCTTCCATTCCTTCGCGGCGAACTCCTGCGTCGCGTCCATCCCCCGCACGGCGCTCTTCACCATCGGCAGCAGCAACGGCCACTCCGCGTCGCCGGACTTCATGAAGTTGACGAACGTCTCGGCGATCGCGTCGTCCTCATACCGCCCGCCCAAAATCGGCTGATGCGGCACCTGCATCAAGATCGCCACGGGCGTCTTCAATTGCTCGGCCAGCGCCACGAAGATCGGCGCTTCCTTGGGCAGCTTGTCCCCATCGCCCGCCGGCCCGGCCAATTGATCCTTCCAAGCCCCGCCGGAAATGAACAGCAAAGCATGCGTCGCATCATCCGGCACGCTCGCCGGCCGCACGATAAACAACTGATGCCGCCAAACGGTGTCCCGCCAGGTCTGCGAAGTAAGCGTCAACTCCACAAACTTCGCCCCACCGATCTCACCTTCGCGGCGCTTCGTCCACTTATAGCTCGCATCGGCCTTGTTGACGTACTTCATCAGCGGTCCGTCCACCGGCGCTTCGGCCGCGTTCGCCGAGCGAGTCGCCACCAAAAAAGTCAACGCCATGCACGCCGCCACAGTCGAGAGAGCAAATCGAAACATTCGCCTATTTCCTCGTATTCGAGAGCCATTCAATTCATTTGGAATTTACGCCGTAAACATCGCAGTCGCAACGGTATTCTTCCTCCGTATCTCCGTGTTTCAAACACTCTTCTCCACATCCGCAACAAGAACACGCCGTCCGCTCGCTGCTATACCCGCACCAACTTCGTAATCCGCCCCGTCTCCACCCACTCCGCCACGAAGATATTCCCGTCCTTGTCGAAGCAAGCATCGTGCGGATGAATGCCTTGCCAATGCCCAAGGCACCACGGGTTGGGCTCGAGTGGCGCGGACTACGGCGTCGAACGGCCAGGAAGGTCGAGTCAAGTATACATCAGCGTCAAACGAACGTCGCCATTCGATCGTGTCGCGCCGCCACGAAGATCGTCAGGCAGTTTCGCATCATGTACTTCGTCGCCCTCACGCTCGACGTCCATTCGTTCGCCATCCTGTTGCGGTGTGTCGAACGTTTCCTTAATGATCTTTTCCAAGATTTTCCCAGGACTCGGTTCGGGCGGCAAACGAGGAATGATCCACTCATCGACAAAGTCGAGCGCTTCGTTCGTCCGCCCGACATGCCGCACGGCGGCGACGAATTCTTCCTCCTCGCTCGGCGCGATCTCGATGCGTGTCGCCCGATACATATCGGAAACGTACACGACGCAAATACTGGTTCCCATGTCGATTTTGAGACCATCCACCCAGAGACCGCTCTGGTCTGGGTCCGCAGGATAGGCGCTGACGTATCCAACGTCCGAAAGTGGCCCCATGAGGAACCGTAGCGTCGCGAGCCGTGCGCGAGCATCAGAATCGTTCTTGCTCTCGACGGTCGCCGAAGAGTCGTAGACCAAAACGAAACGAATCTCATCGCCCTCATTCTCTCCGACACGCAGTTCGGTGTGGCGACCATCGGCCCTCTGTTCGCTGGACGTGCTCGTTGCCACGATCGCATTGCGATACGTTTCGCGGTGCCGCTGCACCAACAACGTAATGCAACCGACGACCGCGGCAATGCCGATCAATGTGCCAACAATTCCTATGAAGCTCGACCGTGCCATTGTCACCTCGCCCCATAATCGTCAGGACGACAAACAAAATCCGATGGATAACGCACGGCATTGGCCGTAAACACCGCAAATCGCAGCCGTATTCTTCCTTCGTATCCCCGTACTACTAATTCCGAAACGGCTTGCACGCTTGCGCAAACCTGGGCTGGTTGGTTTTTCGACGCAGAGTACGCGCTGAGATTGCAGACTATGTATCTTTGGAACGCTTGTCGATGCACCGTGATGCCGCGAATTGCGTTCTGCTCCGTGTCCTCTGCGAAACCTCCGCGACCTCTGCGTTAGAAAAGTACGGGCTTGTTTTTAGGTAGCGGCCAAAGGCTGCTCGAAGCCTGCGTGTTTCAAGCGAAATTCACCACATCCGAAACAAGAACACGCCGTCCGCTCGCTGCTATACCCGCACCAACTTCGTAATCCGCCCCGTCTCCACCCACTCCGCCACGAAGATATTCCCGTCCTTGTCGAAGCAAGCATCGTGCGGATGGATGAACTTGCCGCTCTGCCACAGCTTCTCGTCCGCGCGAATCTTGAACTTCTTCACTTCCTCGGTCCAAGCCGCATCGTGCCCCAGATGCGCGATCAGCTTGTTGTCCTTCCCAAATAGCGACACCCGGGCGTGCAGGTCC
>JAJDEG010000266.1 GCA_029259895.1 Planctomycetota bacterium
GCCAACTTGTCGACCCGCTCCTTGGCGTACACGATGCCGACCGACGTTTGATCGGTCGTGGCCTCGCCGGTCGTCACGTAGTGCAGTTGCAACACCAGCATCGACCCGGCCGGGATCAATAGCCCGACGTGGTTGTCGAGCACCATCGGTTCGCCGCCGGGCACGTACCCCGTGATGAAATTCGATTCGCCGTCGACGCGCTCGCCCAGCCGGACGTAGCCCATGTTGCAATGATGGACGACGCGCTTGTTGCCGGGCAGAATCTCGACCTTCTGCACCCACGTGTCGTTCAAGAAGATGTACGGCAGCACTTCGTAGGTGTACGGCACGTAGCCGGTTTCCGGAATCTTGTTCTTACGCACGGCCTGAATCACAAGGTCCGGCTCGCCGATCGCCCACTTCGTCTTGGCGAAGTTGCGCGGCCGCGGTGCTTTCGCGGCGTCCCCTTCGCGACGGTCGCCGGCGAGCCAGGCGAGCATCTTCGTCCGGTCGGCGTCGCTCATCCGTCGGTCGTTGGTGAAGTGCCCAAACTCCTTGGCGGCGAACGACGGCGGCATGCGGCCCTGGCGAATCACCTCGGCGACCGTATCGCCGCGGCCGACCACGTCGCGATACGTCAGCAGGTTGAACGGTGCTTGCGCGTCGTCGTGGTGACAGTCCTGGCAGTGCTTTTGCACGAGCGGCGCGATGTGTTCGTGATAGGTCAGCTTGCTCGCCGTTGTAGGCGCCGTCGTTGCGCGCGGCACATCGATCGCGCAGCCGTCGACGGTTGTCGTTGGCACGCGCACATCGCGTCCGGCGAGTACGTCCTCGAGCGCCTCTTTCAGATCCTCGCGCGTCGCCCGTGGGCGGATGCCGGTCAAGCGGACGGCGTCGTCAATGCGTCCGCGGTAGAGAATTCGGTTCTTTGCGTCGAGCACCACGGTCTCTGGCGTGCGCGTCGCTCCGAGTGCCTGTGCGACCGCGGCGTCGTAATCCTTGCCGACCGGAAAGGGCAGATTCGCCTTGACTGCCTGATGGGCGACGTCGACGACAAGATCGTCCTCGGCGACGTTTAGGGCCAAGAACTGCACGCCCTGCTGGCGATACTCGGCCTCTAGCCCCCGCAGCCGCGGTAGGTATCGCTGCACCAATGGGCACTCGAGCGTCGTGAAGACGACGACGAGCGCCTTGCGCTCGCCCAACTCGTCGAACGACCGCGGAAGGTAGCGGATATCGGTGAATGACAGATCCTTGACGGTATCGCCGACGGCGACGCCAGAGTCGGCTTTTTCCGTCGCCTCGGCGTTCGCACGCTGCGCTGCATCGGCGAATAATAGGACGCCGCAAGCGAGTAGTGTAAACACTCTTCGAGAAGACCGCATCGTAAGTGGCTCGCTAACCATCCCAAACCTCCGTCGACTACGCGCCCAATTGCATTGAACGAGCGTGCGACAATTCCGAGAAAACGCCGAGGTTGTACGTAGTCGTTCTTTCTGGCCTAGCCACTATTCTACCAGAATGCGGCGGCCTGCCGAAGCGACAGTGGTCCGCCCTTTTTTCGCTCTAGGTGGTCATCGCGTCGCCGCGAGATACGCGGCAATTCCGTCCTGCCACGCCGGCATTTCTGGCCCGCCGAGCCGGCCGTACTTCGCCGTGTCGAGCACGCTGTACGCTGGTCGCGCTGCGATCTCGCCGACCGATGCGCCGCTGCGGATGCGCGCGGCGATGTACTGTTCGGTTGAGATTGCCTCGACGCGCGTACTCAGATCGGCTTGCCGAAATAGCTCCTCCGCGAAGCCGTGCCACGATGTCGCTCCGCGATCGACGACGTGGAACGTGCCGTATGCTTTCGCTTCGAGCAGAAATAGCACGGCCGCGGCCAGATTGGGCACGTAAGTCGGCGAGCACACCTGATCGGCGACGACTTGTACGGTGTCCCGCTCGCGGCCGAGTCGCAGCATGGTCTGGGCGAAGTTGGCGAACTGCTGCCCGGGGCGCGCTGCCGCGTAGAGTCCGCACGACCGCACGATGACGTGCCGCCGCCATGTCGCCGCGTGGCGTTCGCCGGCCAGCTTGCTTGCGCCGTACGCGCCGAGCGGCGCAGGTGCGTCGTCCTCGGTATAGGGTGCCGTCCGGCCTTGCTCGCCGCCAAAGACGCCGCCAAAGACGTAGTCCGTGCTGATCTGCACCAGCGGAACATCTAGCTTGCGGCACGCTTCGGCCAATACGCGCACCGCGTCGGCATTGATGGCGTGACAACGTGCGGCTTCGTTTTCGGCGCGATCGACTTGCGTGAATGCCGCGCAGTTGATCACCGCTTCCGGCGATGCGGATTCGAGATATGCCGCCAGTTCGGTCGCGTTGGTCAAGTCGAGATGACCGACGTCGATGCCCGTCGCGCGTTGGCCCAGTCGCGTGCAAAGTTCGCTGCCTAGTTGTCCAGCCGCGCCGGTTACTAGAATCGACATCGCAACTCTCTGCACGGCTTACGCCTTGCATCTCTCGATCTGGCGAAGAATTCTTCGGGCAATTGAAACACGGTCTCTTGGAGCAGCCGTCGGCCGCAAGTGAATAACAAACTGGTGCTTTTTTAACGCAGAGGCGGCAGAGGTTTCGCGGAGGACGCAGAGAAGAACGCGATTCGAGGCATCACGGTACATTTGCGAGCGATCCGCCGACCCTATTTCATCCTCTCCGTGCCTCCGCGGCTCCGTGTTTCAATGACTGCGTTTTTCAATTCTAACGCAGCCGAGACGTTGCGAACGCTCCGGCCTTCGTCACTCAGGGTAATTCGTGCTATGATCGGATCGTTCTGCTGCTTCGTCCACACCCGACCGTTGGCCCTTCAAACTCCCGGTTCATCGCATGTCGATTCGCGTAATTGCCGTTGGCCGCGAGGATGTTCCGCCGTGCGTGATGCCGGATCGGTTTCGCAAGGACGTGACGTACTTCATGACGCCGCCGGGCGATCGCGGCGTGCCTGCATTGCCATCGGGCGAGTACTGGGTGCATGAAGACAACGCGCGACGCTGGCTCGACGACGGCGTGTTGACGCTGGTTTCGCCGCTCGATTCGAGCAAGTCGGCCGAAGTGGAGATCAGCGAAGAACAAGAGGTTTGGCTTGAATGGTTGCTCGCCAACGGCGTGGCGCACGTCCGCGTGGAACGGCCCGCTTAGGCGGTCCGCCGACAAAGGCGCTGCGGAACTGTAGGAGGCGAATCCTTTCGCCGAGCGCCTGAAGAAAACGCTGAATCGGCGAACGGATTCGCCTCCTACGGTTTTTTTGGGAAAGCTCACGCGGAGCGTGCGATCGCGTCCGTTTTGCCCGCCCTTGACGCTCCGGACGCACAAGCTAGACTCAGTTCATGCCCCCCGCCGCTGCCGGCCGTGGGCGACCACCGTCGTGTTTTGCTCTGGCAATAACGATTCGCGAAAGCGATGACGGTGCGGTTCGAGTCCACTGCCCTGGTGGCGGAATTGGCAGACGCGCATGGTTGAGGGCCATGTGGGAGAAATCCCTTGCTGGTTCGATTCCAGTCCAGGGCACTTTGGAAGACGATCCCGTCCACGGAGGGACGGCACGTCGTTCGGCCGGTTTTTTGGGCGCGCCGATTCACCGGGGCGCAACGACTCACCGGCACGATTAGCCGGCGTTGTTGTGCCGGCTCGCGAAACTGCGGCCGGTTATTTCTTGCGGTTATTTCTTGGCGGCCGCTTTCTTTGCGGTCGACTTCTTCATGGCGGGCTTGGCGGACTTCTTCGTCGCCTTGGCCTTGCCGAACGCCTGATCCCAGCCGTTGGCGTACTTCTGATTCGATCCAACTCTGACAATCGTCACTGCGTTAACCCTCTTAAGTCTCAAGTCGTACAAAACGCCGCGCCGGGTACTCTACCGGCGATGCGGAGCGACGGCGCTACAATACGCTCTCGTCGCTCATCAAGCAATGATGAAACACGCCCGGCAGCCGGTCAAGGGCCGGTTAGACGACTAGCCCTCAGCCGAACCAGCGTTTACTCAGCGATTCCACACCGGCGTCGGCCGATCGCGGCGTACGGCAGAAGTATGCCATCAACGCCACGACAACGACGCTTCCGACGACGATCCAAGTTCCGCTTTCCACGTTCGACTCGTTTCAAATGGGCAGTTCGAGCTGGATTCGCCGTTCTGGATTTGTCGTCCGGGATTCGCCTTCGCTGCAAAGCGACAAAGCGTTAGTTGCAGCACTTCGGCACGCGAACCGTCTTGGCCACCATCTTACAAACTTTCACGGTCACCTGCTTCTCCACCGTATACGGAACGCAGGCCTCGTAGGTTTCCTTCGTTACGACCGGTTCCCAGACGCACTCCGTCACTTCATACGGTTTGACGATCACCTTCGGTTCGATCGTGCAAATCTCGCGGGTGATGACCTTTTCCTCGTGTTGAGTTTCCCAAACCAACTTCTTGCAGGTCCGCTCCTCTGGCTTGCAGACGGTCACGACGCACTCGTACGGCTCTTCGACCGTCTCGAACTTGTCGCAACAGCCCGGCACGGGGCGGCAAACTTTGCGCGTGCCTTTGCGAACCTCCTGATGCGGCACCATGACCGTGTATTTTTCCTCGACCCACTTCGACACCGGTTTGGCGATGTCGATCTTCTGCACGTCCGGCTTCTTGACCTTCACAAACACGGTGTGCTTGCATTCGAGCGTTTTGGTCTTCTTCACCTGGCGGTATTTGGTCACGTCCCGCTCGCGGAGTTCCTTTTTATAGCAAGTCTCCTTGACCGTGCGCACCTCCTCGACCCACTGGGGGACGCAGATCGTCTTCTCGACGTATTCGACCCCGTCGCCACTTGCTGCGTTGTCGCATGCGGATGGGGCGGAAACGGTCTTGGCATCGGCTGCCAACGACGAAGCGACGCACAAGGCGTTGGAAATAAGCGAGACGCAACCGATCGCGGCGAAAGCGATGAAACGAACCATGACGCATGTCCCCCTGCGGAAGGAATTAGGAATAGTGTGGTTCCGCCGTCGCTACGGCCGTTCGAGCGGCAGTTAGGCGGGAAATCTTTGCGGCGCGCCCCGTGCCAACTCCTTTGGTCGGTGAGGCAGTAAATCAACACGTCGCAAAACGGCACGCGGCGGCGTTCGCGACTCGCAACAATACAACGAAGACGGCGAGTCGTCAAAACGGGAGGTTTAGGGCGACATTAACGATTGGGCCGATTGCGGGCGACGCGACACCGCACCGGCAAGCCGTCGTAGCTGCCGCCTTTCACTACGTACCGCGAATCGCCGCTCGTCGGCCCAGATTTCGACCGGGTACTTGCAATCGATAGTGCGCGGATTTAGACTACGAGGATTGCGTGGCGTTCTCGTGATCGCCCGACGAAGTGGGATTCCGCCCGATTGTTGCGGGCGGCGGTCCGGACTGTATCCCTATCTTTAGCCGCCATTTTTTGCCAGTGACGAAACCAATCGCGTGAGTTCACACGGATTGTTGTTCATTTCGTCACGAGGCAATACATGCAAGGGTTCTGGCGGCGGGTTTCTTTCGTTTCATTTGCGCTGTGCGCTTGCGCCTGGGGTGACGCTGCGCGCGCTCAGATACAAAGCATCAACTTCGATGACTTAGGCGGCACCGGCGTCCGCCCCGTGGCAGGCGATCGATATCTGGCAAGCGGAGTGCGGTTGGCAACGGATGGAGCGGGCCTATTCGTTTTCGGGCCTTCCCCGTTTGCCGCCACCGCTCCCGATTGGTTGTACGGCAGCCAGACGGCGGCAGGCGGAAATGCCGACGCGACCGTCGAAATGCGGTTTCTCTCCCCAACGGACGGTTTGGCGGCCGTCACCGACGACGTCTCGTTCTCGATCGCCGACGGCGATCACCTCGGACCGTGGATGGTGCAAGGCTTCGACCTTGCCGGTGCCGAGGTTGCGCTGCTCACCGGTACGAGCGCAAGCCGCGTAAGGATCACCGGCAAGCCGTTTCACCGCGTCGTATTCACACC
>JAJDEG010000267.1 GCA_029259895.1 Planctomycetota bacterium
GCCGGGTAGTCCATCCGATGCACGTTGTTGCGGAAGTAGCCGCTGTGCCGCCGATGTGCGTCTTGAACCGCGGCGCTGCGAGTCGACACGTCGAGCGCTTCGAGCACCGCCAACACCGCCGCGCCGCCCTCGCGCTTCAGCAGCGGGCATTGCTCGTCGAGCCACGCTTTTCGTTGCGGCTCGTTCTCCGGCCACAAGCTTTCGGCAAGCTCGACCAGGTGTTCCTTGGCGTGCCAGAAACAGTGATAGTAGCAGCGGTCCAAGCGGATGTTTCCGACGAGGCTCGTGTACGTGTTCGGCCGCCGCTCGACGAATCGCGCGTCGTGCTTACAGTGCTCGCAAACCAAGCTAGCGCCCGCGTACCCATCCCTTTTTTTGCCGCTCGTCCAACTGCCGCTCGTCGTCGCTCAACTCAATCTCTTTCCGACTGGCGCGCGTTCGTCGTCGGCCTCATTGAAAGCAAATTCACCCCCCAATTGCCAACACGCCATCAATAGACCCAATTTTCCACCCACAATCGAGACGCTCACACTCTGCCCCCCTTCCTGCCAGCCACGCATGGACAGCACACGAACCGGCGGCGTAGAATACGTGTCCGATCAGGCGGAAACGCAAGACAGAAACCGGGGCGTAGCGCAGTCTGGTTAGCGCACCTGCTTTGGGAGCAGGGGGTCGGAGGTTCGAATCCTCTCGCCCCGATTTGACCTAAATACCGCCGAATAAAAGGTTTACGATACCTGCCGATGGTCGGCAGTGCGGCGTTTTTCCCGAGCGCAAAACGGTAAATACCGTTTTGCGCAAACAACGGAGAAACGTTGCCATGCCAAAACTGTCGAATTCTCTGCCTAAGTACCGTTGCCACAAGGCGTCCGGCCAAGCAATCGTCACGCTCGCCGGGAGGCATCATTACCTCGGGCCGTACGGCACAAAGGCCAGCCGGTTGGAGTATGACCGGCTGATTACGGAGTGGGTGGCCAGCGGACGTCCGGCCTTCGGCGAACGTACAAAGTCCGATCTGACGATCAACGAGATGTTGGCAAGCTACTTGAAGTTTGCCCAAGGCTATTACGTGCTTAACGACAGGCCAACCCGCGAAGTGGAATGCCTGAAAATCGCGATGCGACCGCTCAAGCTGCTTTACGGCAGGACACTCGTCGCCGATTTTGGTCCCATCGCACTGAAGGCCGTTCGAGACAGAATGATCGAAGGCGGCTGGGTTCGCACGAGCGTGAATCATCAAATCGGGCGCCTTCGGCGCATTTTTAAATGGGGGGTTGAGAACGAACTGGTTCCGACGTCGGTGCTTCACGGTTTGCAGGCAGTCGCCGGCTTGAAGTTTGGTCGATCAAGCGCGGAGGAAAGCGAGCCGATCAAACCCGTTCCCGATGCGTTCGTCGACGCGGTAATAGCCAGGGTCTCGGCACCGGTCGCGGCGATGATCGAGTTGCAACGCCTTACAGGCATGCGTAGCGGCGAGGTTGTCGCGATGCGGGCGAGCGACATCGACATGGCAGGCGATGTCTGGGTTTATCGCCCCGCCGCGCACAAGAACCGGTGGCGCGGGCATGAGCGGCGCATCTATTTGGGTCCGAAGGCGCAACACATCGTTCGCCGCTTTCTCAAGCCGAGCTTCGAGTCGCCGCTGTTCTCGCCCGCTGACGCCGTCGCTGCCAAGATAAACGAGCGGAGCCGATCGCGCGTCACGCCGTTGGCATACGGCAACCGCCCCGGCACGAATCGCAAGGTTACGCCGAAACGAAAGCCGGGTGATGGCTACGACGTCGCGGCTTACCGCCGGGCGATCTCCCGTGGTTGTAAGAAGGCGGACGTGCCTCATTGGCATCCACACCAACTTCGCCACAACCACGCGACAACGCTCCGAAGGCAGTACGGCATTGAGGTCGCCCGTATCCTTCTCGGTCACAAGACAGCGGCGGTCACCGAGATCTACGCCGAGGCGGATCAGCAGAAGGCTGTCGAGATCGCGGCCAAGATCGGCTAAACTGAGGTTATTGCCGGGCTCGCGGGTCGCTCCCGCCCAGGCAAGCCGGCGCTCGTGCAACCACCGTCCGCACGGCGTCGGCTTGCCGCCCAGCTTCTTGAGCGGACGGTGGTTCTATGAGCTCATTTGACGACGAGCGCGAAGTTCCGGATTGCCCCTTTCGCGCGCTGGCACTCCTTCGCAATGCTGCGGAGACGATTGGCGGCAACGCCCGCAATATCGTTGAACAGCACGAATCCCCGCCGGAATATACGACGAGTTCCCTAAGTCCGGCCGTTCGCCAGGCCCAACGGCGAGCCGATGCCCAAACAGACGTACTGGCCGACCACCACTGCATCGAATTCATTCGCAAGGGGCTGCGAGACTTTGAATTCATCGAGTCCCATTCGGACGCACTCTACAACGTACAGCGAGCCGTTGCATTGAAGTTGCCGCCGGTGTTCGTTGGCGGAAAATCCTATCCGACCGCACACGAGGCCGCCGTTGGATTTGGGATGTGGATGGACGAGATCTGGCAAGGTTTCTGCGGAGACTATGCTGCCGAGGTGGCTCCCGATCGCATGGCCGCAGAAAGTGAAGGGCCAGATGCCGACATCGCGATCGAAATGAATGAAAAGATGTGGAAGATGATTGAGCGAATTCGCCCCAAGCTGCCTCCAGATCTTTGGGGCCAAATACAGCAGGAATATTTTGCCGCCGGTGAATTGCTGATTGAGGAAGAGGCCCAAAAGGAGTCTGAACGAGATCGACAGAACGCCGAACCCCAAGACGCCGAAGATGAAACTCGAAAATCCGACCCGTGCGGCGACTGGCTTTACGCCCAGTGCAAGTTGGGATTGACCTGGCCAGAGATTCTTGCCGCGCTAAAGGCGAAAAAAGGCCGGCCGTTCCAAGCCCTGGCGGAACGATTAAACGAGGCGAACAGCGTCAAGTCGTACATACATCGCTACTGC
Source organism: Planctomycetota bacterium (assembly GCA_029259895.1). Taxonomy (GTDB): domain Bacteria; phylum Planctomycetota; class Planctomycetia; order Pirellulales; family PLA5; genus PLA5. Next base: position 2,956 of record JAJDEG010000267.1, read on the forward strand.
AGGTTACGTGGCATCGAGCCTCCTGAGCCTCGCCCACCCGGCCGACCGCGGAAGCAAAAATAATTCTGAATTCTGCCGCGCAGTTTTCGCGTTTGTGATCTCGCGCGGTCAACGGGCGGATTTTTCCCCCGACTCACGAGCACGGCGTCCCGCTCGGTTTTTAGCGGCATTCTGCCACATGCCGTCGGCGTCCTCAGGGCTGATTCCGGCAGTCACGCATCCGCACGCTCCGTCGAAAACCGAACTCCCGACCCAAGACCGAAAGAACTTCGCCGCCATTTCGCTCGGAAATGTCGGACGAATTCGTCCGCAAAAACTGCGCAGGCACGGTGCTCTTTCGTGCGCAGTTTTTTGCTGCGCAGCGACGGGTATCGTCAAGTCATGCTTTGCAATTCTTCACTTCGGAGAGCATGACATGATCGACTTGGCAAACGAATCGACGATCCCGCTGACCGATGCCGCGAAACTTCTGCCTCGTCGCCCCAGTGTGGCGACGCTCTGGCGATGGGCGATGAAGGGCGTCCGCGGCGTTCGCCTCGAAACATGCCTTGTCGGCGCGATGAGGTACACGAGCCGGGAGGCACTACAGCGATTCTCAGATCGGCTGACCGCCGCCGACCGGGATGAACCGGTCCCGACGCGCACGCCTCGGCAGCGCGAACGGGCGATCGGAGCAGCAGAACGAGCGCTCCGAGAGGCGGGCGTCTAGCGCACGAAAAACGCCTGCGCGTCGGGCTCAATCGAGCGCGCAGGCGAATAGGAGAGCGGATTCATGATACGCGAAATTGCGCCTAGCGGCGAGTCGAGCGCCCTGCTCGCGGCCGCATTGAAGCATGCGGCAATCGGTTTGCATGTCTTTCCGGTGCATACCGTCGACGACGGCCAATGCACCTGCGGCGATCCGAAGTGTGATCGCGTGGCCAAGCATCCGCGGACGAATAACGGCCTGAAGGACGCCACTACAGACGAGCGAACGATTCGAGCTTGGTGGCAGCGTTGGCCCGATGCGAACGTCGCCATCGCCACGGGCGCCGTCTCCAACCTTGTCGTCATCGACAACGACCCGCGGCACGGTGGCGACCAGACGCTTGCCGATCTTGAGAAGCAACACGGCGTTCTGCCGGAAACGGTAACGTCACTTACGGGCGGCGCCGACGGCGGTTGCCACAGGATGTTTTTGCACCCAGGTGTCCACATCAAGAACCGGACCGGCGGCAAAGGCGGCTGGCCGCCCGGTCTCGACGTTCGCGGCGACGGTGGCTACGTGGTCGTCGCTCCGTCGTTTCACGCTTCCGGCCGGTGGTATTCGTGGGAAACAGGAAAAGGCCCAGGTGAGATCGCGTTCGCCCCACTTCCAGCATGGCTGCTTGAGAAACTGACGGCCGCCGAAAAAATGACAGCAAACCGGGCACCCGTCGTTCTGGCCGGTTCGCCTCGGAACAGTGATCACGAACTACTTATGCAGGCGGCAACGCGCTACGTCGCGGCCGTGCCGGGCCAGTCCAAAGGATGCCGTGACGACTCGGCATTCAACTTGGCTGGTCATCTCGTCTCGTTCATCGTCCAGGATACGGGACTACGCCTGACCGAGACAGAGATTCTCGCACTCGTGCGTACCTGGGACTTGCGCAACGCAGAGCCACTTGGCGAAACGGAGATCTCGAAGAAGGTTCGCTCCGCGTTCAAGGGTAACGGCACGCCGCGCCCCGATCACGTTGTTCGGCGCCGTCAGCCGTCCGGCAATGGGGACTTTGGTCGCTTAGATCGCTTATGTCGCAGCACACAGGAAAACAAAGACGGCCAAGACCAGGACGATCCGTGGCCCGATCCGCCGAATGAGGCGGCGCTCCGCGGCTTGGCCGGCGACGTTGTGCGGCTGATCGAGCCGCATAGCGAGGCCGATCCGGTCGCCATCCTGTCACAGTTTCTCGTCTGCTTCGGCAACGCAATTGACCGAACTGCTCACTTCGTGGCCGAGGCGGATCGACATTACACGAACCTTGATATCTGCTTAGTCGGAAAGACATCCAAGGGGCGTAAGGGAACATCTGCGGGTCGCGTGCGGCGAGTATTCGAGTCCATCGACCCGACGTGGCAAAAGGACCGTATCCAATGTGGTCTGTCCAGCGGTGAAGGCCTGATCTGGGCCGTCCGCGATCCGACCTTCAAACGAGAGCCGATCCGGGAGGGCCGCGGAAAGAACGCGCAAGTCGTCGGCTACCAGGAGGTCGAGGTCGATGCCGGCGTCTCCGACAAGCGTCTGCTCACCCTCGAAAGCGAATTCGCCAGCGTCTTGAAGGTGATGAGCCGGGAGCGAAACACACTGTCGGCCATCATGCGGCAGGCATGGGACACCGGTAATCTCCGGACGCTGACCAAGAATTCACCAGCCGTCGCCACCGGTGCCCACATCAGCATCGTCGGACATATCACCCGCGACGAGCTGCGCCGGGAGATCACTGAAACCGATATGGCCAACGGTTTTGCCAACCGATTCCTTTGGTTTTGCGTGAAGCGGTCGAAGTGCCTGCCGGATGGCGGGCACCTGCAAGATGAGGACTTCGGGCCGCTCGTCCGCCGCCTCAGCGACGCCATCGAGTTCGCCGCCAACGTCGATTGCATGGCGCGCGATGCGGACGCCAGCGAGATATGGCACGCCGTCTACCCAACGCTGAGCGACGGCAAGCCCGGCCTGCTCGGTGCCGTGACATCACGTGCCGAGGCCCAGGTCATGCGCCTCGCGATGATCTACGCGTTGCTCGACTGCTCGTCGGTCATCCGCGGCGATCACCTGGAATCCGCACTCGCACTCTGGGACTACTGCGAGGCTTCGGCCAGCTACATTTTCGGGTCGGCGCTCGGTGATCCCACAGCCGACGCGATCCTGAAAGCGCTTCATGCCAGCCACGAGGGACTCAGCCGAACCGCGATCCGCGATCTGTTCGGGAAGCACAGGTCCGCCGCGGACATCGACCGGGCGCTAGTCCTGTTACGCGAGCACAGCCTAGTGCTCGATCCGATCAAGGAGAAGACCGACGGCCGCCCGGTCGAGGTTTGGCGGGCCAAGAACACTGCGACCGAAGCGACATAAGGGTGGTTTGGGGCACCCGGCCGGAGCTTTTGTCGCTTATGTCGCTTTTGTCGCATCACGTGGAGATTTGAAAAATGGCGAGCGGATACCTGGGATTGGCTCAGCGGGCGAGGCGGAAGACGGCTGAGGCGGAACCGCTCGAAGCGACGGCTCCGTGCCCGCGCTGTGGTTGCGCTATTTCATGGCGGGGCGAATCTGGAGTTCTCACGTGTGCCGCTTGCCGTCCGAAGCCGAGCGGATCGGTCACAAGGATGGTGCTGGTCGAGAACAAGGGAACGTCGGCCTGGGAGCCGTACCCAGCAGATTCTGCCGGCGACACCCGCGACGAGACGACCGACGCGACCTGGGAGGACGCCGACGAGATCGTTCCTTGTCCGTCATGCGGGGCGCTGATGACGTGGTGGGACGCAAGGGATCGTCGTCGCTGCATGGACTGCGACCCGCCAACGAAGGCCCGGATGCTCATCCGTGAACGTGACCAGATTCTGCGGCAGGAGCAACTGCGACATAAGCGACCGAAGTAGGCCGGAGGACGAATTCTGCAATTGGCTAGGGCTGCGACAAAAGCGATTTAAGCGACCAAAGGTCCACAAGACGGCCGTGCGGAGATGCGACGAAAGCGACCAAAGGGGCATCGTTGATGACGGAGCGACCAACAAAGGCCACCGATCAGCAACCGGTGATGGGTTCCAAGCCCCACCGCGTCCACGCCTGGCTCTCGCCCGGCCAGGACTGGACCGTCGAGATCGGCGGCGTGGAGATCGTCGTCCGGCTGGTCGAGCGGCGTGGCCGGCGGGCGAGGGTGGCGGTATACCGTAGCGGATTTTCTGCGCAACGCTGATCCTAGGAATGGTCCGACCTACTCGAATACGGCCAGTAGGGCTGCCAGCGACGCACACTATCTCGCTGGCTCCAAAAAAGCGTTACATCACCGTCTTGAGAGACGATGTAACCCGAAGCACCCTCGTAGCGATCACAAAAACGATAGGCAGAATAGTGCCGTGTTCCAGTGCGTTTAAACACTGCCGGATCGATTGGCTGGTCATGGTTAGCGAAATCCAACAATTGGCGCATAGGATCTTCCGTCGGAACGTCTATTCTTCCGGCATATCCCAGCAATCGTAGGTCGCGTGAAAACACGGTGCATCCGTCGACTCCGGCGACAAACGCGAGCGCCTCCACCGTCGTCATAAGCTTTGATCTGCCACGCGCCCACGTCGTTGCTTTTGCACGAAGTACGTCCGATGCCGTGTCACCTGGAACGAAGCATGATTTTATGAAATCAGACATTTCTCGGCCCAAGTCCGGCCCCTGAGTCGGGACTTTTAGCTGAAGTCCGTACCTTTCGCCGACATCCGTTGGATTTATTGCCGCAGTCGGCAGTATAAGAAAACAGGCCCCTCGGCGTTTCTCTGCGGCGATTCTCAATATCTCATTCCATCCCGACGTGACAATGCCGAGCATTGCCCTGACCTCGTCGTCGCCATTCGCATACGCGGCGACAATGTCGTCCTGCCATTGTTGAATCGGGTGGATCGGGAAGTTCCCCATCACGACTAAGTTTCCAGGGCGAAGCGAATACACGTGATGCCGTTCCGTGACGCGGATGAACCCAGGCCCATCGACGCGAATCATCAACCCTTCGGGAACTCCGTCGTGCCAAGGCGACGGCGAAAACAGGTCAATTGACCAAAAGTCAATGGAAGCGCGGCGGATTCCGATGCACTGCAGCGTAGATTGCCCTTCGCTCCGCACTTCTTCAAATTCGAGCGCGAAGTCGTGGCTTGGCATGCTTGCGGCTAGGCGGCAAAGTGCATGAACGTCATCGATTTGTTGTGGTTCCGCAAATGGAATAATCTCGCTTCCGTCGGCATACATTTTTCTGCCGTGGTGCGTCGCGGCGACCGTAATGCGAAATCGTGCGTACTTTCCTTCCTCAAGAGTCATTCCCGCAAAGTACGCCATACGAACCAATCGCTCGACGGCGGCGCTAGACAAGAATCCATGAGCCTCCGTCTGTTTGGTGGCACGGTCGTCGCGATCATGAAGTAGTCGCTCAAGCAGTTCGTCAAGGTCGTTCGTCTCGTCGAACTGCGGATAGATGTTCGGCATTTCTTTGGTCATGGATCGTTCCCCGCAGAATTCCGTCGAACTGCATCGAATTAAGGTTTGAAAGTATGGTTCGCAATGCTCGCTCCGTCTCGCCCAAGGCGCGAATCTAGATATAATACACTTGCGTCACACGCCTAGTGAAAGACCATCGCGGTCTTCCGCCGCCCCTCGAGGCCGCGCTCCGCATCTCGGAGTTCACCAGCACAAACCTCGTGCCAAGGTGCGCTCCGATGCAAATCGAAATGTGGCCAATTGACCGGATCAAGGAATACGACGGCAACCCGCGGCAAATCTCCGACGCCGCTGTTGCGGCTGTGGCCCGCTCAATCCGCGAGTTCGGATTCAAAGTCCCGGTGCTCGTCGACAAAAACGGCTCTCTGATCGCCGGTCACACGCGCGTTCGCGCCGCCCGGCAGGAAGGCCTGGCCGAGGTTCCCGTCATTCGCGCCGATGATCTCACGCCCGAACAAGTTCGGGCATTCCGGATCGCCGACAACAAGTTGCACGAGCTTGCCACCTGGGACAACGACCTGCTGTCCTTTGAATTGAGCGAACTTCAGTCGGCGGAGTTCGATCTCGACGTGATCGGCTTCGACGGCGACGAGTTGGCTAAACTGCTCGGCGGCGACGTGGCGGAAGGGTTGTGTGACCCCGACGACGTGCCCGCGCCACCGGACGAGGCGATCACGAAGCCGGGCGATCTGTGGATTCTTGGCGAGCATCGGTTACTGTGCGGCGATAGCGCGAAAGCCGAGGACGTCGATCGGCTACTCGACGGACAGCCGATCCACCTCGTTTGCAGCGACCCGCCATACGGCGTGAAGGTCGAGCCGCGATCAAACAACGCGATCGCCGCCGGCCTCAGTTCATTCCAAGGCACGACGCATCACCAGAAACTCGACGTGGCCCGGCATCCGGAGAAGTCCAAGCCGACGCAGAAGAAGCTGCGCGCCAAAGACCGCCCGCTGAAGAACGACTTTCTCTCCGACGAGGAGTTCAGCAAGCTGCTGCTCGCATGGTTCGGCAACATGTCCCGCGTGCTGCTGCCCGGTCGCGGCTTCTATATCTGGGGCGGGTTCAGCAACCTGGCAAATTATCCAACTGCCCTGAAGGCGTGCGGCCTGTACTTCTCGCAGTCGATCGTGTGCGACAAAGGGCACCCGGTGCTCTGCCGAAAAGATTTCATGACCGCGCACGAGCAATGCTTCTATGGGTGGAAAGAAGGCGCCGCTCACGTTTGGCTCGGCCCGAACAACGTGCCGGACCTATGGCATGTCAAGAAGATCAACCCGACCAAGACGATCCATCTGACGGAGAAGCCGACCGAGCTTGCCGTGCGCGCGATGCAGTACTCGTCGCGTAAGGTCGAGAACATTCTCGATTTATTCGGCGGCAGCGGCAGCACTTTGATCGCGGCGGAGCAAACCGGACGCCGGGCATTCCTGATGGAGATCGACTGCTTGTACGCCGACGTGATCGTTCAACGCTTCGAGCAATTCACGGGGAAGAAGGCGGAGCGTCGTTCCTTCGAATGATGATAGAATTGTCGGCGTCGTGCCAAATCAAACCTCGCACTACGGAGAATTGCCTCCATGATAACCACGGTCGCCTCATTCGTCTTTCATGCAGACAATGTTCACGTCGGGGAATGCGGACCGCCGCCGAATGTCGTCAACGACCAGGCGAATACTTACCACGGCTACTTCGAGAACGAACACGGTGAACAGTGGGTGCTAATCGTCGACCGTGCGACGAAGCGCGGCATTCTTCGCGGCGGCGATTCGGGCTGGGATGAGGAATACGAGATCACCGACGGCCGTCCAAGCGACTTGGTGCTAAGCCCCAGCGAGCAAGCATGGTTGAAGTCGTGTTGGCACGCGGCAACGGGAACGGAAGCGTAAGAGTTCGCCATAAAAACAATCGCCAACGTCGTCGCCCACGTTCGCACGTGTCGCAACGCGCGCACGAGCGCGACGAATGTTGCCAACTCGTCGCGACGACGCAACGTGGGCCAACGTGTGGCCACAGGAAACCAATGGTTCCTTCCCGCGGAAACTTTTTGCGAAATACCCCCGCGGGAACAGCGGCCCATTTGGACAGACGTTGTTTTCGCCGGAAACCTGTCCGGTTTTGGCGCGTAAGCCTATAATTAGTAAACGGTTGCGTCGATTCGCGTCCCCCAAAACCGGACAGCAAACCGGACAGCCCCCGGCGGGGCCGTTGACGGGCGCAGCGATGCCCCCAGCGGCCGCAGAAACCACGTCCCGCGGTGCGGCGCGGCGGCACGGAGGAACGACCGATGGCAACCGCCCCCGACCGTCAAATCTCCCCGCTGGCCCTGTCGATCGAGGACGCCGCCCAGGTGCTTTCGCGTTCCGGCGCTCCCGGTGCCACGGTCGAAACGCTCCAGGCGGATGTCGCCGCCGGCGCACCCCAGAACCCCGACGGCACCGTGAACCTGATCCATCTCGGCGCTTGGCTGATTCAGGAGATGAGCCGCCTTGGCGACTGACCCCCGCAATCTCCGGCCAGTCGAAGTCGTGCGGCTGATGAATATGACGCCGCTCGGCGAGGTGCTCAACGACCGGCAGCTTTACCGTCATCGCCAGCGCGCCGGGTATCGCATCGGCCGCGACCGGACGATCGACCTGTATCGGTATGTTGGCTGGCTGTATGCGCAGCGGCATGGCGATTTGCGCCTGACCGGCGCATCGGATTACGATGCCCTGCGGGAGCAGTCGCGGTCTCGGAACGTCACGTTGTCGCTGTCCGGTCGTGACATCGCGCCGCTGCCCGACGTTGCCGATCCCGAACGCCGCTCCGCCGCACTCGCCAGTTTTAAGGTGTTTTGCGAAACCTACTTCGCTGCGGCATTCACGCTGGCGTGGTCGCCGGACCACTTAAAGGCGATGGCGAAAATCGAGCGGGCAGTGCTCGAAGGGGAACTGTTCGCCCACGCCATGCCACGTGGCAGCGGCAAGACCACGCTGGCTTGCGTCGCCTGCATTTGGGCGGCGCTCACCGGCGAGCGGCGGTTCGTGTGTTTGATCGCGGCGTCGGCGGATCGGGCTAAGGCGCTGCTCTCGACGATCAAGACGTTCCTCGAAGTGAACGAACTGCTCGCCCAGGATTTTCCGGAGGCCATCTATCCGGTTCACAAGCTGGGCCGAATTGTCAACCGGCAAGCTGGGCAGTTGTTTGAAGGTCAACCAACCCGCATCGAATGGTCGGTTGATCGGATCGTGCTGCCGACGATTCCGGGCAGCGCGGCGGGCGGCGCTGTCATCTCGACCAGCGGCATGAAGGGCAGCGACATCCGCGGCCAGCACCACGTTCTCGCCGACGGTGCCATCATCCGGCCGGACCTGACCGTGATCGACGACCCGCAGACGACCGAATCGGCACGTTCACGTTCGCAGTGCCATGAGCGCGAGGCGATTGTGGCGGGGGACATCCTCGGCATGGCTGGTCCAGGCAAGAAGATCGCCGGCATCATGTGCTGTACAGTGATCCGGCCCGACGACATGGCCGACCGGATTCTCAATCGGGAACGACACCCGGAATGGTATGGCGAGCGAACGAAGCTGATTTACAAGTTTCCGACGAACGAGGAGTTGTGGGCGAAGTACGCCGAGATTCGCCGCGACTCGTTGCGCAACGGCGGCGACGGCCGCACGGCCACCGAGTTCTATCGCCAGAACCAAGTGGCGATGGACGAAGGCGCCGAAATCGCCTGGCCCGAGCGGTACAACGACGCGGAGCTATCAGCCGTGCAACACGCCATGAACCTGCGTTTGGAACGGGGCGACGTGGCGTTCTTTTCGGAATATCAGAACGAGCCGCTGCCGGAGATAACCCTGCTCGATGACGAACTGACGGCTGACGAGATAGCGGCGAAGATCAACCGACTGCCGCGATGCGTCGTCCCGCTCGGCGCCAACCACGTCACGGCGTTCATCGACATCCAGGGCGCGGCGCTGTACTACGTTGTCGCCGCATGGAGCGACGCCTTCGACGGCTACGTGCTCGACTACGGGACGTATCCGGACCAGAAATGCGAATACTTCACGTTGCGTGACGTACGGCTGCGGTTGCTCGACGTGGCGCCCGGGACGGGTCTGGAAGCAGCGATCTATGACGGCCTCGATGGATTGACCAAGGATCTGCTCGGTCGTCAGTGGCGGCGCGAGGACGGGGCGGCACTGCGGATCGAGAAGTGCCTGATCGACGCGAACTGGGGCACGAGCACGGACTTGGCGTACACGTTTTGCTCACGGTCGCCGCACGCGGCCATTCTCGCTCCTAGCCACGGTCGCTACATCGGCGCATCGAGCCGACCAATGGCTGAATACGATCGTCGGCCGGGCGAACG
>JAJDEG010000268.1 GCA_029259895.1 Planctomycetota bacterium
GCCCTCCGGCGGCCGTACGACACGAAATCCGTGCGCCGATAGCCAAGCCTCGTCGTGCGGCTCTTCGCCTTGCCGCTGCGGATGGCGGAAGCGGGCCAGCACGGCCATGTCGCGATAAATGAGCGCCGCGTTGGCCGTGAAGACGAGGTCCGGCAACCCGTCGACCGCTGGTAACGTTTCAACCGTCGCGCCGACCTCTTCGAGAATCGCCCTGAGCGATTGCCACTGCCGCGCGGCCAGCGGACGATCGCTGGGCCGCGAGCGGCTCATCCACGGATTGATCTCGTACTCGATCCCGAAATAATCCGGCGGGCACATGAGGATGGTGGGCGGCATATTCGAACCATACTCATTGCCCAAGGACGCGGCTAAGTCGCTGTCGACCGCTCGGCAGGTTCATCGCTGCCGCCCGGATGTTCGCCGTTACTTAGTACCGGTAATAGTCCGGCTTATACGGCCCTTCCATCGGAATGCCCACGTAGTCCGACTGCTTCTTGGTCAGCTTCGTCAGCTTCACGCCGAGCTTAGCCAGATGTAGCCGGGCGACTTCTTCGTCCAACAGCTTCGGCAGCACGTACACGCCGACTTCGTACTTGTCGGGATTCTGCCACAGGTCCAACTGCGCCAGCACCTGATTGCAGAACGAGTTCGACATAACGAACGCGGGATGGCCGGTGGCGCAGCCGAGGTTGACCAAACGGCCTTCGGCGAGGATCAAGATCGACCGCCCGCTGGCCAAAGTGAATCGATCGACCTGCGGCTTGATCTCCAGCTTCTTCGCCTTGCCGGCTTTGACTTGCCCTTCCAGCCAGGCCATGTCGATCTCGATATCGAAGTGCCCGATGTTGCACACGATCGAATCGTTCTTCATCGCCTCCATGTGCTCGCCGCGGATGATGTCGCAGCAGCCGGTCGTGGTGACGAAGATGTCGCCCTGCGACGCGGCCTCTTCCATCGTGGTGACTTCGTAACCTTCCATCGCGGCTTGCAGGGCGTTGATCGGATCGATCTCGGTGATGATCACACGCGCGCCGAGCGACTTCATCGCATGCGCGCAGCCCTTGCCGACGTCGCCGTAGCCGGCGACCACGACGACCTTGCCGGCGACCATCACGTCGGTCGCCCGCTTGATGCCGTCGGCCAGCGACTCGCGGCAGCCGTACAGATTGTCGAACTTGCTCTTGGTCACCGAGTCGTTGACGTTGATCGCCGGCACCTTGAGCTCGCCGCGAGCGTGCATCTGGTAGAGGCGGTGAACGCCGGTCGTCGTTTCTTCGGAGAGGCCGCGAATGTCTCCGAGCATTTCCGGATACTTCTGATGCACCATCGCGGTGAGGTCGCCGCCGTCGTCGAGAATCAAATTCAGCGGCTTGCCATCTTTGAAATGCAGCGTCTGCTCGATGCACCAATCGAATTCCTCATCCGTCTCGCCCTTCCATGCGTACACCGGCACGCCGGTCTTGGCGATCGCGGCCGCCGCATCGTCCTGAGTCGAGAAGATGTTGCAACTGCTCCAGGTGACTTCGGCCCCCAGCGCGGTGAGCGTCTCGATCAGCACGGCCGTCTCCACGGTCATGTGCAGGCACCCGGCGATCCGCGACCCGGCGAGCGGCTTCGATTTGCCGTATTTCTCGCGTAGCGCCATCAAGCCGGGCATTTCGTTTTCGGCCAGCATGATCCGGCGGCGGCCCAAATCGGCCAAGGAAATATCGGCGACTTTGTACGGCAGCTTCTTGGCATCCTGAGCAACAGCTTGCGACACGGGGGGACTCCTATCGTGATGGGGGGAAACTTGCCTAAATGGGGTCGACGTCTAATTGGGTCGACGGCGGCAGGGCCACGCGACCGCTCAATTGTACCGCGTGATACGGCCGTGAATTAACGGCGGTTTGACGGCATTGCGTCGACGTAAACGTCTGTGCGGCCTCATCATACGACCTGCCCCGCCGTTAGGGCAAGGGTCACCGTTGCCTTCGTTCGCCGATGCCGGCGGTTTCCCTCGGTACAGTTTCACGCCGGCAACGTTATGAGTACGATAGGAGTCGGCGATGCCCGGCGGCGGCGTTTCGACCAAACCCCAGAATTATGGGAGGCAACGTCCCTCGCCGGCGATCATCGTCGCCGGATTCCGCCGGTCCCGCCAGAAGACAAGGATGAAGAACATGCCGTCGACGCGGAGGGTGGCCGCGCCGTCGCCGTGAAAGCGCACAGAGTTGACGGCAGCCCCTCCGCTTCCACCCTCCTCACCCCACTTAAATCTTCCCACCATGCAAGAACGATTCCCTCCGGCGCTGCGCGGTCGGCACCCGTTGCGCGCTGTCGTATTCTCGCTGGCTTGGCTTTCGCTCGCCGCGCCGTCGTTGGCCGGCGATTGGCCGATGTGGCGGCACGACGCCGGTCGCACCGCGGCCGCTCCCGACGCCTTGCCCGACAAGCTCCACGCGATCTGGAAGCGGCAATTCACGCCCCGCAAGACGGTTTGGGACGACCCGCTCAATCGCGATTTGATGCCCTACGACAAGGCGTTCGAGCCGGTGGTGGCTGGCGCGCGGATGTTTCTCGGCTTCAACGATGCCGACAAGGTCGTCGCGCTCGACACTTCGTCGGGCCTGATCTTGTGGACGTATTACACGGATGGTCCAGTTCGCTTTCCCCCAGTCGCCCATAAGGGCAATGTCTACTTCACCAGCGACGACGGCTCTCTGTACTGTGTCCGCGGTAGCGACGGCCAGCTCGTCTGGCGACAACGGGGCGGACCGAGCGAGCGGCTGATCCTCGGCAACGAACGATTGATATCGACGTGGCCCGCCCGCGGCGGTCCCGTCGTCGTGGGCGACACGGTGTACTTCGCCGCCAGCATCTGGCCGTTCATGGGGACGTTCATCTACGCGCTCGATGCCGAGACGGGCGACGTCCGCTGGCTCAACGATTCCACGTCCGCGACGTACATCGACCAGCCGCACAATTCGCCCGCCTTCGCCGGCGTCGCTCCGCAAGGCGCGCTCGTCGCCAGCGGACAGGTGTTGCTCGTCCCCGGCGGCCGCAGCGTACCCGCCGCATTCGACCGCCTCACCGGCAAGCAGCTTTACTACCACCTCGCCAAGTACAACAAAGCAGGCGGGTCGAATGTGATGGCCGCCGGTGACTACTTCCTGAGTCACGAACGGGAGAAGGAGTTCAGCGTCTTCGATCTCGTCACGGGCCACAAAGTATACGACGACAAACTGGGCCAGCCAGTCGTCACGCCGACGCACGTGTATGCATCCGGCGATTCGGTCGAGGCCTACCGCTACGTAAACCTCAAGCCTGCCAAGAGCCGGCCCAGCAAGAGCCTGATTGACAAAGCGAAATCGGCACTCGCTTCGGTGACGGGAGACGACGACAGCGACGACGACCACGACGCCAGCGATGACTCGAAGGCAGACGACGAGAAAGACAAGGACAAGGATGACGACAAAGCCAGCACCGCCAAGCGCGGCGCGATCTGGAAGCTCAAGGTCGACGCCACGGGCGATCTGATCAAAGCCGGATCGCGGTTCTACGCCGGCGGAAAGGGCCTGGTCACCGTCATCGAGGAATCGTCCGATGGCGTGGCGGCGAAAGTCGTCGACATCCTCAAAGTGCCCGGCATGGTCGAACGTCTCGTGGCCGCCGACGACAAGCTGTTCGCCGTCACCGCCGAAGGCGGAATCTTCGCATTCGGACGCGGCGTCCCTGCCGAGCCCGTCGGGGACGCGGCGGCCTTGACTTCCGACCCGGCGGCGATGACCGCGGCGAAAACACGAGCCAAGGCAATTCTCGACCGCACGCGCACGACCGACGGTTACGCGCTCGTCTTTGGCGTCGGTTCCGGCGATTTGCTACAGGCGCTGCTCGACGCATCATCGATGCGGCTGATCGCCTTCGATCCCGACCCGGCCGTCGTGCGGCAGGCCCGGCAGCGCTTCGATGCGACCGGACACTATGGCAACCGCATCAGCATTCGTCAGGGCACGCCGCGCGACCTGTACTTGCCGCCATATTTGGCTTCGCTCGTGATCGTCGCCGACCCGCAAGCCGCGCAGATGACGGCCAGCGCCGATTTTCTCAGTCCGATTTTTGAATCGCTCCGCCCCTACGGCGGCAAAGCGTGGCTGCCGATGAGCCAGGCCGATCAAGCCGCGTTCCTGCTGGAAAAATCGACCGACATACAGTTGGCCAAGGCCACTTGGAAGCAAACGGCCGAAGCGCTCGTGCTCGAACGCCCCGGTGCGTTGCCCGGTTCCGCGACGTGGACGCACCAATACGGCAGCCTCGCCAACACGATCAAGTCCGACGACCGTCTCGTAAGGCTTCCGCTCGGCCTGTTGTGGTTCGGCGGTAACTCGAACATGGACGTGCTTCCGCGGCACGGCCACGGCCCACCCGAGCAAGTCGTCGGCGGCCGGCTATTCATTCAAGGAATGACGTCCCTCTCCGCTCGCGACGTGTACACCGGCCGCGTGCTGTGGAAGGCCGAAATGCCGCGACTCGGCAACCTCGGCGTCTACTACGACGAAACCTACAAGGACACGCCGCTCTCGACCTCCTACAACCAGGTCCACATCCCCGGTGCCAACGCTCGCGGCACCAATTTCGTCGCCGCCGAGGACCGCGTGTACATCCTCCAAGGTCCAGAATGCCACGTCCTCGACGCCGCCTCGGGCAAGGCGCTCGGCGTGTTCACACTCGGCGGACGCAAGGCAGCCGCCGCCAAGAGCGATCCGCGGACGGATTGGGCGTTCATCGGCGTTTACGAAAACCTACTAGTCGGCGGCGACGGCTTCGCCAGCTACGGTGAAACGCCCAAGACGCGCGACAAGAAAAGCGCATGGCGATTTCAGGACTACGATCGCGTCGCCAGCCGTGCGATCGTCGTCCTCGATCGACTCAGCGGCAAAGAAATCTGGCGGCTGCCGGCCAAGTACGGTTTCTTACACAACGGCATCGCCGTCGCCGACGACACGCTCTTCTGCCTCGACAAGGCTCCGCCCTACATCGAGCAGAAACTAAAACGTCAGGGAAAACCGCCGCTGGCCGGCGCCCGCCTTCTGGCCGTCGATCTCAACACGGGCAAACCCAAATGGGAGAAAACGACCGACGTGTTCGGCTCCTGGCTGAGCTACTCGCCGGAGCATAAGGTTGTTCTCCAGGCGACTCGCCCTTCGCGCGACATGACGCTCGGCGAGGACGGCAAGCGGATGATCGTCTACGACGGCGCATCGGGCCGCGTACTGTGGGATAAGGCGGTCACGTTCACCGACCCGCCGATCTTGCATGGCGACCGCATTCTCGCCGGCGGCAAGGGCTACGAATTGCTCACCGGCGAAGTCGTTTATCGCCAGGATCCTCTCACCGGCAAGAAGATTCCCTGGTCCTACGCTCGCAGCTACGGCTGCAACTATCCCGTCGCCGCGGAGAATTTGCTCACGTTTCGCAGCGCCGCTGCCGGGTTTTACGATCTCGTGAACGAAGGCGGCGTCGGCAACTTCGGCGGGTTCAAGTCGAGTTGCAGCTCGAACCTGATCGCCGCCGACGGCGTGCTCAACGCGCCCGATTACACCCGCACCTGCACCTGTTCTTATCAGAACCAGACGTCGCTCGGCTTCATCCACATGCCAGAGCTCGAGATGTGGACCCGCAACGATTTTGCCTACCGCGGCGGCTCGATCGAAAAAATTGGCGTCAACCTTGGTGCCCCCGGCGATCGGCGTGCCAGCGACGGAACCCTGTGGCTCGAATTCCCCAGCCGCGGTGCTCCCTCGCCAAAAGTCCCCATCGAAGTTTCCGGTGCGGTCAGCTATTTCCTGCAAAACGCGGGCCGCTTCGCCGACGCCAGCGTACCTTGGGTCGCATCCTCCGGCATCGAGGGCGAAGCCGAAATCCGCGTCGCGCTAAATCGCCAGGACGATCCATCGCTCGAAGAAGGGCTCCTCATCGCCAGCAGTTCCGACGACGCCGAAGAGGACGAAGACGGCAAAGTTCGTCTCGATAGTTCCGACATAGAGCTGGTCAAGGACAAGGACGACCAGGTCGTCGGATTGCGGTTTGCCGACGTCGAAATCCCCGCCGGTGCGAAGATTGAAGAAGCCTACATTCAGTTTACCTCCGAGGAAAAAGGCGACGATGCGACCAATTTGATCGTTCAAGGTGAAGATAC
>JAJDEG010000269.1 GCA_029259895.1 Planctomycetota bacterium
CTTCGGCCGACCGGGCGGTGGCCGCGGCCGCCGATCGCGCATTGACACAATTGGGACCGGCGATCTCCGGCGAGCTTGCCCGGCGTGCCGACGAACTCGAGGGCGAGCAAGCCAAACGCGTGGAAGTGTTGCTTCACCGCATCGAAGAGGCCGCATCCGATCTCGAATCGGTCGACGGACGCGCGACGAGACCGCTGCTTCGCAAGGACCGCATCAGGACGACGAAGTTCACGATCGTCGGCCGTATCGTGCCGCAGAATCTTCGATTCAAGAGCCGCTACGGCGAGGTCGACGTGGATATCGCCGATGTCGTGGCCGTCGAGCGGCAAATCGACGACGAGCGCGAGGACGTGGCCAAGACGTTTAGCGTGACCGGGCAGAATCTCGCCGCGACCAAGATGAAGACGACGGGCATATCCGTCCGCAGGGGAGATCGGATCGTCGTCCGTGCGTCGGGCATGATTCGCCGCACGCCGGGTACGTCGTCCTACGTGTCGTCGCCCGACGGCTCGACGCGCTTCGGCACACATTCGACCGACCCGCAAATCCTCGGCGGCACGCTCATCGCACGCATCGGCACGCGGGGCAAGGACATCAAGGTCGGCTCGAACGCGTCGTTCGTCGCCAAGCAGAGCGGGAAACTGACGTTCGGTGTCGGCATGAGGCCGGACTACGTCGGCCGCTATCCGTTCCCCGGCGAATACAAGGTGCAGCTCCGCGTGCAACGCGGCGAATAGCGATTTGAAACGGCTGTGCGTCGCCGCTGCTAGTGCCGCTGCTGACTCGGCCAGCCGTGAACTACGGTTGTGACTTCTTGGGCCCGATTTCTTGGCCGTGGTGCTGCGGGTCGCAATTTCCCCGCGTCGGGGCACGCCGGCGCTGCTAGCACTGCCGGCGGATTCCGTATTGGGCGAGCAGGGCGGTGTACCTATAATCCCGCCCCGATGCGTTCAGCATGCCGCCAATCCCGTAGGCGGTGAGCCACTCTTTCGACCCTTCGCGCGATCTGCCCACGATGATCGATGGACATTCGATTCGTTTGCCGTTTCACTCGGCGCCGGGACCGCGGCGCCTTTGGGCGGTCGCGCTGTTGGCGATTTTCGCCGGTTGCGGTCAGACGCGCTCGACCGACACGGCGCGGACGGCGACGGAGCAACTGCTGATCTCCGACGCCGTCGATCGGGCGGTGAGCGATCTCAACTTTCGCGTCCTCGCCGGACACAAAGTGTATTTCGACTCGCAGTACTTGAAGGTCGCCAACGCCGACGATACGCAGTATCTCACTAGCACGCTGCGGCAGCACATTCTGGCGAGCGGTTGCGTATTGGCGGAGAAGCGCGAGGAGGCGGAATACATTATTGAAGCCCGCAGCGGAACGGTGGGCACGGATCGTCACGACTTGCTCTACGGCGTGCCGGCGACGAACCTCGGATCGCTGTCGCCAGTGCCGGGCGTGCCCTCGGCGATTCCGGAGTTGCCGTTCGCCAAGCGGACGTCGCAGCGGGGCGTGGCTAAGATTGCCGTGTTTGCCTACGATCGGACTTCGGGCGAGCCGGTTTGGCAGTCCGGCGTGAGCCAATTCACGAGCAACTCGCGGAACGTGTGGGTGTTTGGCATCGGGCCGTTTCAGAGCGGCACCATCTATCGCGGCACGAACTTCGCCGGCCGAGCGATTCCCAATCCGCTGGCGACCGAAGACGTCGGCGGGCGACATCCTGTGTGGGTGACGAAGGAAGCTCGTTTTCGCGACGAAGGAATCGAGCGACTGGCTTCGCACGATCGAATCGAATCAGAATCGCGACAGGCGTACCCGCCCGTCGCACCGCCGGCGACGAACGCGCAGACGCCGGCCAGTGGCGACGCGGCGCAACCGCAAGCGACGATCGTCGACGCCGAACGATCCGATCCGTAACGGCGCGGCAACGGCAGCTCGAAATCTTAGGATTAACGCTGCACTCCTTCCCGCGTTTTCACACGTCGTCGGTTTCGTCCACTGCGAAAACGACGCGAGCCGCGACTTGTCTCCAAGCGCGGCTCACGCGGCGATGCATCATGAGAACTCCGTCACGTCGCGTTTCGGCGCGCCGCGGCAGAGCATGCTTATTTCTTCGTAAACTTGAATTCGATGCCCTTGGGCATCTGCGCTCCGGCCTTGCCGGGCAGTCCCATCGTCATCGTCTTCTCGTCCAGGCACTTGAAGACCATGTCCTTGGGGCCTTCCTTGTCGGCCTCGTCCTTCGACGTAATCTTGACGGTGATCGAATCGCCGTCGGTCTTGACGACTTCCCAAGTGCCTTCCTTCTTGCGGTCCTTGGCCGGGATACCCGGGCCTTCGATCTCGGCCGACGCGGTTCCGTCGGCATTGAACGTCATGTCCATCTTCATCTTAGAAAATTGCTGCTTGAGCAACCCAAGCACGAGGTCCGCCTGCTCGGCGGGAATCTCCTTGAACTTGTCGTCGGCCTTGAGGGCGGCTTCGTCGATCGTGACCTTGCCCGTCCACGTACCGTGCAGCATTTCCTTCGACGCCTCGACCTCGGCCGAAGCCTGGGCGGGTGCTAGGAACGCAACAGCGGCGACGAGGGCAAGCACGACGCAAGTAGTTCGTTTCATCCGGGGAATCTCCTTGTGGTGAACTGGCGATCGGAAAGAGCAGGCGACATCGCGCGCGGTGATGCCACGCGGTCGCTGCCTCAATGTCGAGGATTCTAGCGTTTGCCGCGACCGGCAACAACGCGCTCGGCGGCTTCTGGACACCAGAGAGCGTTGCGATCGACTTCGCGTGCGGGCACGTTTGCGGCCAACGAGGCTCGGTAACATGTGCTCATTCACACAGTGTTACGTTTTTGCGCCTTGGTTTGTTCGCGAAATAGTTGACTATATCATTGGGAACGAATTACGATAGCGCAAGCTGGGCTCGCCGTAGCGGTCACCTCCCTTCGCTGCGATTAGTTGGATTCCCTCATCCGTGGCACGGCTTGCCACGGCGATCGGCGCGGCGCACGATCGCCGCAGAACTGCGATTTTCGCGCTAACGCTCCGCGGACGCGATCTCGCGGGCGCAATTTATCGCTAGGAATCAGCGCTACATAGACGGGCATTCGATCGCGGTTCTTGCTTCGCTGGACAATGCACTACACGGAAATCGCACCACCCGAATTCGCACTACACAAGGAACACCTCATTTATGTCCGCTGCCACGCCTCGCGGTCCGCGGTCGTCGCGTTTCGACTCCCTTGCGCTTGCCCAGCGTCGCGTTCGTCGCGGTACGCGGTCGCTGCGGCTGGAAACGGCCGAGCCGCGGATCATGCTGGCCGGCCACCCGGTGATTACGGAGTTCATGGCCGATAACGTCGCCACGCAGGCCGACGACGACGGTGCGTTTTCGGATTGGATCGAGATCCACAACCCCGACCCGACGCCGCTCGATCTGGCCGGTTGGCACTTGACCGACAATGCCGGCAATTTGCCGAAGTGGACGTTTCCGGCCGTGATGCTCGATCCGGGCGCGTACCTGGTCGTGTTCGCGTCGAATCAGAATCGCGTCGTGCTGGGTGCGCCGCTGCATACGAACTTTCGGCTCGATAACGACGGCGAGTTTCTCGCGCTGGTCGATCCGGACGGAGCGACCGTCGTGCAGTCGTTCACCAGCGACAACGGCGAGTATCCGCAGCAGTATGCCGACGTGTCGTATGGCTTGCTGCCGGGGACGAACGACGAGACGTATTTCCTCGCGCCGACGCCGGGCGCGACGAACGGCGGGCCGACCACGGCGAGTCCAACGGCTGACGTGGTGATTACGGAGATCATGTATCGGCCGCTGGGCAGCGCGCCGAGCGAAGAGTTCGTCGAGCTTTACAACCGCGGCGGGACGACGGTCGATCTTGGCGGCTGGCGGTTCGCCGACGGCGTCGACTTTACCATTCCCGCGGGCACGATGCTTGCCGCCGGGGAATATCTCGCCGTGGCGGCGAATGTGGCGGCATTTCAGGCGGCTCATCCGGGCGTGGCGAACGTCGCTGGCGGTTGGACGGGAGAACTATCGAACACGGGCGAGCAGATCGACCTTCGCGACGCGAGCGGCAATCGCATCGATCAGGTCCGCTACGCCGATCAAGGCGACTGGGCCGTGCGGCGGCGCGGATCGCTGGATCACAATCATCGCGGCTGGGTCTGGGACACGGCGGCCGACGGCGGCGGCAGTTCGCTGGAGCGCGTAAGCCTCACGCTGTCGAATAACAACGGCCAGAATTGGGCGGCCAGCGCCACGCGGGGCGGCACGCCGGGCGCGGCGAACTCGACCGCCGACGCCGATATCGCGCCGTTGATCCGTAACGTGCGCCAGTCGCCGGCCGTGCCCAGTTCGACCGAGGTTGTGTCGGTCACGGCCCGCGTGACGGACGAACTGACCGCGGGCATCGCGGCGACGCTGTTCTACCGCATCGACGGCGCGGCGACGTTCGCGTCGAAGCCAATGTTCGACGACGGTCTGCACGACGACGGCGCGGCGGGCGACGGCCAATTCGGGGCAATGCTCAATCCGGTCGCCGGCGGCGATTTCACCCGTGCGCTTACCAACCTGGACGTGATCGAATATTACGTGCAGGCTGGCGACGCCGGGGCGAACTTGCGGACGTGGCCGGCGCCCGCACTGCTGGGGCCGCGCGTCGTGGGGCATTGGTCGTTCGAGGAGGGCGTCGGCACGGAGACGGTCGACCTGACCGGCAACGGCAACGACGGACGTTTGGCCGACGGGGCATCGTTTTCGCCGGCCGGGCAGTTTGGTGCGGCAGTGAATCTCGACGGCAGCGACGACCGCGTGGTGGTCGAGCCGCGTGTGACGCCGACGCCGCCGTTGGGGTTGGAGTCGTTCACGCTGGCCACGTGGTTCCGCCGCACGGGGACGGGCGTGACGGTCAGCACGGGCACGGGCGGAATCACTGCCGAGCCGCTGATCGCCAAAGGCCGCGAGAACGACGCCGACGGGCAGTTGTCGGACGTGAACTATTTTCTCGGTCTTACGCAGTCCGGACCGGACTGGGTGCTGGCCGCCGATTTCGAGGAACACATATCGACCGCCAATCCGGGCGCGAATCATCCGCTCGTCGGCGGCACGATCGTGACCGACAACGCCTGGCATCACGCCGCGGTTAGTTACGACGGGACGACCATGCGGCTGTATCTCGATGGCAATCTCGAAGGTTCGCTCGTCGTTGGCCGCACGCCGAATTGGGAAAGCACGCAGCCCGCCACGATCGGCGGCACGGTGAGCGACGTCGGCAGCGCGGCTGGCGGTTTCGAGGGGCAGATCGACGAGGCGTACATCTTCGACGGCCCGCTGGCGGCGAGCGATCTGGCGGCGCTGATCGCGTCGAATAGCTACGCCGGCGGGGCGAGTGATCAAGCCGCCAACGCGCTCTATCAGGTCGATAACAGTACCGACGGCGTCGGTCAGCCGTACTATCGGCTCGTGATGAAAGCAGCGGACGAGGCGGAGCTCGACGCGATGGGTTCGCCGGCTACTTGTTCGAACATCATGGACCAGAACAGCCGCTGCGACGCCCGTAGCGATGCGCAGTTCAACGCCACGTTCATTACCAGCGACACCGTCGACACCGACGTTCGTTACACGACGGGCGTGCGGCTGCGCGGCAACAACACGCGGGTGACCATTTCCGCGCAGAACCGATTCAACAATTACCGAGTCAATGTGCCGAGCGACAACCCGATCGACGGGCGCACATCGATTACGCTCAACGTCCGCGACACCGAGTCGCAAATGGCCGGCAACGTGTTGTGGACCGCGGCGGGGCTGGCGTCGGCCGACGCGCGGGCGGTGCAACTGCGGATCAACGGTACGACGATTCTCACGCCGGGACAGTCGCCCCATTTCGGCTCGTACTTGCATCTGGAATCGTTCGACGCCGATTTCACGGACGAGCATTTTCCCGGCGACGGCAACGGCAACCTGTACCGCGGGGTGCGCGACGTGCGGCCCAGTCCCGACGTGGAAGCTGATTTCACCTACCTCGGCACAAACGCGGACGCCTATCGCAAAGTTTATCCCAAGGGGACGAACGAAGCCGATGACGATTGGACCGATTTGATTCATCTGACCGACGTGCTGACCAACGCGCCCAATGCGACGTTCGCGGCGGACGTCGCTCAGGTGATCGACGTCGACCAGTGGCTGCGGTATTTGGCCCTCGATGCGCTGTTGTCGAACGACGAGTCGGGCCTGCAAAGCGGCATTGGTGACGATTACGCGCTCTATCGCGGCGTGACGGACACGCGGTTCAAGCTCGTGCCGCGCGATCTCGATACGCTGCTCGGCCGCGGCAACACGCCGGTCGATTTCGACACGAATGGCATTTGGAGCGCGACGGGCGTGCCGGCCCTCGATCGCCTGCTTACGCACCCGGAATTCGCACCGCGGTATTTACAGCAGATGCGGGAGTTGGCCAGCAGTGTGCTTTCGGCCGGCGAATTTGGCCAGTTGCTCGACAACGCGCTGGGCAGTTTCGTGCCGCAGGCGACGATCGACGGCATGAAGACGTTTATGGCCGAGCGGATCGACTGGATTTTCTCGACGCAGGTGAATCAGCAACTTACGGTTAGCAGTACGCTGCCGCTCGATACGGCTTGGAATCGGCTGCGGTATGCGACGACCAACACGGCGACGCTGTCGGGCGAGATCGACGCCATCGACACGCAGAGCGTGCTGGTGGGCGGCACGGCGGCGACGATGTCGACGCGGCAGGGGACGTGGTCGGCTTCTGGCGTGTCGCTCAATCCGGGCATCAATCGCGTGGTCGTCGAGGCGTTTGACGGACCCGGCGGAACGGGCAATCGCATCGGCACGACGCATATCGACGTGTGGTACGACACGTCCGGCGGGGCGACGGGCGCGTCGGTGAGCGTACCGCTCGGCTCGTTGTGGAAATATCACGACGAAGGCATCCTTCCGCCGGTCGACGCGCAGAGCGACACGTGGCGCGAGGACGACTACGACGATTCGGCGTGGGACGAGGGACCGGCGCAGCTCGGTTACGGCGAGAACGATCAGGCCACGACGATCGATTGCGGCCCCGCGCCCGGCATCGAATGCGCGACGAGTGGCGCGGGCGTGAACAACAAGTATTTGGCGTACTACTTCCGCCACTCGTTCGATATTCCCGCCGGCGACGCGGCGAAGTTCGATTCGCTCTCCTTCACCGTCACGTACGACGACGGCGCGGTGGTGTACGTCAACGGCGTGGAGTTGGACCGCTTCAACATGCCGGCCGCTCCGGCCGCGATCGGCAACAACACGCCAGCCAGCGCCGGCGGCGAGAACACACAATCGTCGCGGACGCTCGACTTGAGTTTGCCGCAATGGGCCAGTCTGCTGCACGACGGCGTGAACACCATCGCCGTCGAAGTCCATCAAGACGATTCGAGTAGCTCCGACGTGAGTTTCGACTTCACGATGACGGCGCAGGAGATTACCGCGGGCGGCGGGACGATCGTGCCCGGCGGAGATTTGACGGGCGACGTCACCTGGTCGCCGGAGAATGGGCCGTACCGCGTGACGAGCAACGTGACGGTGCCGGTTGGCTCGACGCTGCATATTTTGCCCGGCACGAGCGTGTTCTTCGATCCCGGCGCGCGGATGACCATCAATGGCATCATCGACGCGCAAGGCGCACCGCACCAACGGATACGCTTTTCGACGACGCCCGGCACGGCGCAAGTGGCCGACATCCGTCCGGAGCTTGGTCTCGCGCCGCCGCACTGGGGCGGACTGCACGTGGCCGGGTCGAACTCGCCGCTGAATATCGTCTCGCATGCCGACTTCGAGTTCGCCCAACCGAGCACGGCGGCGAACGACGGCTCGATCGGCGTGGTGAGCGGAGGACAGCTTCTGCTCGACGACATCACGAACTTCGGCTCGCACTTGCGGTGGATTTACGTCAGCTCGTCGTCGATCATCATTCGCAATTCGGTGCTGTACGACATGTTCGAGAACTGCGATTGTCCCGCCGGACATCCGCAGGCGATGACCCCGCCGATCGACAACGTCGCCGA
>JAJDEG010000270.1 GCA_029259895.1 Planctomycetota bacterium
GCGACGCTAATAAACTTCATGTAGGTCACGTCGAGCCGATCCAGCTTTCCCGCCGCATAGGCGTCGAGATACCGCGTGGCGATGACCTCGACCTCCTCGAACGACGGCTTGTCGTCGAAGTGGGTAAATCGCTCGTTCGCCTTGTGGCCGCGGAAGTTGAACCCGTTGATCCCGCGCTTGCCGGAGATTTCGAGCCTGGTCGTCGGCACTTCGGCCTTCAGTTGCCCCCATCGTTCCACTCCGGCGCGAATCACGTTGCCGTTGTAGCCGCCGCACAACCCGCGATTCGCGGACAGCACGAGCAGCGTAGCGGTCTTCGTTTCGCTTCGTCCGGCCAGCAGCGGATGCTTCACTTCCGCGCCGCTCTGGGCAAGATCGCGCACCAACTGCGTCATCCGCTCGGTATACGCTGTGGCGGCATGCGCGCGGTCCATCGCCTTCTTGAATCGCGCGGTGGCGATCAATTCCATCGTCCGCGTAATCTTGCGAATATTGCGGACCGACTTGCGACGTTTATCTAAAGCGCGTGGATTAGGCATTGAGCAGGGGTCGGGATTCAGGATTTAGGATTCAGGAGATGGGATTGGAGCGATTCGGGGGCTGCTTGACGGATGCGTCTGGCTTTCCCTGAATCCTGAATCCCGGATGCTGAATCCTAGTTGCTAACTTTTCTTCTTCGCCGCGTACTGCGCCTGGTATTCGCCGATGGCGGCTTCCAGTTCGGGATTGCGGTTCGTGGTCTTGTCGAGTTCCAAATCTTGCGTATCGACGAGTTTCTTGCGAATCTCCGGCTTCTGGTCGCGTATGAACGTGAGGAAGCCTTTTTCCCAATCGGCCACGTCGGTTCGCGGAATTTTATCCAAGTGACCGCGGGTGCCGGCGTAAATGCTCAACACTTCGTCGATCACGTCCATCGGCGAATACTGCCCCTGTTTGAGCAGTTCTTGCATCCGGTAGCCGCGATCGAGCTTCGACTGCGTCGCCGCGTCGAGGTCGGTGCCGAGCTGGGCGAACGCCTCTAGCTCGCGGAACGACGCCAGGTCGAGCCGCAAACCGCCGGCCACCTTTTTCATGGCTTTGATCTGAGCGGCGCCACCGACGCGGCTCACCGAAATACCGACGTTCATGGCCGGCCGCTGACCGGCGAAGAACAAGTCTGGCTGCAAGTAAATCTGTCCGTCGGTAATCGAAATCACGTTCGTCGGAATGTACGCCGACACTTCGCCTTCGAGCGTCTCGATAATCGGCAGCGACGTAATCGAACCGCCACCCAGCTTTTCACTCAGCTTACAGGCCCGTTCGAGCAGGCGGCTGTGGCAGTAGAACACGTCGCCGGGATAGGCTTCGCGGCCCGGCGGACGTCGCATCAACAGCGACAACTGGCGGTACGCCTGGGCCTGCTTCGACAAGTCGTCGTACACGACCAGCGCGTGTTCGCCCTTCCAGAGGAAATACTCGGCCATTGCCGTGCCGGCATACGGCGCGACGTATTGCACCGGGGCCGGCGCACTCGCACCGGAAATAATCACCGTCGTGTAGTCCATCGCGCCGTTCTTCCGCAGCGCCTCGACCACGCCGGCGATCTTGGCGTCCTGCTGGCCGATCGCGACGTAAAAGCATTTCACGCCGGTGTTCTTCTGATTCAAGATCGCGTCCAGAGCGATCGCCGTCTTGCCGGTCTTGCGGTCGCCGATGATCAACTCGCGCTGGCCGCGGCCGATCGGCGTCATGGCGTCGATGGCCTTGATGCCCGTTTGCAGCGGCTCGCGAACTGGCTGTCGCTCGGACACGCCCGGCGCGATCGTTTCCACAGGGCGGCGTTCGCTAGTAACGATCGGCCCTTTGCCGTCGATCGGATTGCCCAGTCCATCGACCACGCGGCCAATGACGGCATCACCGACCGGCACGCTGAGCAGTTGCCCCGTGCTGCGGACTTCATCCCCCTCGTTGATCTTCAAATAATCGCCGAGAATGATGATACCGACCGAGTTTTCTTCGAGGTTGAAGGCCACGCCGGCCACGCCCCCGGGAAACTCGACCATTTCGCCGGCCATCACGCCCGACAGACCGTACACGCGCGCAATGCCGTCGCCGACTTCGAGCACGCGACCGACCTCGCGAACGTCGATCTGCGATTCGTAAGTCTCAATCTCCGCCTGAATGACGGAAGCGATCTCGTCGGCTTTGAATCTCATGGACACTCCTGTTAATCATGGCCGCCCGCACCCGCTCTAGTTGGGTCGCGACCGAGCCGTCGTATACGGTATCGCCGACGCGGAGGACGACGCCTCCGATCAGGCTGGGATCCTGCCGGACGACCAACCGCGGTTGGCTGCCGGTCTTCTTGTGCATTTCTTCGACGATGTGCTTGGCCGTCGCATCGTCGAGCGGCGTCGCCGAACGGACTTCCACTTTCACCCGCCCTCGCAGCTCGTCGAGGTTCATTACCGCGGCACGATAAATCGCTCGGAGCAAATCGAGCCGGCCGTGGCTCGACACCACCTTGAGGAAGTTCAGCAGCATCGGCGACACGCGGCCGCGAAACACCCGATCGATCATCGCCACCTTTTGTTCGTGGTCGATGAAGCCCGAGCCGATCACGGCCTCGAACCTGGGATTCGGATCGAACGCTTGCGACACGATCGCGGCGAACTCTTCGAGCACCTCCTCGGTCTTACCCGCTTTCTCCGTCGCGCCGAGCAAGGCCTTGGCGTACATCGCCGCCACCTGCTGAGAGACAATGTCCCCCGTGCCAGCTTCGGATTCGGTTTTCTGCTCGGCCATGCTGGTCACGCGGAAACGAAAACGGACGTCGGTGGGCAGTACCCACCAAAAATCAATGCAGCATCAGGGCGGGCACGGCCCACCCCACAACGACTTCTAATTCATGCTCGGGCTTTGCGCGAACTTCGCCACCGCCTCTTTGACCAGCCGGTCGTGATCCTTCGCGTTGAGCTTCTCCTGAATGATCCTACCGGCCAATGCCACGGCCTGATCGGCGAACGTTTCGGACAACGCCTTGAGCGCCTGATCCGTCGCGGTTCGCAGTTCGCGCATCTGACGCTCGTGCTCCACCCCGGCGGCGCTCTTCGCCTCGGCGATGATCTCCTCCTTGGTGTGCTCGGCATCCCGCCGGGCTTCGTCCAACATCGCCCGCACCTGATCCGCCGCCCCAGCCAGCTTGGCCTCGTAGTCGGCGATCATCCGCTTGGCGTCGCCCGCAGCCCGCTCGGCCGAAGCAATATTCTCGGCAATGCCAGCCTCACGCTTCTCCAAGCCGGCAACGATCGGTCCCCAGGCGAACTTCCAAAGGATCGCCATCAGGATCAAGAAGACGACCAAGCTCCAGATGGCAAGGCTCGCCTTGATCTCCGCAGGGTTCTCCATCTCCTTGTCGGCGTTCGCGTGACCGATGTGATCTCCGTGCGCGTGGTCGCCGCCCGCTGCCGCGGCAAACGCCACCGTCGGCGCGATGCCCAAGAGCATCACGAACGATAGAGCAAGTCCAATCAAGAATCTCGGCGACACCATCGCGTCTCCCAATTCTGCGAACACACGCCAAATGCCAAGCCGCACGGGTACGCCCGTCGAAACGGCCACCATTCGCTGAAGCGTCGTTACGGGGTTGCCCACGGATTCTGCGTGTAGCAAATGAACAACGCAAAAAACGTAAAGCCTTCGATCAACGCCGCCGCGATGATCATCGCGGTCTGGATGTTTCCGGCCACTTCGGGCTGACGCGCCATGCTCTCCAACGCGCTTGAGGCCAGCTTGCCGATGCCCAGGCCCGCGCCAATCGCGACGATGCCCGCACCAAACGCGCCGGAAAAACTGATCGACGAACCGTCGGCCGCCAGGGCCGGGGTCGCGATGGCCATGACGGCCACGACAAGAATTGCCAACTTCACAAACTGATTCACGTCTCGATCTCCTGTAAACGGCTTGCGGGAGCAGCGACGAACGTCACCGGACTAATGGTGATGAATCGCGGCGCCAATGAACAACGACGACAAAAACACAAAAACGTATGCCTGCAAAAAGGCCACGAACAATTCCAACATACTGATCGCGGTGGCGCCGAATACGCTGATCGGCGCGGAGATTCCCCAATACGGACTCACGGCCCCTTCGACGCTAAACGCGATCCCCATAATGCTCAGCAGCACGATATGCCCGGCGACCATATTCGCCAAAAGCCGCACGCCAAGCACGCCGTGTTTGATAAACAAGCCGAAGACTTCAATCACCCATATCATCGGCTTGAGAAACAGGGCCAATACAAACGGTAACTCCATATGCGGAATCTGGTTCTTCAAGTACCCCACGGGCCCAAACTTGACGACGCCGCAAATCATGCCTGTCCCGAGCGTCACGGCTGCCAGCGCCAACGTCACCGAAAACGACGCGGTCGGCGACCCGGCCCAAGGCACCATGCCCAGCAGATTGCAGCCGAGCACGAAAAAGAACAGCGTCCAAAGCACGGGCAGAAACTTGTCGGCGTCGTGCTTACCGATCGCCGGCCGTGCCACTTCGTCTCGCATGAACAGCAGGATCGCCTCGAAGAAATTCCAAAACTTCCCCTTCGGCCGCTCGCCGGTGCGAATCATGCCCGCCAGGCGAATGAATATAAACGCGATGATCGCCGCCGCCACGAGCTCCAGGATCATGAACTTTGAAATCGCGAGCGGGGAATCCGACTGATAAAGATTCTTCAGGCTCACACCCGGCAGCTGCGGGATCAGTATTTTTCCGTCCAGCGCTTTGTTGAATTCTTCCGGCGTGGCGTGCGGATGCGCTTCGCGCAGAAACTCCGGCACCTGATCGCGCGACTCGTAGTTGTGCCGCCACATAAAGGCGGGCACCTCGAAGTAGTAGCTGTCCTTGATGTGCAGAATCGGCGAAGCCATCGCGTGACACTCTTTCGTTTTCGCTTATTCCAGCAAAGCCTTCGCCAACCGCCAAACAACTACGGCACTGGGCAACTAAGACACCCGGCAACTACGACCCGCCGGCCGCTACGAAACCGGGGCCGCCGACGAATCGCTCGCCACTGCGGCCGCGCGACCCGTCGCCGGCACCATCCGCACAATCAATAACGTCTCGACGACGAGCGTCGCTAAATAACTCACAACGACCAGCCCGAAGAAACCCGCCTCGGCCAGCGGCCCGCCACGGGCGTCGACCGCAATCCCGACGGCAATCGGACCTCCAAGCCGAACCAATATCGCCAACAACATGCCCGACACGGCATTCGGTCCACGGCTGCGAGCCGTTATCGCCAAAGCAACCATGCCCGCGATCCAGCACACACCGACGGCACCGCTCGCCGCAATCCAGCCGCTTGCGCCATGCTTTGCACTGGCGTACAGCCCAAGCATCGGCAACAGCGGCGCGACGGCCAGCGTGAACCACACCCAACCGGCCTTCAGGCCCAGGGGAGCTCGCGTCTCAGTAGCAGAGGTAACTGCCGAGGGCATCACGGGCGACTGTCAATTCGAAGAAGTGGGAGGTTCGCCACCGTGCCGCGACGGTGGCTCTGTGTCGCTTTCCAAATTCGGGTCGCTATCCAAAACGCGAACGTGCGCCGAACGAGAGCTTTCCGCCGATCGCCGCCCGGCCGCTTTCGTCATCCGGAGCAGATGCCAAAAACCGACCGCAAAGCCCAACACGAACCC
This sequence comes from Planctomycetota bacterium, assembly GCA_029259895.1. Taxonomy (GTDB): domain Bacteria; phylum Planctomycetota; class Planctomycetia; order Pirellulales; family PLA5; genus PLA5. The sequence goes on from JAJDEG010000270.1 coordinate 5,676, forward strand.
AGCCAACGCCAGGAACGCCGTACCGAATTGCTTGTCGAGCCAGCCGCCAAACACGCCCGGCAGCACCATTTCGAGCGCCACCGTGGTGATTCGCGACACCCACTCCATGGCCAAGGCCATCGGCGGTCGCGGCGGCTCGCGTTCGTCCACGGAATCCCGCGCCTGGCAGCGCGCCTCGCCGAGACGATCGACACAAGTCCAGTTACAGCAATACCTTAGTGATTCACGATTCAAATTGGCAGCCCGCCGCGGCGAGGTTTGGATCTCGCCCCAACGAATGCACGGCATTCTGGGAAGACGGCAATGTATCTAACCGCTCTTGGCACTGTCAACCGGGTGCGGGGCCTACTTTGTGTTTTTTTTCACAAAGTCTCCAGAGCGACGCTAAACCGTTTGTTCGATTTAGGTTACGAAGCAGTTTCCTCGGCATTAAGCGCGCGAAACCGACCCACTCGGCGGTTCGCCCAACCGCCGCAACCGCGAAAACCCACCTGTGTGGGGGTGCGATGGTTGCGAGTCATT
>JAJDEG010000028.1 GCA_029259895.1 Planctomycetota bacterium
CGACCCGATCCTCCAACTCGTCGCCGACCGCCTCAGCCAAACCAACGCCCGCAACCAATTCTGGTCCCGCCGCCTCGATCGCCTAATCCACGCCAGCAGCTACCACCAAGCCAACTAAAAAACAAACCGCGACATGCGCCCATGAGTGGTCGGCACCATCCCAACACGACGGCATCATGCGTTGCCGCCGCGTGGCTTTCGTTCTCGGCGGGTGAGCGACCAGCGGGCGATTGCCGTTACGGCCAGCGGCGCGGCTACGGAAATGCCCAGCGCCAGCGGCAACCATTCGTGCTTGCCAGCGAATTCGCCGAACGCGGCGTAGGCCAATGCAATTCCCAGGTTGCTGAGCAACAGAGCTGGCAGAAATCTTCGCCACGAAAGGCGGTTGATGCCCAGCAGAAGCACGCTGGCCTCGGCGAGTACGGGGACCGCACGGGTGAGCACGACGAGCGCCGGGCCCAATCGCACTGCGAGGCGATCGAGCCGATCCATATCGTCTGGCGAAGCGAGCCGAACGGCCAGCGGCCTTCCCCAGCGGCGGGCCAGAGCGAAACCGATCGCCGCGCCGACGCTCATGCCGAACCACGATGCGGTCGTGCCACCCAACACGCCGAGTCGCGCTCCGGCGAGCGTGCTTACCAAGCTCGACGGCACGGGAAGCAGGACGTCCGTCGCCAGCGCGGCGGCGACCAGCCACCACGTCGCGAGCGGCGTTGGCGGTGGATCGAACAGCGCCGCGAACCAGCCTTCCAGCCCATCGCCCAACAGCACGAACGGCAAGACCGGCACGGCCAGCACGAGCGAGAGAATCAGCAGCGGTCGGCCAAGCGATCCGAACATCGAGGTTTGTAACTCGCGGGACTCAGTGATGAATTCGCGTTGAGTGGCACGCGTGGACAGGCCGCCGGCACCACCCACAAACACTACGTTGACAGCCCGGTTGGCTGACGTAGCCTTGCAATGATCCCATATCCGCAGCGCGGCGATCGCCGATCCTTTCGCGCCGCGCGGTGCATTCGACCCGTCGTTTCTGCCGCCTATCTTACGTGGAGCCTACGCCGTGAGGCTACCGTTAGCCTTTACCGCTGCGCTGGTGCTGTTGGCTGTCCCGCTGGTTGCTGCGCATCGCGCGAATCCGTCGGACGCCGTGGTTAATGACCACAGCGCCGAGCGCGATGACCTCGAGCGGGCCGCGCGGGACTACCGCATCGCCGTGTATCGGGGCTTCCGTCAGAATCGAGCCGAGTTCGACCGACGCAATGCCGTTTGGCGGGACATGTATGCCCGGTGGAAACGCGACGGCGAGAACGACGCCGAGAGTGCGATGCTTGTCGACTGGTTGCGGCAGGCAACGATCGCCAGCCGCGCGGGCGCGGTTCAACCGCTGCCGCCGTCGCCGTCGCCGGGAGTTCGACCGACCAACACCGGGAACGTCGCGTCGAATGATATTCCGTCGGCCGAACCGTCGCTGCCTCGCACGTTACCGCCCGATGCATCGCCGCCGGTTGTCGAGCCGCCCGTGGTTCCGCTGGCGCGTCACGATGGCGGTTCGTCGCCGATCGTGCGTCGAGCCGATGCCGGCGAGCTTCCGAGCGTCGCGCTGCCGATCAGTCCGTCGCTGCAACCGCCGCAGAGAAACGATGTCGCCGACATCGAGAATGTCGAATCGGTCGCCGAAGGCATTCCGCGTCGTTCCGCGCCGGCGGTGCCGATCGATCCTCCGTCCTTGCCGCCGGAAACTGAGGTTCCGACAACGGATTCGCCGCGCGAGTCGAATGCTGGTGTGGACGTCGGCGAAATTGCAATTCGTGTGGCCGGGCACAATCTCGCCCTGGCGACGCTGGCGGAAGAAATCCGACAGGCGAATGAACCGAGCATCGACCGGCTCGTCAGCTTCGTCGAACGGCTCGAATCTCAAGCGGTTCGTGCGAGCGATCTAACGCCGTACTTCTCCCTGGTCGATGCGAGCGAGCGCGGGCGCTTGCAGTCGCTGGCGTCGGCGGACGACGCGCGCCTATTGCTGCTCTCGCGGATTGCCCAGGTAATTGCTTTGTGGACGAGCGATGCCACGGTTTCGTCAGCGCGACGCACCGAACAATTGTCGCGGCTTGAGGAGCTTCAACGCCGCGTGAACCGGCTTAGTGCAACTCCGTAACGTCGCGACCGACACATTTAGGTTTCACCCTCGCGGGCTTCGACACATGACTCGCATTGGCGGTTCACTCTCTGGCGTCGATCGCACGCTGCAAGCGAGCTTGCAACGCGCCTACGCGGACTTGCAGGAAAGCGGCCTGCGATTGGCGACCCTAAAACGCGTCAATCGCGGCAGCGACGATCCGGCAGGCCTGATCGCCATTGGCCAGATCGAGGCCGAATTGGTCGCGCTCGAACAGGCCGACGAAAACGCCGCGCGGGCGGCATCGATCGTCAATGTGGCCGACAGCGCCTTGGGACAAGTCAGCGGGTTGCTCAACGACATTCGCGGGCACGTCGTGGCGGCGGCGGGCGATACAGCTTCGGACGCCGAGAAGGCGGCCCATCAACTCGAAGTCGATGCTGCTCTGGATGCGGTGAATCGCATCGGCGCGTCGACGAATCTCGGCGGTCGTCACATTCTCGACGGCTCCGCAAGCGAGCTGACGTTTCTGGTGAGCAGCGACCCGGCCAATACGGTTTCGCTTTCGTTGCCGCACGTGTCGACGTCCCAACTCGGCGACTCCGGCGGCACGCTCGATGACTTTCGCTCCGGCGGTAAGTTCGAGCTTCGCGGCGGCAATTTGCAAGCGGCCATCGCCAGCCTGTCGAGCGCAAGCAGCCAGATCGCGCAAGCCCGCGGCCGCGCCGGTGCCTTCGCCCGCCACACGCTGGAAAGCAGTCGCAACGTGCTGCAAGCGGCGCAAGTGAACCTGACCAGCGCGGTGAGCCGAATTCGAGACACGGACGTGGCGGCCGAAACCGCCCGCAACATTCAGGCCCGCATTCGCGGCAACGCGGCGCTATCGTCGGTGATTCTGTCGGGCAAAAGCAGGTCGCTGCTCTCGCGGCTGTTGGAGGATTAAACAAAAAGGGCGTGGGGCGGGCCTCACTTGGTTCGGCCCACTCCACGCCACGTTTCGTTTTGCCGTTCGTGCGACGGCGGTCCGCGCTCTACTTCTTCTGCGCGGCGGACTTTTTCTGCATCCGGGCGATGTAGTCCTTGGCCCTTTCCTCGTAGGCCGGCAGTTTGAGGCCCACCGTTTTGGCTTCCTTAAGCGCCTCGTCGTACGACTTGCCGCCGTCGAGCACGCGATGGGCGAGCCACACCGCCCCGACGCGGTTGGCCGACGCACAATGGACGAGCAGCGGGCGTTTCTTCTCGTTGGAGAGCAGCTTGCGCGTCTCGGCGAACACCTCGTCGGTGAGCGTCTTCGGCGATTTGAACGGCACGTTCACGTACTCCATGCCCAGCGACTCGACGAGTTCGGCCTCGTCCCAGTCCATTTCGTCTTTCTCGCGCAGGTTTAGCACGAACTTAATGCCGCCTTCTTTGGCGTGCGTGAAGTCTTCCTTCTCTGGCTGGCTGGCGAGAAACACGCCGCCGAGCGTATGCAGCCGCTGCACCTTGCCGCATTGATACGGCTCCAGCTTTTCTTCCTCGTCACCGGCCTTGGCTTCGGCCAATGTCGCCGCTTCCTTTTTCGGCGGCACCGCCCAAGCGGTCGTCACAACCGCGGCGGCGGCAACGAGAACTACTAATCGCAAAAACGCAAACGAAAACCTCGACATGCAACACCTCTTTCTAGGTCAAAGAAAACCAAACCTTGCTCGATCGAGCAAGACCCGCCGATTCACGAACGGGCGTTCGCGGGCGATTGAAATCCCGATATACATTCGATCGAAGCGACGCACGAGCGTCACTGCTCGACCGTTACGTTATTGACGACGTGCCGCACGCCCGCCACGCGTTGACAGCAGTGACCGGCCATTTGTTTCTGATAAAAGGATTGCACGACGCCGGCGATCGTGACGCGACCGTCGCATACGTCGACCTGCAACTGCCTAAGCGGCGTTTCGTTGCGTTGATGTAGGAACGTCGTGATCCGCTCCATGAGTTCGGCGTCGTCCGGCGTCTCGTGTGGGACGACGTTCTCGGTTGCCGCTGGGGCAACGACCGACCGTTCCTTCGTTTTCATCGCAATCCCTCCTGAGCCTATAGAAAACGATTCATGCGACGCTGGTTTGTTGGCCACCGTCAACTGCCACCGTCAATTGCAAGCGTCAACTGCGCTTTCCACGTTCCTCTTGTGTTTGAACCTCATCCGCCAGGTTGACCATCGACGCCACGATATCCATCGTGCTCACCACGCCGACCGGCCGATGCGATGCGTCGAGCACGATCAGCCGGTGATAGTGCTGCGCACACATCATGCGGGCCGCCGACACGAGCGGCGCTTCGACCGTCACGGTCTGCACGGCCGCCGTCATGTACGTCGTCACTGGTTCGTCGTAAGCCGGCGTCGACTGCATATCCCAATCCGGCGGGCATTGGTGCTCGTCGCGCGTAACGTGGCCGTTCGTCGACGCCACACATTTGACGAAGTCCGTCGTGCTGATGATGCCGATACAGCGGCCGTGGTCGTCGACGACCGGAGCCGCCGACACTTCGTTGACCGTCAGGATCGTGGCGGCTTCGGCCATCGTCTTGTAGTCGGGTATTTCGACGATCCTGCCACACATCGCGTCGCCGACGCGCAGCGTCTGCAACCTTTCGACGAGTACGTTCATCTTTCTCGCTCCCGGCGCGTAAATGTTCCTTACGCACGACTTGGGTCGATGGATCGGCCAGATTGGCATGTCCGTTTTCCTGACTAGCAAGGGAGCAAACGTCGTGCCGTGCATTCTGGGCTTGGAACGCTCGATTTCACGCCTGAATACGCGCATGGTAGCCAAGCCCGCACCAAAAGGGTGTGCTATAATGCGCGCGGTGAACCATGCCGCGCGCCCGCCACAGGTGGCCGCACGTCGCCGTTGCCAAGATTCCCGCGCGATTTCCTCGGCAAAATCCTCGGCGATCTCTTCGGCCGGACGCTCGCTGCCGCCACTGGCACCGCGTTTGCGAATCACTGTCGGTGGATTCAATCCGTTCGTTGCGCGCAGCGGCGTGAGCGGGCGTTGGCAGTGGGGATCGAGGAGATCATCATGACGGACAATTCTGCAATCGACGTTCTCGTCGTCGACGACGACGCGGAGTTTCGCGATACCCTGGTTAGCCGCTTCGAGCGGCGCGGCTATCGCGTGGTTCAGGCTGCCGACGCGGATCAAGCGCTCGAACATGCCCAGCGGCGCGACTTCGATGTCGCCACATTCGACATGATGATGCCGGGTATGTCCGGTCTCGAATTGCTCCGCCGCTTTAAAAGCAATCACGCCGAGTGCGAGGTGATTCTGCTCACCGGGCAAGGCACGATCGAAACGGCCGTCGAGGCGATGAAACTCGGAGCCTACGACTACTTAACCAAGCCGTTCCCGCTTAAGGAACTCGAACTTCTCGTGGAAAAGGCCTGGGAGCGCCGCAGGCTGTACAAGGAGAATCGACAATTGAAGGAGTTGCTCGTCCGAAACCAGCCGCGGAGCGACATGATCGGCGATTCGGCCGCCATGCAAGAAGTGTTCCGGCTGATCGAACGGGCCGGTCCCAGCGGCAAAGCAATTCTCATCCAGGGCGAGAGCGGAACGGGCAAGGAGCTTGTCGCCCGCGCGCTGCACGTCAGCAGCCCACGGGCCGAAAAACCGATGGTGGTGATCAACTGTGCGGCATTGCCCGAGCCGCTGCTCGAAAGCGAATTGTTCGGCCACGAAAAAGGTTCGTTCACCGGCGCGGTGGCCGCCAAGCCGGGATTGTTCGAGGTGGCCGACGGCGGCACGCTGTTCATCGACGAAATTGGCGAGATGCCGGGTTCGTTACAGGCTAAGCTGCTGCGCGTGCTCGAAGACGGCTCGCTACGCCGCGTGGGGTCGATCAAGGAACGTCGCGTCGACGTGCGGTTGTTGGCGGCGACGAACCGCAATTTGTCGGCCGACGTGCGCGCCGGACGGTTTCGCGAGGATTTGTTCTACCGCATCAACGTCATGTCGCTCGAATTGCCGCCGCTGCGAAAGCGGACCGGCGACGTCGGGCTGTTGGTGCGGCATTTCCTCGGTCCCGAATGGACCGTCGATTCGCAGACGCTCGAAGCGCTCGAACACTACAGTTGGCCGGGCAATGTTCGGCAGCTTAGCAACGCTATCGAACGGGCGAAGATTATGGCCGACGGCCGCGCCATCCGGCTCCGCGACTTGCCGCGCGAAATTTGGGAATCGGGCAACGGCGTTCCGCGGCCGGTCGTCGCCGATACCGACGATCTGGCGTCGATCGAACGCTCGAAGGTCATCGAAGTCCTCCGCCGCGAACACGGCAATAAAGCCCGCGCGGCGCGGGCACTGGGAATCGAGCGCCGTAAGCTGTACCGGCTGCTGGAAAAGTACGCGATCAATCAGTCGGAATGGCTCGCCGCCGCCAGCACCTGATAGAGCGGGTAGACTACGGCCGTAAATGCGCCGCATCCAGTGCGCTGCGCTCTACGCCTCGCGTTGAGACCGGGCGGCGGATAAACTGAGCGCCTCGACTCGGTCATCGCCGTTCCTTCACCCGCGCGACGGCTTGCGCGACACGCAATGGATAACGAGGACGCATTCCAGCGGTTCGTCGATCTTCAATCGTACGTTGGCTGGTCGGACGACGAACAACGCCTGATTGCCGTTGCGCGCGAACTCGTGGCCCCGCACGTACTGGCCCTGATCGACGATTTCTACGCGGAAATCGAACGCCACGCCGCCACGCGAAACGTCATCACGGGCGGTGCCGCCCAAATCGCGCGGCTCAAGCAGACGCTACGCGAATGGCTGCTGCAACTCTTCGACGAGCCGCACTCGCAGCAGTACGTCGAACAGCGGCGACGAGTTGGCCTGCGACACGTGCAGATCGGCTTGCCGCAAATTTACACGCACGCCGCGCTGGCTCGGCTTCGCAACGGCATCTTGCGAGTCCTGTGCGAGAACTGGGCCGGCGAACATCGGACGCTCGTCGAAGTCGTGCAAGCGGTCAATAAGCTGCTCGACCTCGACTTGGCGATCATCGGCGATGCCTACGAATCGGAACGCCTCGATCGCTTGCAGCATTCGGAACGCGAACGAAGCGACGCCGTATTTCGCGATCTCGTTGAGGCCGCAGGGTGCATGATCGTCATTCTCCGCGGCGGCGGCGAGATCGCTTACTTCAATTCCTGCGCCGAGCAACTCACCGGGCATACGGCCGACGAATTGAAGGGCCGCGGATTCGTCGACTTGATCGTGGCCGAAGCCGACCGCTCGGCCCAGCGCACTGCGCTCGCCCAGGCGCTATGCGGCGAATACATCCGCGGCTTTCAGAACGACATTGTCTGCCGCGACGGCTCTCGCCGCGCGATGCTGTGGAACGTCCGCCGGCTCGATACGTACGAAGTCGAGCCCGTCGTGCTGGCCGTCGGACAGGACATCACGAACGTCAAAGCCGCGCAAACGAAAGCGCTGCAAGCCGAACGGCTGGCGACGATCGGCCAGATGAGCACTGGGTTGGCCCACGAAAGCCGCAACGCCTTGCAGCGCATCCAAGCCAGTGCGGAAATGCTCGAGCTTGAAGTCGAGAACAATCCCGAGGCGATGAAACAGCTCCGCAGTATTCAGAACGCACAGGACCACATGCACCGCTTGTTCGACGAGGTGCGCGGCTATGCCGGGGCGATTACGCTCGACCGTTCACCTTGCCGCGTGGCCGACGTGTGGCACGAAGCCTGGGAGTTGCTCGCCACGCAGCGTCAGGGCCGCGCGGTCGAGCTACGCGAATGCCCGACGTGTGCCGACGTCCGGCTGTCGATCGATCGCTTTCGCATGATGCAGGTGTTTCGCAACTTGCTCGAAAACGCGCTGGCGGCCTGCGACGATCCGGCGTGCATCGAAATCGACTGCGGGCAGGAGGAACGGCACTCACCCGACGACGACACGAGACCGGAAATTCGCGACGGCTGGCGAATCACGGTTCGCGATAACGGTCCCGGCATGACCGCCGAACAGCGCAAGCGAGCCTTTGAACCGTTCTTCACAACCAAGCCCAAGGGAACTGGCCTAGGCATGTCGATCGCTCAACGGATCGTCGAAGCCCACGGCGGGCGTATCGAAATCGGCCAGTCCAACGGCGCGGGCACGAACGTTTTCATCCACTTGCCGCACGACGATGCGTGAACGCGAAGCGAATTGAAGCGATGAGGCGTGTAGGGTGGGTCGAACGGAGTGGGGCCCACCTTGGGCGCGCGGGGGGTGGGGGGGCCGCACTTCGTTCCCCCCACCCTATGATGGCACCAACGTGTTCGCGCGCCTACTCGTGCCGCAGCGCTTCGATCGGATCCATCGCTGCGGCGCGAATGGCTGGGTACAGTCCGAACAGTACGCCAACCACCACCGAAATGCCGAACGCCAGCGGAATCGACCACGGTACGATGACCGGCGCGGCCGACTTGACGACGTCCGGCAGATTCGCCATTGCCTCGGGAAACGTTTGTTCCAGCCCGCTGCGCATCCATTCGACGGAAATCGGGCACGCCAGACCGACGATGATCCCCGTGACGCCGCCGACGACGCTCAAGGCGATCGTTTCGACGAGGAACTGTCGCGTGATGTCCGCCTTCTTCGCGCCGAGCGCTCGGCGGATGCCGATTTCTCGCGTTCGCTCGGTCACCGTCGCCAGCATGATGTTCATGATGCCGATCCCGCCCACGACGAGCGAAATCGCGGCGATCAAGCCCATCAATACGATGAACATCAGCCGCGTCGTTTTCGCCTGCTCGATGAGTTCCTGCGGCACGACGACGGAATAGTCTTCCTGCTGATGCCGCCGGGCCATCAGATTCCGCACGGCCGTGGTCGTTTCCATGACCTCGTCGACGCTCCGCACTTGCAGCGTGAGCTGCGTCAGTTCCACGACCTCGCCCGTAAACGAACCGGGCCGCGGCACCACGATCAGGTCGCCGTATCGCGCCCAAAACGTGGTGATCGGCACGTAGATGTCCGCGTTGAACTGCACCGAGTCGAGCGAACCGCCGATGCCGGCCATCGCCGATCGCGGCTGCATGACGCCGACGACCACGAACGTCTCTGGCTCTCCGCCCGATTTCTCAACGCTGATTTGCTTGCCGATCGGATCGGAGATCGGGAACAACGTCTCTGCCAATTCCGCGGCCAACGCACAGACGTTGTCGGTGGAGTTCAGTTCAGTCGATGTCGGAAAATGTCCTCTCGCGACGGTTAATCGCATTACCTTCGCATAATCCGGCGTACAGCCAACCAGACGGGCATCCAGACTCTGTTGACCGTAGGCCACGCGCCGCGGAATCTCGCGAATCGGCAACACTTTTTCAATCGTCGGAATCGTGGCCTCGATGACGTCGCGGTCCTCGCGCGTGACGCCGAATTGCGGGAAACCGTCCCCTTCGATGACGGTCGGCTTCACCGAACGAATGATGATATTCGTGGCGCCAAGGTCTTCGATTTGCTGCTGCGCTTGCAGGCTGATCCCTTCGCCGATGGCCACCAGCCAAATCACGCTGGCCACGCCGATGAAGATGCCCAACACGGTGAGCAGTGAGCGCAGCGGATGAACGAGCAGGCTTTTAACGCCAAGTTGCCAGGTGCGTAGCCAGCGGAACGTCATGGGGCGTCCAAGAGGTATGCAAGTCGTGACGGCACCGGCGGAGAAACCGCTCTTCTCCAACTCCTAGCCGCTAATCTCCAGTCCCGGCTCGATTTCCAGCCCCGGCTTTGGCCGCCGGCCGGGTCCGCGCCCACATGTAGTATATCCAACCGACGCCGATCAGACTCAACCCCGCCATCGACGTGGCAAACTCGTCATACAACATGCTCGCCAGCATTGCCGCGAAGAAGGCCATATACAGCGCCGGTATGATCGGATAGCCCCAGGTGCGATACGGCCGCTCCCAGTCGGGCCGTTTCACCCGAAGCACGAACACCGCCGCCACGGCCATCGCATAGAAAATCGATCCGCCGAAGATCACGAAATTCGTCAGCGCGTCGAACGCTTCATCCGGAGTCAGCTTGTCGAACACGACGTACAGCGCCGGCCGATCCATGCTCTCGCTCGTCGCCCGCAGCCACTCTCCGACGCCAAACCGCTCGAGTGCCGGCCCCAGTTCATAACAACCGACGATCAACGCCGTGGTCCACAGGCATTGGGCCACGATCGCATTCGACGGCGTCTGAAACCGCGAGTGTACCTGGCAGATCGACTTCGGCAGCAGCCCGTCCCGCGCCATCGCGAAGTAGATTCGCGGCCCGGTGATCATGTTCGAGTTCACGGCCCCGAACATCGAACACATCACGCCGAGCGCCACGACAATCGCACCGACCGGACCGAGCAATTTCTCGACGACGTTGGCCGCCACTTCGCTGCTGCCGGCCACTTCGTCAATCGGCAACACGAGGTGGTATGCCAGGTTCGCCAGCACGTACACGGTTATTACCGTAATCAAGCCGGTGGCCAGCGCGATCGGCACGTTCTTCTGCGGCTCCTGAATTTCTTCGGCCACGGGTGCGATGTTGATCCAACCGTCGTACGCCCACAAGACGGCGATGGCCGCCAAGCCAAACATGCGGAAGAACGAGACGTCGATCGGCGGCACGATCGGCGAGAGATTTTCCACGTCGCCGCCGCCGGTGACGAACGGCAGCACAATCACGCCCAACAGAAAGCCGACTTTGATCACGACGGTCGCGTTCTGCACGTTCGCGCCCCAGCGGGTGGCGACGAAGTTAATCGCCGACAATCCCGCCACGATGAGAATCGCGAAAAACTCCTGCTGGCCCAGGCTCAGTTGAAGCCGCTGGGGATCGTGCAGCATCAATGCTTTGTTGAGATAGATCACGGTGCCAACGGCCAACGCACCGAGCGAGCCGGTTCGAATCACCCAGAACTCGGTCCACCCCCACAGAAAAGCCGGCATCCGGCCGTACGCTTCGCGAAGATAAACGTAAGGTCCGCCGGCATGCGGCAGCATCGCCGCCAGTTCGGCCAGTGCGAGCGAACCGCAAAGCGTGATGAGTCCGACCACGATCCACACGCTTATGATCGCGCCGAAACCGTATTCGCCGAGTTGCGTCGCCACGCTGGCCGGCTTGAGGAAAATGCCCGAGCCGATGATCGAGCCAACGACGACCGTGATGGCGTCGAAGCGGCGCAACACGCGCGGCAGTGCGCGGTAGTGGGCCTCGACGGGAGCGTGCGGTGCGGCCGCCGCTGGCGTACGGTCGGTCGCGTCGGGCGAACGATACGGATTCGGCGCGGCCATAGGCAGTGCGATGCGTGCGGCGTAGGAGCGAGACCGCTGGGAAGTATAGCCGTGCCGAGCGCGATGGCCAATCCGAGGCAATTGGCGGCTAAGGACCATGCCGAGCACGTGCCACAGCGCCTGCATACTCGATCGGCAATCAATCGTCGGGCGTTTCGCCGGAGGGTGCATTGCGGCCGAACATCTTCCAAAGAACGAAAAAGATCGGCGCTTGGACGAGCATCAGTGCGCCGAGCACCGCAACCGGAACGATCGCCAGCAAGAACAACGGAATCGCCAGCCACCCGACGGCAGCGAGGACTCGCGGCGGCATCAAGATGGCTAGTTCCAGCCACGACAGCCAGCGGGCGGCGTGGGACGCAAACGTGGCAAACGACGCCTTGGACCGAGGGGCCAGCTCGGGAGCCTCGTCGATTACGAATCGAGTGGCGGCCACGATTTGCGTCCTTTACGTCAGCGCCATTTTTTGATTTCGTCGCACGCAGGCATGGCACCGACGAGCGTGCGGGGTGTCGACGTATCTGCGATCAAGGCACCGCGTGCTGCTACGGCCATGCTAATCGATGACCGCAGCCAAGTCGACGTAACTGCCTACAATTGCGGCGGTTGCGTCGCACGACACGCCTCGTTTCACCGCCGTCGGCCCTGGCAATGCAGCCGGCGGTTCGCTACATTACGATTCGACCCAGGAGCCGCGATGGCGAACCTTGGCCGTTCGCGGCGGCGGAGGACTACGGAGCGCGACGCGGGATGCTCGCGCGGGCAACAGGGAATCGCAACCATGCTCGACATTGCCTCGGATGGGGGGAGTTTATTCCCTCGCTGATACCGATGCTTGCCACGCCTCCATTCTACTGCCGGGCCGCCGCTTATCGAGCTTTCGAGCAGTCCGTTCCGCATTTGGATACGACCGACGGGCTGTTGGCGGCCGCCATCGCGGTCTCGATGCACGAACTCGACGACGTGAATCCCGGCCTCGTGTTCGACGTGATTGCCTCGCTGGCCGATGAAGTTCGCGCACGCGTCAAGAGCGACTCGCCGCAAGCCCTCGTCGCGCATCTGCACGAGATTCTGTTCGACGAGTTCGATCTGGCCGGCAATACAGAAGATTACTACAGCACCACGAACAGCTACATTCCCGAGGTCATTCTTACCAAGCGCGGCCTGCCGATCACGCTTTCGCTCGTTTATAAAGCCGTCGCCGAGCGCGTCGGCCTGCGCGCCACCGGTGTGAACGCGCCCGGAAATTTTATGGTCGCGGTGCAGGTCAACGGATCGCGGATGCTGGTCGATCCGTTTTGTCGCGGACGCACGCTTTCGACCGGCGAAGCGGAGGCGCGGATCGAAGAAACGGTGGGCCAGAAGATCCCGCCGGGCGAAGATGTGCTGTCCGAGGCATCGAATCGTCAATGGATCGCGCGGATCTTGCGCAATCTTCAGGCCGTGTTCCACCACATGGGACGGCACCGCGATTTGGCGGCAATGCGCGAGTTGTCCGATTTGCTGCCGTCTCCGTAAGTGCGTTGCGACGCCGCACGATGCTGCGGGCGTTGCAAGCATCGCGCGGCGGATGCTGAGAGAGTCGTGCTTTGCCAACGATC
>JAJDEG010000271.1 GCA_029259895.1 Planctomycetota bacterium
TGTCGGCGTCATAGGGCCGCATCCGCGCGACGAGCATCTTCGCTGCGTTGGAAAGCAATCCCGCGCCGAGCGAAAGCACGCCCAGCCTCAGTACGTGTCGACGATGGGCCGGGTCCAATACCAGGACGATCACCAGGATCAAGCTAACGCCAACGCCGTGTGCGAAGATTTCGGACCAAGTCACCAGGCTGTCGAAGTCACCGAGCCGGCTGAAACCACCACTCTTGATCCAACGGGCGACAGGTATATCAACCAACAACGCTGCCAGCGTGGCCAGCGCGAACGCGACGGCACCCATCAGGAATCGGCGACGCAACGGATCAGGTGCTAGCACGGCAATCTCCGCCAACTGGCGAAAACGAACGGTAAGGCCGCACAGCGTACCAGTCTGCATTTAAGGGTGCAATCCAAACGGCGAAGGTAAACCGCGAATCCAAATCACCGTTGCCCGCGCGGCGCGTTGTGGCCTAGACTGCCTCTCGCGCCAATGCGTCCAGACCCGCGATTCGCCCGGCGGCCGCGACCGAGCCAGTCAAGAACGACGAGCACGCCATGGATCGGCGAAGGCTACTCTATCCTTTAATCGTCGCGGGAGTCGCGTCTGCGGCACTGCTGACGAACCTGGGCAAGCCCCGGCTGTGGGATCGCGACGAGCCGCGCAATGCGCAGTGCGCCGTGGAAATGCGGGCGCGCGGCGATTGGGTCGTGCCGACGTTCAACGACGAACTTCGCGCGCACAAGCCGGTGCTGCTCTATTGGCTAATGCTCGCGGCGTACGAGGCGTTTGGCGAGACGGAATTCGCGGCCCGGCTTCCATCGGCATTGCTGGGCATGGCGACGGTGTTGGTCGTCCTAGCGATGGGGTGGCGGCTGTTTTCGCCGCGCGCCGGCCTGTGGGCAGGATTGATTCTGGCTACGTCGCTGAGTTTCGATATTGCCGGCCGCGCGGCTACGCCGGACGCGGCGCTGTTGTTCTGCGTGACGGCGACGATGGGGGCGTTCGTTCTTGCGGCGAAGTGGCCGACGGGCGATTCGAGAAGTTCTAGCGTTGGCGTCTTCGTGCCGCCGAGTTTCGTTGGTTGGATTGGTGTCTATGCGATGCTGGGGCTGGCCGTTCTAGCGAAAGGGCCGGTGGGATTGGTGCTCGGCGTTGCGATTATCGGTCTCTATTTGCTAGTTTGCCGCGAATCGAATCATTGCGGGGGGCGGATCCTTTCGCCGAATACGTTTGTCGGCAAGACGGTCGGCGAAAGGATTCGCCTCCTACAATTGCGTCAACTCGCGAGCCGATTGGTGACGGAGATCGCGGTCACCATGCATCCACGTCGCATTGCGACGACGGCGTGGCGGATGCGGCCGCTGACGCTTGCGGCCGTCGTGCTCGCTGTCGCCGCGCCGTGGTACGTCGCCGTGCATCTGGCGACCGGTGGCGCGTTTACCGACGAGTTCTTCTTCCGCCACAACTTCGAGCGAGCAACCAGCGCGATGGAAGGCCATCGCGGGCCGGTCGTGTATTACTTCGGTGCAGCGCTGGTCGGTTTCTTCCCGTGGTCGATATTCGCGGCACCGGTTGCGATTGAAACGTTTTACTTGCTGCGGTTGCGTGGGCGAGAATCGGCTGGCGCGACGTTCGCGCTATGCTGGGCTGGC
This sequence comes from Planctomycetota bacterium, assembly GCA_029259895.1. Lineage (GTDB taxonomy): Bacteria > Planctomycetota > Planctomycetia > Pirellulales > PLA5 > PLA5. Next base: position 1,651 of record JAJDEG010000271.1, read on the forward strand.
GTTTGGGTGGCTGCGTTTTCGTTGGTTGGCACGAAATTGCCCAGCTACATCACGCCGGCATACCCTGCGTTGGCGTTGCTTGCCGGTTTGTACGTCGATCGATGGCTTGCCGGAACGTCCGCCGCCGCGGCGCGTTGGACGCCGTGGGTGCTCATCGCGCTGGCGACGGTGGGCGGAGGAATTGCGTTGGGACTGCCGGTCGTGGCGCGGCACTTTCTGCCAGGCGATGAAGTGTTGGCGTTGCTGGGACTCATTCCTCTGGTGACGGCGGGGGCCGCTTGGTGGTGTGTGCGGCGTGGCAATGCTTCGTTCGCCGCGACGACGCTGGCCGTCGGTGCAACCGTGCTGGTCGTCGCCACATTTGGCTTTGCTCAGGTGCGGGTCGATCGCCGGCAGATCAGCGAGGAACTGGCAACGCTCGTGCGGCGCGATGGCGGTGAGCGTTGCCAATTCGCGGCGTTTCGGGAACTCGAACCGAGCATGGTTTACTACGCCGGCCAACCGATCGCGACGCTCGTTGATCCATCGGCGGCCGGAGAGATGTTCGATAAGCACGAACGAGCGTATTTGCTGGCTAGCGGCGACGACCTTGCCGAACTTCGCCTGTATCTACCGACGGACGTCGACGTTGTCGCTCGGCGGCCCAAGTTCTTGAAAGAGGGCGACGTCGTCTTGCTCGCCCGCACGCCGCAGACACTGGCGCGTCGGCGTGAGGCGGCCAGGGCGATTCGCATCGCGGAAGACAAAGACACTAGCGTACGCTGACCCGAAATGTGCGACGCGGCCAATCGCGACGCGAAGAATCGAGATTAGAGGAAATCATGATCGCACGAAGGATGTCCACGAAGCCGGTGCATGTCGCGCTTGCGTTATTTGTCGCCGTGTTCTTCATTCCGTCGGCGGCGGCAAACGGGGCCGACGAAATCCCGTCGGCTTGGCTGCACGACGCCGAGTTGACGGCCGTCGAATTCGTCGACGCCGAACACGGCTGGGTCGTTGGCGACCGCGGCGTGGTGTGGCGTACCGACGACGGCGGCAAGGTTTGGCACTTGGTGAAGACGCCCGTGAGTTGCCGGCTCGAAACCGTGTCGTTCGCCGACGCCGAACGGGGTTGGATCGCCGGTGGCGACGCGATGCCTTACGTTCACACGAGTCGCGGCAAGCTGTTGACTACGGTCGACGGAGGTCGAACCTGGACGAACGAGTTGAAAACCGAATTGCCTCGCATTTGGAAATTGCAACTGCGCGGCAACGTGGGGTGGGCGTTCAGTGAGCCTTCGCCGCTGCACGGCGACGGCATTCTTGCCACGCGCGACGCCGGTCGCACGTGGTCGGCGGCCGTGCCTGAAGCTCCGCTACCGGCTTGGACGGCGGCCGACGCTCCGCGCGGTGATTTCGCCGTCGTGGCCGCGGCGAACGGGGTGTACGCCGTGGCTCCGGCTGGGCGAGCGATAATTGCGGCCGGTCCTGATCTCGCCGTTTGTCGGCCGCGAAGCATCAAGTTCGCTGACGCCACGGACGGCTGGCTGGTCGGCGATCGGGGCTTATTGTTGTGGACGAACGACGGCGGACGTACTTGGCAGGACGTTCGCGACCGGTTGCCGGATCGTGCGGGGCGATGCTTCGACTTTCACGCCTTGGAAGTGCGCGGCCGCGACGTCTGGATTGCCGGTTCGCCCGGCACGCTGGTCTGGCATTCGACCAACGGCGGCGAGACGTGGACCGCACGGCCGACCGGACAGACCGCGCCGCTCAAGGCGATTACTTTCGTCGACCGGCACCGCGGCTGGGCCGTAGGATCGCTAGGACGGATTCTCGCTACGCGCGACGGCGGACATACGTGGCGCGTCCAACTTAGCAGCGCCGAGCGGGCCTCGCTACTGGGCATTCATGCCACGAACGCAGACGTTCCGCTCGCCGCCTATGCGCATGCGTCCGGCAATGACGGCCACCTGGCGACGGCGATCGTGATGCACGAGCCGTACAGTTCCGCCGGCACCGCCTCGCCGGATGCTCAGTCGCGTAGATTGCACGACGCGGTCGTGGCCGTGGGCGGTAGTGGGGCAATCGCGGCGTCACAGTTTCCGCTGCCCGACGATGGCGTGTTCTGGTCGACGACCGCGCTCGTCGAGGCGTGGAATCAATCGGCCCAACGGGATGAATCCGATGCGATGACGCGGTACGAAGAGTACTTAGTGCGGCAGATTCGCACCTGGCGGCCCGAGGCGATCGTGACGCACGATCCGGCCAACGCCGCCGGCCGCGACTCGCTTCGCGGCCTCGTGGCAACGGTCGCTTTGAGCGCGGCCCAGAAAGCCGGCGATCCACGGGCGTATCCGCAACATCTCGCGCAAGCCGGTTTGCAGCCGTGGCGCGTGAAGCGTATCTTCGGCGAACTGGCCGCCGAAGAAGCTGGTCCGATCGAACTTCCGCCGGCGAAAGTCGCGCCGCGGCTGGGCAAATCGCTCGGCGAGGCGATCGCCCGGCCACAGGGTCAGCTCGTGGACACGTTCGCGCCGCCGGAGTCGCTGGCATTCCGCACGCTGGTCGATCAGGCGACGCCGTCGGCGGCACGCCGCGATTTCTTTAGTAACACCGGTCGCGACGACGGCCACGGCGGTCGCCGGGCGTCCGACAGTGCCGCACCGGCCAGTCTGTCGGCCGTCCAGCAGCGGCTCGTCGCGCGCCGCAACGCCCAGGGTATTCTCGTCCATGCGGCCAAGAATCGGACGAGTACGCTCGGCTGGCTCGGCCAACTCGACGCGCTGGCCAAGGGCCTGGACGACGAAGGGACGGCCGAAATCGTTCGTCAACTTGCCGACCAATACGAGACACAAGGACAGTGGGAGATGGCAGCGGAAGCGCATCGAGTGATCGCGCAGCGATACGCAAATTCACCGCTCGGGCCGTCATCGCTCGTTTGGCTTATCGCGTTTGAATCGAGCGGCGAGATCGCACTGCGCTCGCGCGGCAACCCAGGCTTTGCCGTGCGGCAGGCGTCGGCCGAGGAACCACCTCAGAATGCAAGGGCAGGCGATAATACTTCGCGTGGCGACGATGCGGCTACATCGCGACGTTTGGGGCCGTTGTTGGCACTCGTCGCGCAGAGCGACAGCCGTTTTGCCGCGCAAGCGGACGTTCGGTTTCCGGTGGCGGCGATTCAACGCAAGGCGGACGAGGAACGCGGGCAAGCGGATGCTGCGGCGACATTTGCCGGATTGGCCGACGTGCGTTTGGGTGCTTCGTGGGCGAGCGCGGCCGAGGCCGAGCGCTGGCTGACCACGCGGCGTGGGAAGGCTCCGGTTTCGATTTGGTCGTGTGCCGCGGTTGACGAAAAGCCGTTCCTCGACGGCAGAATCGACGACGCGCTGTGGAAAGATGCTGCTATCGTGACGTTGGCGTCGGGCGCTGGCGGAGAACTTCGTCTGGCCCACGACGGAGAGTTTCTTTACATCGCCGGAACGTTTCCGACGGTCGTCGACAAAGCCAATTTGAATGAAAACGGTACGGCGGATCGGCGTGGCGAAGGGCGCGACGCCGATCTTGTGCATCGCGACCACTTGGAATTGGCGATCGACGTCGATCGCGATTACGTCACGTCTTTTTCGCTGGCGGTGGACGCCGCCGGTCGCACGCATGATCGTTGTGGCCGCGACGCGACGTGGAATCCGCAGTGGTTCGTCGCCACGCGGCGCGAAGCTGGCCAGTGGAACGTCGAGGCCGCTATTCCGCTGTCGGAGTTGACTCGTTCGCCGCCGCCGGCGGGCACGATCTGGGCTGTGGCTGCCCGCCGAATTCAGCCGGGCGTGGGCATCCGTTCGGCCACCGACGATGCTTCGGTGCCGTTGAGACCAGCGGCGTTTGGCTGGTTGGAATTCAAGTAAGTGCCTATCTACGAACTGTAGGGACTGCGATCGTCGCGAAGTTGGCGCTATCGGGCCGGTCGGCTATGATCCTTCTCACGCGGCTGAATCCTGCGCTTTCGCGCCGTCGCGGTATTCGGATGGCGACGACCAGTCAACTCTTGATTTGCCAACGACACGGTCGCTGCAATGCCATTTCTCGTCGGCATGGATGAAGCCGGTTACGGACCTAATCTCGGACCGCTCGTCGTGGCGGCGACGGTCTGGCATATGAATGACTCTCCGCCGGGCGATCTCTATTCTCTGCTCGGCGACGCCGTCACGCGCGACGCCGCGGACGCCAGCGCGACCGGCCGGCTGGCGATCGCCGATTCCAAGCAGCTTTATCAGCCGCAACGTGGGTTGGCCGATCTGGAACGGGGTGTGTTAACGGCGCTCGCATCGCTCGACATCGTGCCGCGATCGTTCGACGCGTTACTGGCAGCCATCAACGTGGATCGGTGCGCTGCGATGGGCGCGAAGGATTCGAGTCCGTACTTGTTGCGTCGCGACGAAGTTCTGCCGGTCGCAGCGGAGTCGAGCGATTGCGACGCGGTGGCGATTCGTTTGCGCGAGGTAATGCGATCCGCCGAATGTCGCCTGGAATGTATACGAACCGCCGTCGTCCAGCCGCAGACGTTTAACGATCTGATCGACGAGTATGGCGGCAAGGGGGCGGCGCTTTCTGAAACGACGCTGGGATTGTTGGCAACGGTGCTAGCGCAACTGCCGCCGGAGCCGGTGTTCGTTACCTGCGACAAGCACGGCGGCCGCAATCGCTACGGCGAGTTGCTGCATGGCCGCTTCGGCGACGATTTGATTGAGGTGCGCCGCGAAAGCCGCGAAGCGAGCGACTATCGATGGGGGAAGTGCGACCGGCGCGTTGAGATTTCGTTTCGCAGCGGCGGCGAAGCGTTCTTGCCAGCCGCATTGGCGTCGATGACGGCCAAGTACATTCGCGAGCTATCGATGAGGGCGTTCAACGCGTTTTGGCAATCGGAATTGCCGACGCTGCGGCCGACGGCGGGCTATCCGGTCGATGCGAAGCGCTTTCGCCGCGACATCGCCGAGACGCAACGGCGGCTGGGGATTTCGGATCGTGTGCTGTGGCGGAATCGATGATGCTGCTTTGAGGGACGCGATAGTTGTTATTTAGCGCGGGGACACGGAAGTTTCGCAGCGGTCGCGAAGTAGATATGTCGATGTGGCGTGCGGGACCAACCGGCGACGCGCGCGGCGAAATCGTGGCTCGACCTGCCGTTTCGGGAATCGCCGCGATGCGGTATGTTCATCGTCGACGTACCGGCGTCCAAGTCCGTGCATCCCGCCACACTCACTGCGAAACGCGAGTTTTCCGTGTCATCGATCAAACGTATTCTCGTGACCGGCGGGGCCGGGTTCTTGGGGTCGCACCTTTGCGAACGGCTGGTCGACGAAGGGCACGACGTCGTTTGCCTCGATAACTTCTTCACCAGCCAGAAGAGCAACGTGGCGCACCTGCTCGGTCGGCAAAACTTCGAGTTGGTCCGGCACGACATTACGCAGCCGCTGTGGTTGGAAGTCGACGAGATTTACAACCTCGCTTGCCCCGCCGCGCCGGGCCACTATCAGTTCAACCCCATCAAGACGGTCAAGACATCCGTGCTCGGCGCGATTCACGTGTTGGGAATGGCGAAGCGGTGCCGCGCGAAGGTGCTGCAAGCCTCGACGAGCGAAGTGTACGGCGATCCCGAAGTTCATCCGCAACCGGAGTCGTATCGCGGCGCGGTCAATACGCTCGGTCCGCGAGCGTGTTACGACGAGGGGAAGCGGGTGGCCGAGACGCTGTTCATGGACTATCACCGCTCGAACGGCGTCAACGTGCGAATCGTGCGAATTTTCAACACGTACGGCCCGCGGATGCACCCTTACGATGGCCGCGTGGTGTCGAACTTCATTCGCCAGGCGCTAGGCGGCGAGGATATCACGATTTTCGGCGACGGCCGGCAGACGCGGTCGTTCTGCTATCGCGACGACTTGATCGAGGGCATGGTACGGATGATGAACGGACCGGACGAGTTCGTCGGACCGGTGAACATCGGCAACCCGGACGAATTCACGATTCGGCAGTTGGCCGAGTTGACGTTGGAATTGACGAGCTCGAAGTCGACGCTGATCGAGCGGCCGTTGCCGGAGGACGATCCGACGCAGCGCAAGCCCGACATTACGCTGGCCCGCGCGCGGCTCGGCTGGGAGCCGACCATAAAGCTGCGCGACGGACTTAGCAAGACGATCGAGTGGTTTCGCACGATCGACATGAGGCACTACCGGGCGCCGACGCCGAATTACTAGCAGCACGATTTGTTAGACGGGCGACCGTCGTCATAACACGGAATTGCGATTCACGCTTATGGACGTTTTGTTGCTATCCGCGGATTTGGCGACGTCCTCGACGGTGTCTGGCGCGGCGGCCCGTTGCGGGGTCTCTTGCGAAACGGCGTGGTCGGTCGGCGACATCCTAGAGAAAGCGAAGGCTCTCGCGCCGCGGTTGGTGGTGCTCGATTTGAGTACGCCGGGCGTCGATGCGGCTGTGATCGTGCCGCAGTTGCGGGATTTGGCGGCAGCGCCGCGGCGAATCGTGGCGTTTGGGCCGCACGTACACGAGACGCGCCTGGCGGCCGCCCGCGAGGCGGGTTGCGACGAAGTCGTTTCGCGTGGGCGGTTTCACGCGGACCTCGACGAGATTCTTACATCGTCGACGCGCGACTTGTAACGAACGACTGTGTTTCGTCGCACGTCTAAGGATTGACGAGCGCCGCGCGGACGTCGGCTGGTTCGATGTTCGCGGCGAGTTCGACGTGGCCGAGTTTCGTCGGCAGCACGAATCGCAGTCGGCCGTGTTCGACCTTCTTGTCGCTCGACATCGCGGCAATTAGTTCGTCGTGGTCGAGCGGCGGCACTTCGATGGGCAGGGCGAGCGCGACGAGCAAATCGTGCTGTCGGCGCACGAACGTTTCGTCGACGCGACCGAGGCGCTGAGCGAGCCGCGCGGCACACATCATGCCAATCGACACTGCTTCGCCGTGCAGCAATTGACCATAGCCGGCCACGGCCTCTAGCGCATGAGCGAACGTGTGACCGTAGTTGAGTACGGCGCGAAGGCCCGTCGTCTCGCGTTCGTCTTGCTCGACGACGTCGGCTTTAAGGCGGCAACAGCGCTCGATTGTCGGAATAAGTACGCCGGACTCGCGGGAATTGAGTCCAGCGACGTTGGCTTCGAGGAAGGCGAAGAAGTCGGCGTCGAGAATCACGCCGTATTTGACGACTTCGGCCAAGCCCGAGCGGTATTCGCGGTCGGCGAGCGTGGCGAGAACGTCGACGTCGATCAGCACGCCGCGCGGCTGCCAGAACGCCCCGACCATGTTCTTGGCCTTGGGGAGGTTGATGCCGACCTTGCCGCCAACCGAGCTATCGACCATAGCGAGGAGCGTGGTGGGAATCTGGATGAATTCGAGTCCACGGGCGTAAGTGGCGGCGACGAAGCCGGCCAGATCGCCAACGACGCCCCCTCCAACGGCGGCGATGACGCTGGTGCGGGACGCGCCAAGGTCGAGCAGTTTTTGCCACAATTCCGCGGCGACCTCGACGGATTTGGACGGCTCGCCCGGCTCGACGACAACGATATCGACGTCTAGTCCGCGCTGGGCGAGGCTTTCGGCAACTTGCACGGCGTGCGGCGATTCGACGTTTGCATCGGCGATGACCACCGTATGGCTGGCGTCCGATCGTGCGGCAAAGAACGCGCCGGCGTCGGAGAGGTTGCCCTGCGCGATTTCAATGGAATACGCCCGCGATCCGAGGCGTACGTCGACGTTTACGGCGTTCACGATGTTTCCCAGTTAGCGTGCGTGCGGTCGTGCGGTCGAACGCGAGGTTTAACACGGCTTCGACGCGAATGGAAGCGGCCGATTAGCGGTCGCACGCGGGATATGTGTCGGTTTGTATCAGCCAAGTGAGGATGAATGGGCACTATTCCCTGTGGATTGCCGCAAAATCGTATCGAGCCACCAAAACCCGCTTACCGGGTTCTAGCGAATCCTTCCCTACCGATGGTACGATGACGCGCAGTACCCACCCGAAAGGTTAGACGCAGGTCCGATTAGGCCATCGAATGCGTTGCCATCGTGAAAATGAACGCGATGGTAGTTGTGCGACCCTAATGGGCATTGCTTCTAGAGGGTGGGTTGGTTCGCATTGGGGCAGCGCCCACTAACAAGTGGAGCATGTGACAAGAAACGAAGGGAAGTGCTGTGATGAGTATTCGAGTAGTGATCGCCGATGAGCAGGAGATCGTGCGGCTTGGATTGAAGAATCTATTGGAGAGCAACAGCGAGATAAAGATCGTCGCTCAGGCGTCGAGCGGCGATCAGGTTTTGGATTTGGTGAAGAAGCACAAACCGGACGTTGTGCTGCTCGAGTCGAAGTTGCCCGGCATGGACGGGTTGCAGATTCTCGGTCGCATCAAGCTCGACTCGCCCGAAATGCGGGTCGTTCTGTTCACGGGTCAGGAAAACGCCCGGCATCTTGCCCGCGCCGTCGCGCTCGGAGCCGAAGGCTACCTGAGCAAACAGGCGAAGAAAGAGGACTTAATTCGCGTGGTAAAGGCCGCAGCGCAGGGCGAACAGACTTGGTCGCGGTCTGAGTTGCGGCGCGTTGGCGCGGCGATGGCGAGTCCTACGGGCGTCGAGAATGTCGACGTTTCATTGACCAAGCGCGAGATCGAAGTGCTTCGGTTGATGGTCGACGGGGCAACGAATCGCGACATCGCCAAGGAATTGAAGATTAGCTACGAAACGATCAAGGAGCACGTGCAGCACGTGCTGCGAAAGGTCGGCGTTACCGACCGAACGCAAGCGGCCGTTTGGGCCGTACGCAACAACGTGATCTGATCGCCTTGGTTCGGGTTTCGGTCTCGCCGCGCGTCGTGCATCGCGCGGCGAGCCGAGTTCGTCCTAGGTGTGCGTTTTCTGCGCCCCCCGGTCGTCGCATATCAACGTGCGTGCGTCGGGGCTAGTGCTACCCACTCGTTCGGGCGGAGGAATTCTCCGTGCTTTCGAGTGTGATAGTCACATAGGGCGTTTGCTGTTGCGGCGTTCCGTTTTCGGAAGCCGGCCGATCAGAAAACCCCCTCAGAGGAGCGGATTCGCTACGGTCTAGGCTTTGCGCCGTTATTCTGGGCAGCGTTAGGGCAGCATCAAGGAGGTGGCCGTCAAGGTGAGACGCGGGCGACGTCGTCCGCGGTCACGGTGATCTGCCGGCAAAACCCGGAATGGATGCGGACGTATTCGAGGTTCGCGGCGGAATCGGGTGTTCCGTGCAAAGCCGTTTCGATGCGTGCGCGATCCGATGGTTCGACGTGGTCGAACTCGTCCGGCCAAATCGTGTTCGTCTCGACGATCAGCTTTTCACGATAAGGATCGAAGGTGTCGGGCATGGCCGGAGTGGCAACGGTTGCCTTTCGGGGGAATTTCGGTCGCACACAATAGCGACGGGAGCGATTGGCGGGCACTGCCAATCCGGGACGGACCGTCGAGCGGTCAGTTTAGCGTAATTCTCGCCGGGCCGGGAAGGGGGCGTTGCCGACGGACGAAGGTGGCGCGCACTTGGCTTGCCGAGACGGTCGATCCGCGTTCTCGCGTTGACGAATCTCGGCGCGGACGCGGCCATAAGACGCATGGCCGTCCGTGCCAATTTGGCGATTCGCGTCCGTAAACGTCGCGATTCGGCTCCGTATGGTGATGTTCGTTCGCCGATATATACTTGGTACGCCATCGTGCTGAACGCCATGCGAATCTAGAATCCGGCGGCGGAACGATCGGGGCAATTTGGGATATTGCGTCGAGCTTTGGCTAAACGGGCTGTTGGCCCAAGACGAATTTTGAAATTGGTATCGGAACGCGGTTGAGGTCTTGCAGACTATGGTGCGACGGCGAAAACGCGAGCCTCGATGGGCGGAATACACGGCCGATAAACTGCTCGAAATGCGGTTTTGCGACCTCGGGTTGCGGCTGGAAGACAGTCCGCTGTGGGAACGCGTGGAACGGCTTTACGACGAGCTCGAACATCGCGAGATTAACTTCCGCCCGCACTGCTGGCTGGCGGAAGAGTGGTTTTCGCCGGATGGCGTGCCGGGCATCGCGATACCGTTTTATTTGGCGCACCCTCGTTTAACGCGGCTCGAGAAGCAACAGATGCTCGAGGCCGAGGGGGGCAACGAAGATTGGTGCATGAAGATTTTGCGGCACGAGGCGGGGCACACGTTGGACACGGCGTATCGGCTGCACCGACGTTTGCGTTTTCGCGAGATATTCGGCAAGGTTTCCGATCCGTATCCGGAATACTATCAGCCGAAGCCGTACAGCCGCAGCTACGTGCTGCATCTCGACCTGTGGTACGCCCAGAGCCATCCGGCCGAAGACTTTGCCGAGACGTTTGCGGTGTGGCTGCGGCCGAGATCTCGCTGGCGTTCGCAATATCAAGAATGGCCGGCGTTGGCGAAGTTGGAATACGTCGATGAGTTGATGGACGAAATCGCCGGAAAGACGGCCGCAGTGCGTTCGTCGCGGCACGTGGAACCAATCCGCGATAGTCGCAAGACATTGGGCGAGCATTACGCGGAAAAGCGCAAGCGCTATCTTTACGATACGCCGCCGATATACGACCGCGAACTGCGCCGACTATTTTCCGATGCGCCGGAGCACGTCAAGCGACCGTCCGCGGCGGCGTTTCTGCGCCGCATTCGCGTCAAGCTCCGTCGCGTCGTCGGCCAATGGACCGGACAGTATCAATACGTCATCAATCAAGTGTTAGGCGAAATGATCGACCGCTGCCGCGAGTTGAATTTGCGTCTGACGACGCCGGCCCGGCAGGCCGAGCGGGACGCGCTGGTGATGGTTACGGTACAAACGATGAACTATCTTCACGCCGGGCACCATAGGCTGGCACTATGAAAAAGCTGCGAATCCTCGTGCCGATGCACGTCACGCTGGTGCCCCCGGACACGCTCGACGGATACAGCGAAAAGGAAATCGCCGAGTGGAAAACGGAATTCGACGTCGTTCACACGCTTCGCGAAGCCGGCCACGAGGTGCGCCCTCTCGGATTGATCGACGACCTGACGGAATTGCGGAAGGCGATCAGCGACTGGAAGCCGCACGTCGCGTTCAATCTGCTCGAAGAGTTTCACAGCGTACCGACGTACGATCAGCACGTCGTGAGCTATCTCGAGTTGATGCGGCAGCCGTACACCGGTTGCAATCCGCGGGGTCTGATGCTGTCGCACGACAAGGAGCTTTCCAAGAAACTGCTCACGTATCATCGGATCGCCACGCCGGGCTTCGTCGTGTTTCAGCGCAACCGGACGGTCAAGCGGCCGGTAAAGTTGAAGTTTCCGCTGATCGTGAAATCGGCGACCGAGGATGCGTCGCTGGGCATTTCGCAGGCGTCGATCGTAACGAGCGACGAGAAACTCAAGGACCGCGTGGCATTCATATTCGATCAGCTCAACTCCGACGCGCTCGTCGAGGAATACATCAACGGGCGCGAATTGTACGTCGGCATGATGGGAAACGAGCGGCTGCAAACGTTTCCGGTCTGGGAGATGTCGTTCGCGGGCATGCCCGAGGGTGCCCCGAAGATCGCCACACGGCGCGTGAAGTGGGACTACGTCTATCAAAAGAAGTACGGCATCATGACCGACGCCGCGGTCGATTTGACGCCGGAACAAGAGCGGCGCATTGCCGCCATTTGCAAGCGAGTGTTTCGAGTGCTGGGGATGAGCGGTTACGCGCGAATGGATTTGCGGATGACCGAAGACGGTCGCTTCTACGTTCTCGAAGCGAATCCGAATCCCAACCTTTCCTACGGCGAAGATTTTTCCGAGTCGGCGGAGAAATCCGGCGTCCAGTACGGCGAACTTCTGCAGAAGATTATCAGCCTCGGCATGAACTACCGAGCGGCTTGGGCTCAGCAAGATTAGCCTAGCGGTTCGTTGGCATCACCCGCCGCTTACGGGCGGAATGACGGCAATCTCCTCGCCGCCTGCTAAGACGGCAGCGTCGGCCGCATATTCGTGCCCGACAGCGAGCATCGAATGCCGCAGCAGCGAGGCGAGCGACGGAAACTCCTCTGCGAGCTGGTTCTTCAGCAGCGCAATGGTGCAACCGGCTGGCAAATCGCGCTCGACGGACTCGCAGCCGGCAAGATCGCGGGCCGCAGCGAAAAAGCGAACGGTGACTCGAGTGGTCGGCATGCTTGCGCGTTCGGGCTTTGGGAGTGCTGGCTTGGCGATGATTGCTTAGGTAACGATCAACTCGGAGCCGCGGGCTTTTAGGATCGCGTCGCCCTGCGGCATGCGTCCGTAGGCGAGCGCGAGCAGTTTGAGCGGATGGACCGTGGGCCGGGTCGTGCCTTGTTCCATTTGGATCTTGCACGCGCTGCACTCGGTGGCACCGGCGTGCATTTGGCCTTGTCGGAGCCAAGAGATCAAGTCCCAGCCCGCCCGGAGGCTGGTGCGATAGTTCTTTCGCGCGAGTCCAAACGTGCCGGCCATGCCGCTGCAACCATGTTCTTCGGACAGCACATTCAAGCCAGGGATGAGGCGCAACAAGTGCTCGCCGGGCGTGCCGACTCGCAGCGCACGGACGTGGCACGGTTGGTGATAGGCGACCGTGGCGTCGATGCGACGCAGATCGTCGAGCCGCAGTCGCTTATCGAGGTGCATTCGCCAGACGTACGTGCAGGCTTCGCTCGTATTTGCCGCGACCAGCCGGGCCTCGTCGTCGTCGAGAAGATTGGGATACTCGTGCGTAAGGCACAGCGCGGCGGCCGGTTCGGTGGCAACGATGTGATAGCCCTGCCGCACGGCATCCGCGAGAATTGCGATGTTGCGTTCGGCGAGGCGACGCGCCCGTTCGACCGCGCCCATGGCGATCATCGCCATACCGGATTGCATCGACTGGGCAGGGACGAGTACGGAGACGCCGTTGTGCTCGAGAATCGCGACCAACGCCTCGCCGACGTGCGGATCGAAATAGTTGGCGTATACGTCGGCGAAGTAGAGAACTTTGTGTTCGGCGGCGAGGTTGGGGCGCGTTAGCTTGCGTTTTGCGGCGAGACGGTGAAAGGATCGCCGCGCCAGCCGCGGCAGTTTTCGACCGTGCGCCAGACCAAAAAACCGTTCCATGAGCCAGCGCATCGGTCGGTTGCCGATGGCCCAGTTAGAAAGTGGTCGGACCAAGCCGGCCAGAGCGGCGACGAGATCGAGCCTGGTAAGCAGCCACTCGCTGGGACGCAAGCCGCTGTTTGCGACATGGGCCGCGCGGGCTTCGACCATGAGCTTGGGAATGTCGACTTCGGCGGGGCATTCCAGTCGGCACTGGTGGCAATGAACGCATAGGTCGGCCAACTGCTTAAACCCGTCGCCAGCAAGGAGCTCGTTTTCGAGCCGGCCCGTGAGGATCGAGCGAAGCAGGTTGGCCTTCGCCCTGGGAGAGGCCTCTTCGCGAGGGGCAGCGCGAAAAATGGGGCACATGCGCTCGGTATCGAGTTGCGTTCGGCATGCGCCGCAGCCGTTGCACGCCCGGGCAGCGTGAACGATGGACTGCTGCGCCCAGTTCAGTTCCAGCGGCACGACCTCCGCCCGCGCGTCGACTCCGGTCGGTTTGGTGGTCGGTTCGTCGGACCGTATGTCGGACGCGCTCGTGGCGGCTTGGACACGGCGGAGATTTCGTGTGAGCTGGTGTGGGTCGCCGCCGACGACTTTGCCGGGGTTTAGTATGTTTTGAGGGTCGAAGGCCTGCTTTACTTCGGCGAAGACGTCGCAGAGCTTGCCGTGCTGGCGGGGTAAGAAGCCGGTGCGGCTGAGGCCGGCGCCCAACTCGCCGCCGATCGCTCCGCCGAGGTCCAGCACGGTGCGATACAAATCGTCGGCCAACACACGCATGCGGCCGACGTCGTCTTCGTTGGCCAAGTCGAGAAATGGTCGCACGTGCAAGCGGCCGTGGGCGGCGTGCCCGTAGACCGACGCCGTGACGTGCCGTTGCTTAAAAATGTTTTGCAACTCGACGAGAAACTCGGCCAGCCGCGGCGGCGGCACGACGACGTCCTCGACGAACGGCAGCGGCCGGGACGTGCCTTGCAAGCGATACAAGCGCGGCACGACACGCGTGGCCAGTTGCCAATACAGGTCGACTTCCTGCGGGTCGATCGTCGATCGCGCGTCGACCGCCAGGCGATGCTCGTCGCGGGCCAGTCGCGCAATCGCGGCGACTTTGTCCCGCAGTTCGGCCGGCGAATCGCAATCGACCTCGACGACCAGTGCGGCCTCGATCGTGGCGGGAACGAGGAGATCGAAGCGGACGTCGGACTCGCGGGCGAGGCCCAAGTGCCGTCGGTCGAGTAAGTCGCACGCTGAAAGTCCGATCGGCAGCACGACCTCGACGGTGCGGGCGGCGTTTTCGAGCCGATCGAACAATAGCAGGACGACACCGACATGCTGCGACCGGGGGGCGGTTTCGACCGTGACTTCGGTAATTGCGGCGAGTGTGCCCTCCGATCCGCTGAGCAGTCGACCGAAGTCGAGGCGTCCGTCGGCCAGCGCGCCGCGAAGCTGGTATCCGGACGAGGGGACGCGCGTGGCGGGTTGATGCTCGACGATGGTTTCGTGATGCTCAAGCAGCACGGCCGCCAGGTCGGCGGTGAGTTGCGACCGGCGGCGCGACGATTCGTCGTCGCCGATGGCACCGAGCGAGTCGCGGCCGAGCTCGACGATTTCCCCGTCGGACAAGACCACCTGGAGGCTGCGGACGTAATCGCCGGCCGCGCCGAAGCGGAGAAAACGACTTCCCGAAGCGTTGAGTGCGACGACGCTCCCCATCGTGGTGACGGAAGCGTTTGCCGGGTCTGGCCCGAAGCGGTGTCCGTGGGCGGCTAACTGCTTGTTGAGCGAGGCGAGGACGACGCCGCTTTGAACGCGGGCCGTGCCTTCCTCGGTGTGGAGAATTCGCCGCATGTGGCGCGAGAAATCGAGCACCAAGCCGGGCCCGAGCGCCCCGCCGGCAAGTCCGCTGCCTGCGCCGCGGGGATGGATCGAAAGGTCGTTTTCGGCGGCGTAGCGGACGCAGGCGGCGACGTCGGCGACGCCGCGGGGGCAGATCACGCCCAAAGGCTGGATTTCGTAGACGCTGGCGTCGCCGGAGTACATGGCGAGCGTCAGGTCATCGCAACGGACCTCGCCTGCCAAAAGGCCGCGCAGGTCGTCCTGAATCCGCTCGCGCTGCTGGTCCATGGCGTGTTTGCACGCGTCGGGTTGTTGGCGTCGGTTCGTTCGCGCGTTTTGGGAAGCTCGTGCCGCGTCGCGTTTCGCGACTTAGGGCGCGGTCGCGTTTTGCCGATCGCTGAGCCTTGCGGCTTCTTGCCGGTAGCGTTCGTGCGTTTCGAGGTTAAACGGCGCGTGCCCGTCGAGTCCGGCGAGCATTCTATAGTGCGTTTGGCATCGATAGCAGACCAGGGCCTGGCCGACGACGTAGTACAGCACAAAATCGATCGCGGCGCAGGCGAATAGCAGGCCGTAAGTCAGGTAAATGTGGCCGAAGTAGTAGGCGATCGTGCTCGATACGATTCCCAGCGCGACGACCGCGACGCCGAGGCTTTGTGGGAAGTCCTTGCGGAGAAACAAATCGGTGCTGGGGCACACGACGCAACGGGTGAGGCGGCCGCTGGACCAAGCGCCCGGCGGAAATCGCAGCTTGGCGTGGCAATGCGGGCAGGCGATCGCCTGCGTGGCGTCGGGCACATCGAGGCGCGCGGGCTGCTCGCAATGAGGGCAACCGAAGGTCACGTTCATGTGCCCATCATAGTGCATCGGGCTTTGATGCGAATAGTGGCCGAGCGGCGCGGTACATGCCCGACCGCGCCTTATGCTTTGCCGCCGCGCCTACTACAATTGCCGGTTTCCTAGCTGTTTTGAATCGAATTTGGTCCGAGCCTTCGCGAGAATCATGGGCGATGGTATTACGCGATTTGGTCGACGAACTGCGCGAGGCGGTGGGCGTCGAGAACGTGCTTTCTAGTCACAGCGATCTGGTGGTGTACGAATGCGACGGGTTCGTGATCGAGAAGAACTGCCCTGATGTGGTGGTGTTTCCGCGATCGGCCGAGCAAGTTGCGGCCGTCGTTCGGCTGGCGAATCGACACGACGTGCCGTTTCTGCCGCGTGGAGCGGGGACGAGCCTTGCCGGCGGGTGTCTGCCAGTGGGCGGCGGCGTGATGATCGTGCTGACGCAAATGCGGGAGATTCTGGAAATCAACATTCGTGACCGCTACGCCGTGGTGCAGCCGGGCGTGGTCAACGTGTGGCTGACGAACGCGCTGCGAGGGAGCGGGTATCACTATGCACCGGATCCGTCTAGCCAAGGCGCATGCACGATCGGCGGGAATGTGGCGACGAATTCCGGCGGGCCGCACACGCTGAAGTATGGCGTGACGGTGAACCACGTGCTCGGAGTTGAGGTCGTGCTGGCCGACGGGCGAATCGTGGAGATCAACGGCGCGGCGGACGATCCGCACGGCCTCGACCTGACGGGCGTCGTCGTTGGGAGCGAGGGGACGCTGGCGATCGTCACGAAGGTTTGGGTGCGACTGACGCGCGATCCGCAAGGTTGCCGCACGATGCTCGGCGTGTTCGAGTCGGTCGACGACGCGACGAATACGATCAGCGAGATCATCGGGGCTGGCATCGTGCCGGCGGCGCTGGAGATGATGGACCAGGGCATCTTGGTCGCCCTCGAGGAAGCGTTCAAGTTTGGATTTCCGCTCGACGCGCAGGCGATTCTGCTGATCGAGGTCGACGGGCTGGAAGCCGGGCTGGACGAGCAGCGCGACCGCATCGTCGAATTGTGCCAGCAGTGCGGCGCTCGCGAGGTGCGGCAGGCGAATGACGCCAAGCAGCGGCAGTTGTTGTGGAAGGCGCGAAAGCAGGCGTTCGGCGCGGTCGGTCGACTGAGTCCGAGTTATTGCACGCAAGACGGTGTTGTGCCGCGGACGAAGCTGCCGCACATTCTCAAGCGGATCTATGCGATCGGCGCGAACTATGGAATTCGCGTCGTGAACGTGTTTCACGCCGGAGATGGGAACATCCATCCGATCGTGCTGTTCGACGAGCGCGACGCGGAGCAGGTTCGGCGGGCGCTGAAGGTCAGCGAGGAGATTCTCGACGAGTGCATCGCTTGCGGTGGCAGCGTGACCGGCGAACATGGCATCGGCGTCGAGAAGGTCAACTTCATGGCAAAGATCTTCACGCCAGACGATCTCGACGCGATGGGGCGACTGCGCGACGCGTTCAACCCGACGAATCGCCTAAGCCCGGATAAGATGCTGCCGACGTCGGCGGGCTGCGGGATGGAGATGAAGCATCCTGGGCGAAGAGCGGCGCTTTGAGCGTTACCTTTCCCTGGCCCACATCCCCGAAACCCTCCAGGCCCGGATATCATCCCCACCAGCCGCCGTTTACATGAAGCGTTTGGCCGGTGACGTAACTGGCCGATTCGCTGGCGAGGAACAGTATTACGGCAGCGACTTCGTCTGGTTCGGCGAATCGACCGAGTGGGATTTGGGCCAGCATCTGCGTTCGGGCGGCTTCGGGGATCGATAGACCCATGTCCGTTAGGACGACGCCCGGCGCGACGGCGTTGACTGTGATATTCCGTCGGGCAAGTTCGCGGCTGAGCGTTTTGGTGAGGCCGATGACGCCTGATTTGGCGGCCACGTAGTTCGCTTGTCCGAACGTGCCGACCATCGCCGAGACGGACGCAAGGTTGACGATGCGGCCGCCGTCGCGGAGCCGTTCGACCGCGATTTTGCAGCCGTGGAAGACGCCGGTGAGGTTCGTGTCGATGACCGATTGCCATTCGTCCTCGGTCATTTTCGCGACGGTGCGGTCGCGGAGGATGCCGGCGTTGTTGACCAAGATGTCGACGCCGCCGAACTGTTTGGCCGCGTGGTCGAACACGCTGCGCAATTCGTCGGGGCTTCGCACGTCGCCGGCGGCGAGGGCGGTGCGATTCTGGAGGCTTTCGACGACCGTCTTGGCTTTTTCGCGGTTGACGCCTTGGTCATCGTCGAAAAAGTTCACGACGACGTTCGCCCCGGCGCGGTGGAGCATGCCGGCGGCGGCCGCGCCGAGTCCTTGGCTGGCGCCGGTAACGATGGCGGTTCGGCCGGTCAGATCGATGGGGATCACGGTCGACGCTCCTGGGCATATTGCCCGACTTTGGCGTGCCCGGTCTCCGAAGATGCCGAGTTCGCGCCGGCGAGATTCATTGCGGCGATGTAGGAGGATACCGGAAACGTACGTGGCGTTGCAGCGGGATAGCGCGCGGGGGTACTGCGATCTGCGTGAATTCGTGCGGCGTCTGGCCGCGCAGAGCGTGATTGCCAAAATGGGGGGTGCGGGCTTTGGCATGGCGATTGGCTAGCTTTGACGGTATATAAAGCTGCGCTGGATCGTCGGCGAATGACTACAATTGCGATTAACGCGACGAACATGCGGCGGTGTCGGCGTGGCCGATTGCCGTTGAAGCGTCGATTGGCGGTATCTTCGGCGAGGGGATTCGCCTCCTACAGCCAGAAGCACACGCCAGCCAGTAGCACACGCGATTTCTTTCCGGATAGACACTAAAAGTTTTTTTCGGGCGGTTCTTATCGGGTCGCCGCTTGATACTGCAAGCTCTGAGCGGTTATCGCCGCATTAAAAGTCATGTCCGATTCAACTATCGATACGCCCGTTACGTCTGCCGCTAAGAAACCGAGCGCCGTTGAAACCGCGAAGCTTTCGAGCGACTATCTTCGCGGTCCGATCGCCGAGGAACTCGTCGACGATCAGGATTTTTTCGGCAAGGCGAGCATCAATCTGCTCAAGCACCACGGCACGTACCAGCAGGACGACCGGGAGAATCGCGTAAAGACGGAGGGTGGCAAGTCGCAAAAGTCGTACATGTTCATGGTCCGTACGAAGATACCCGGCGGCAAGTTGACGGCGGATCAGTTGCTGGCGGAACTCGACCTATGCGACGAGATTGGCGACACAACGCTGCGCGTCACTACGCGGCAAGGATTGCAGCTTCACGGCGTGATCAAGCGGAATTTGAAGCAGGCGATCGCGCGGATTAACGAGGTGCAGCTTTCGACGCTGGCGGCTTGCGGCGATGTGGAGCGCAACGTGATGTGCTGCCCTGCGCCGCACCGCCAAGATGCGGTGCATCAGCAGTTGCAGGATTTGGCCGACGCGCTAGCCGCGCACCTTTGCCCACGGACGACCGCGTATCACGAAATCTGGCTGCGCGATGGTGAGAGCGGCGAAGACACGCTGGTGGGCGGCGGCGCGAATGGGCAAGCGGCCAGCGGCGACCACACGCCGGGCGGTGATGAGGTCGAACCGATCTACGGTAAGACATACCTTCCGCGCAAGTTCAAGACGGCGATCGGTCTGCCGGACGATAACTGCGTCGATCTCTATGCCAACGACCTGGGGTTCATGGCGATCTGCGAGGAATTCAAGATCGTCGGCTACAACGTGCTGGTGGGGGGCGGGTTCGGCGTTACGCCGAGCGCAAAGAAGACGTTTCCGGCGATCGCAAAGCGGATGGCCTACTGCACGCCCGAGGACGCCGTCGACGTGGCGACCGCGGTGGTAAAGGTGTTTCGCGACTTCGGCAATCGGAGCGACCGCAAGCAAGCCAGACTGAAATATCTGATTCACGAGCGCGGGCTGCCGTGGTTTAAGGCCAAGGTGGAGGAGTATCTGGGGCACGCGCTGGCCGACCCGCACGCCGACGACGTTCGCGGATTCGACGATCATCTCGGTTGGAGCGCGCAGGGCGACGGACGTTGGTGCTATGGTTTGAACGTCGAGAACGGGCGGATTGCCGACCGCGACGGCTGGAAGCTGAAATCTGCGCTGAGGGCGATCTGTCGCGAATTGAAGCCGGGCATTCGGCTAACGTCGCATCAGAGTATCCTGTTCACGGATATTGCGGCCCATCAACGTGGGCGGTTGCAGGAGATTCTTAGCGGCCACGGCGTGAAGCTGTCCGAAGAGGTTTCGACGGTTCGTCGCTGGTCGATGGCGTGCGTTGCCTGGCCGACTTGCGGCTTAGCGATTACGGAGAGCGAGCGTGCGCTGCCGGGGCTGATCGATCAGTTGGAAATCGAGCTAGCGCGGCTAGGGCTGTCGGACGAGGCGTTCACGGTTCGGATGACGGGCTGCCCGAACGGCTGTGCACGTCCGTACAACAGCGACGTTGGCCTGGTGGGGAAGGCGCAGGGGAAGTACACGGTTTTGCTGGGCGGGCGGCTGTTGGGCGATCGGCTAAATGTCATCTACAAGGACCTCGTGGCGGCCGAAGATATTGTGCCGACGCTGGTGCCCGTGCTGGCGTATTTCAAGCACGAGCGGACGTCTGGGGAGAAATTCGGCGATTTCTGCGATCGCAAGGGCGTCGATGATTTGGGACGCTGGAGCGAGCAGTATGTTGCGCGTTCGTCACCGTAGTCGTTTGCCGTCGCGCGGGTGTGCGCTACTCTTTGGTGCGGCCGACGCGCGATAGATAGTACTTCTGTACGGCGGCCGTACACGGGCGGCCATTGGCGGCAGCGGCTTCGCAACGTGCGTCGGTGGAGTTGGCCTTTTCGAGGTGGGCGCGGACACGCGTCGGCGCGCCTGCGGCGAGATCGGCTTCGATGTCTTCTTCCAAGAGGCCGAAGCAGCCGCAGATCGGCGCATCGCGATCCTTGGGATACACGGGACGCACGAGGGCGTCGGTGATGGCGGTGCGATCGAATTCGTCGAAATAGGCCACTTCGCACCTTGGCGTGGGGCAGAAGAACGCCACGTCGGCGATCGCGCCGCGGCTTTGCTCGCGAAGGTGAGCTTCGAGCGTGGCGGAGCCGACCGGTTCGCCGAGGGCACCGCAGCGTGGGCAATAGCGCTTGCCCGTATCTTCCGGTTCGCGGACAAAAGCCTTATTCATCGCGATTCTCCGCGCGCTCGTACAGTATTTTTCCGCCGACGATCGTATAGTCGACGCGGGCGTCGCGGATTTTCTCGTCGGCGACGGTCATGATGCCCTCGGACAATACGACGACGTCGGCCAGCTTGCCTTCGGCGAGCGAGCCTTTGATGTCGTCCTCGAATGCGGCGTAGGCGGCGTCGCGCGTGTAGCTGATCAGCGCTTGCTCGCGGGTCATGCATTGTTCTGGAAAGAACGTGCCGCCGTCGGGCATGCGGCGCGTCACGCTGGCGTAGAAGCAATCGATCGGGTTGAGCGGCTCGACCGGGGCGTCGGTGCCGTTGATGACCATCGCACGATGCTTGAGCAGAGTTTGCCATACGTATGCCCCGCGCTGCGCCCGGCGATGGCCAAGCCGAGCGACGACAAACGGCCCGTCGCTCGTGGCGTGGCAGGCTTGCATTGAAGCGATGACGCCCAATTCGGCGAACCGCGGGACGTCGTCGTCGTGTAAATGCTGGGCATGCTCGATTCGCCAGCGGAGATCGCGTTGATTGTCGTCGGACGCCGGGAGGCGATTGCGCATGGCGCTGGCAAAAACATCGAGCACTTCGCGGTTCGCCCGATCGCCGATGGCATGTACGCAGAGCTGCCATTCGAGTCGAAGGGCCAATTTGGCCGACGCACGCAACGACTCGACGGACGTGACGTTGTGCCCGACGCTTTGCGGCAGGTCGTCGTATGGCGCGAGCAGCCACGCCCCGTGGGTGCCCAGTGCGCCGTCGAGCATTCGCTTAATTCCGCCGACCGTGAGATGGGCATCGGCGTGGCGGCGGATGCGGTATCGAGACAGGTTGGCGGCGATGGCGCCGTCGCCGTCATTGGTCATGACCCACAGTCGAATAGGCAGACCTGCCGTGCCGGCCAGTTCGCGGAAGGTCTCGATCTCGCCGAGACTCGATCCGGCGTCTTGAAAGCTCGTCACGCCCAGCCGTAGACATTCGTCGCTGGCAAGGCGGATCGCCTTGCGACGCTCTTCATCGCGTTCGGCCTTCGTACGGCGAGCTTGCTCGCGATCGAAGGCGCGATCCACGACGGAAACGGCATTCTCGCGCAGCGCACCGGTCGGCAGGCCGTCTTTGTCTCGAAGCACGCGGCCGCCCTTGGGGTCGCGCGTGTTGTTGGAGATGCCGGCCAGTTGCATCGCCTTGGCGTTGACCATCGTCATGTGGCCGGTGCCGTGGACCAACAGCACGGGGTTGGCGGGCGTCGCTTGGCTGAGCTTGGCGTGGGTCGGGTAGCCCTCGACGTTGGGCTGCGGAGGCGCGGTCCATTTTGCCTGATGCCAGCCTCGACCGACAATCCAGCGGCCCCTCGGGTAACGCTTCTTGTCGGCGGCGGCTTCGGCGACGCGAGCGATGACTTCGTCCCAACTCTTGCAGGCCGAAAGATCGACGTCGAGCTTCATGCGGCCGAGGGCGATGAAATGTCCGTGCCCCTCGATGAAGCCGGGGATCGCCAGACGCCCTTGCAGGTCGATCACGCGCGTCGATTCGCCGACGTGCTCGCGAATCGCGTCATTCGTGCCGACGGCGGCGATGCGGTCGCCGCGGATGGCCAAGGCTTCGGCCTGGGGGCGTTCTCGATCGAGCGTAAGAATCTTGCCGTTGAGCAAGGCAAGTTCGGCGACGGGCGGCGATGGCGGCGTTGGACTGTCTTGGCCGCGCGCGACAACGCTGGAGATCGCTATGGCGGCAAATATGCCAGCGACGGTGGATCGGACAGCCGGGGAGCCGACAACGGTGCGAAATTGGCTTGGTGTCACGGCCGGTCTCCACGGTCGAGGGGCGCGCGTTGCGTGGGTTCGGCCGAAGGCACGCGCGGTACGTCATCAGAATACCGCTCGGACGGGCGACGGGCAAATCGCACGGCACCATACGCGCAGGTCCGCGGGGAGGTACAATCGCGGGTTTGTCCGTCGCCGATTCCCGCACGCAGAGACTTTCGCCGGTGTCCCACGGTTCGATCGAGTTGCGTGGCGTTTGCGTGCATAACCTGAAGCACGTCGACCTGGATTTGCCGCGGGGGAAGTTGATCGTGTTTTGTGGGGCGAGCGGCAGCGGGAAATCGAGCCTGGCGCTCGATACGCTGTATGCCGAAGGGCAGCGGCGGTACATCGAGAGCTTTTCGGCCCATACGCGGCAGTTTCTGGAGCGGCTGGAGAAGCCGGCGGCGGAACGGATCGATGGAATTCCGCCGGCAATCGCCGTCACGCGGGCCGGGCATACGCGGTCGAGCCGATCGACCGTCGGCACGGCGACCGAGACGAACGAGTATCTGCGGCTGCTGTACGCCAAGATCGGGCGGATGCACTGTACGGGCTGCGGTCGCGAAGTGCGTCGCGATTCGCCCCAGAGCATTGCGGAGGTGTTGACGCGGTTTTCCGCCGGGGCGAGGGCGATGATCGCTGCGCCGCTGGTGGTGGAGGACGCGGGTGAAGAGGCCGTGGACTGGCCGGCACGGGTGGCGGAGTTGCGCGAGAATGGGTTCGTTCGCGTTGTGGCGGGCGGTAGGACCGTATCGTTCGACGATGCTGGTGCCGCCACGGCAATTGCCGCGGCTTGTGATGATCGGTCGACCTGCGATGTGCTGGTGGTCGTCGACCGCATCGCCACGGCCGCGGCGGTCGAGCCGCCGTGGAACGATTCGATCGAGACGGCGCTGGCCGAGGGTGAGGGGCGTTGCGTGTTGCTGGTCGGCGGTGAAACGATTGGCGTCGGCGATGTGGGCAAGGTCGGCGGTGGCGAACGTGCCGAAAAGGCGACGAACGTCGACGGGCGGACTTGGCGGCGGTTCGATTTCAGCACGCGGATGGAGTGTGCGGCGTGCGGCATCGAGTATCCGCCGCTGGAGCCGAAGCGGGTGAGTTTCGATAGTCCGCTGGGCGCGTGCCCGCGGTGCGAGGGTTTCGGCAACGTACTCGAAATCGACATGGACTTAGTCGTGCCGGATGGGAACAAATCGATCCGCGATGGGGCGGTTGCGCCGTGGAACACGAAGGCTTATCGGCACGAACTTGAGGAACTGCTTGCGCTTGCCGGCGATTACGATCTGCGCGTCGATGTGCCGTTTCAGTCGCTCGATGAGCGCGAACTGGCGATTGTGCGCGACGGCGTGACCGTGCGCGACGGCGTGGACGAGCGGAAGTTTGGCGGGCTGAATGGGTTCTTTGCGTGGCTCGATCGGCGCAAATACAAAATGCACTTGCGCGTGTTCTTGAGCCGCTGGCGGAGTCAGACTGTTTGTGCCGAGTGTGGCGGGGCGCGATTGCGGCCGGAGGCGTTGGCGGTCCGCGTGAGTGGGCGGAATCTGGCCGAGGTGTCGGGCCTAAAGATTCGCGATGCGGCGACGTTCTTTCGAGAATTGACGCTGGACGAGCACGAGCGGCGGATCGGCCGGACGATGTTGGAACAGGTTATCGCTAGGTTGGGATTTCTGGAAACCGTTGGGCTGGGATACCTGACATTGGGCCGCTCGATGAACACGCTTTCCGGCGGCGAAGCGCAGCGGGTGACGCTGACCACGGCACTGGGGTCGAGCCTGGTAAATATGCTGTACGTGCTGGATGAGCCGTCGGTTGGGCTGCATCCTTGCGACGTCGAGCGGTTGGTCGCGGTGGTCCGCGACTTGGCTAGACGGTCGAATACGGTCGTGGTCGTCGAGCACGAAGAGGCGATGCTGCGAGCGGCGGATCAGCTCGTCGAGATCGGTCCGGGCGCGGGCGAACGGGGCGGCACGATCGTGTTTCAAGGAACGCCGGCGGAAATGATTGCCGACGAGGCGAGCCTGACGGGACAATATCTGGCCGGCAAGCGGGGCGTGCGGAGCTCTTCGTCGCGGCGGCCGACCGGTCGCGGGGCGATCAAGCTCGTCGGAGCGCGAGGGAACAATCTCAAGAATCTCAGCGTCGAGTTCCCGCTCGGCGTGCTGTGTGTGGTGACGGGCGTGAGCGGAGCCGGCAAGAGCACGTTGGTCGAGGATACGCTCTATCCGGCGGTGTGCCGGCGATTGCGCAAGACCGCGCCCAAGGCAGCCGAGTACGACGACGTGTACGGCGTGCATCAAGTCGACGACGCGATGCTGGTCGACCAAAGCCCGATCGGCCGCTCGCCGCGGTCGAACCCGGTGACGTATCTCAAGGCGTTCGACGAGATTCGCAAGGTGTTTTCCGAGACGATCGAAGCGCGGACGCACAACTTCGACGCGGGGCATTTTAGCTTCAACGTCGATGGCGGCCGCTGCAATACGTGCAAGGGAGACGGCCATCTCGAAGTTGATATGCAGTTCCTGGCCGATGTGTATATGAAATGCCCGCAGTGTCGAGGACAGCGGTATCGTCCGGAGGTGCTCAAGGCGAAGTACCGCGGGCGGAACATCGCCGAAGTGCTGGACATGACCGTGCGCGAGGCGTTCACGTTCTTTCGCGGGCAGAAGAAGGTGCAGCAGCGGCTGCGGCGGTTGATCGACGTGGGACTGGATTATGTGCGACTTGGGCAGCCGGCCAATACGCTTTCCGGCGGCGAGTCGCAGCGACTGAAGCTGGCCGCGCATTTGACGACGATCAAGCGTGGGCGGTCGCTGTTTATTCTCGACGAGCCGACGACCGGTTTGCATTTCGCCGACGTGGCGCAACTGCTGGATTGTTTCGATGCGCTGCTCGATATTGGGCATTCGCTGGTGGTGGTCGAGCATAATCTGCAAGTGATTCGCGCGGCGGACTATGTGATCGATCTTGGACCGGGGGCGGCGGACGAAGGGGGCGAAGTGGTGGCGACGGGAACGCCGGAGGAGATTGCGGGGAGTGTGCGTTCGCTGACGGGGAAGTGGCTTTCGGCGAAATGACGTGCGGCTATTGACGAGTGATGAAGGATGAGCGGAGTGCTCGACGATCTACAGGTGTTTCACGGCGCGGCGTCGACGACGCTGGCCTGCGTTTATGCGCGGTTGCCGGCGCGCGAGGCGACGGCGGGCTGCGAGCTTGTGGGGCGCGTGGTGGGGCCGCGATGCCGTTGGTCGCAGACTTTGACGGCGGCGAATCGGTTGGTTGGGCGGGCGGCGAGTGGCAATGCTTTGTTCGCGGAGGCGTTGTTGGCGGAGGCGGTTGTGCCGGACCCTTGTTTTTGGTCGGACGCGTTGCCCATGCTTTACTCGGTTGAAGTTCAATTGCGACGGGGCGGCGAGACGATCGCGGCGACGGAGCGGCCGATTGGATTTCGTGGCGTGGGGCGTCGAGGGCGAAGCTTGTTTCAAGAGGGACGGCGGTGGGTGCCGCGGGGAATGCATGCGGCATCGGTGGTGAGCGAGGAACGTGACGATTTGACGGCTTGGCGAAGCGCGCCGGCGGTAATGGCCGTAGTGCGGCCGACCGACGCGGTGTGTGCATCGGCGAGCGAGGTTGGCGTGTGGCTGATGGCGGACGTTGGCGGCGAACATCATGGCCGCGGAAACGCGCTCGATTCGGAACTGTCTCGGCTGGCGCGGCATACGGCCGTGTTCGTGGCCGTCTTGCCGATCGGGACGCCAGCGACGCGGTCGATGCGGATGGCTGCGCCGAATTTGTTGTTGGCCGAGCGACCGGTGATGGCCGGCGCGGTTGAGGCGTCGCCATATGCAGACTGTCTCGTCCTTGATGCAACCGACGCCGAAGCTTTCGCCGTCGCAGTGCGTGAGACTACACTACCCATCATCGCCCAGCGCGCGCTAAAGGCCGCCGTAACGCTTGTCGACGCTCGGCGGGCGAGCGATGGGTTGCAGCGCGACTTGGCCCAATTCGGTGACTTTGGTGGCTATATTGTGTGACGTATCACGTTATCGCGGCGGAAAATCGGCGGCTTGACGCAAATCGTTTCGCGGACAAGTTCGAGGGGCATCCGCAGATTGCGCAGATTTCGCAGATGGGATGTTGGTCGACCGTGATTGCTCGCCGGACACTATTCGTTGTCGCTTACGGCAAGAATGGGCATTCGGAAAACCTACGGAACGCCATCTGCGAATATCTGCGGAATCTGTGGATGATTCCCATTTGATAACTCCCAATTAACGCCAAGACCTTACGCCCTATCCAATGAATCTTGACCGCTACGTTCGCCAGATGCGCTATGCGCCGCTGGGCGAAGCTGGGCAGCAGAAGTTGTCAACGGCGCGCGTGCTGCTGTGCGGCTGCGGGGCGCTGGGTTCCGTGCTGGCCAATACGCTGGTTCGCGCGGGCGTGGGCTTCGTGCGGTTGGTGGATCGCGATTTCTTGGAGCTGAACAACTTGCAGCGGCAAGTGCTGTACGACGAGGAGGACGTGCGGGCGGAACTGCCCAAGGCGATCGCGGCCACGGAAAAACTGCGGCGGATTAACTCGCAGGTCGAGATCGAACCGCTGGTGGTGGACGTCGATGCGACGAACATCGAGAAGCTGTCGGGCGATGTCGACATGATTCTCGACGGCACGGACAACTTCGAGACGCGGTTCTTGATCAATGACGTGGCGGTGAAGCGTGGTCTGCCGTGGGTGTATGGCGGCGTGATCGGCAGCGAGGGGCAGACGATGACGATTCTGCCGGGGGATACGGCATGCTTGCGGTGCTTGATGAGCGAGCCGCCGCCGCCGGGCGCGACGCCGACGTGCGATTCGGCGGGAATTCTGGGGCCGGTCGTCAATATCATCGCTTCGATGCAAGCCAGCGAGGCGATCAAGATTCTGAGCGGCAACGCGAAAGCGGTGAGCCGGTTTCTTACGGTGTTCGAACTGTGGGACAACCGCATCCGGCAGATCGACGTATCGAAGCTGCGCGAGTCGGTCGACTGCGCGACGTGCAAGCGGGGTGAGTACGATTGGCTCGACGGACAGCGCGGCAGCCAAACGGCCGTGCTGTGTGGGCGGAACGCCGTGCAGCTTAGTCCGCCGGAGCCGACGGAGCTTTCGCTCGATGCGATGGCCGAAAAGCTGGCGGGCATAGGCCGCGTCACGCGGAATAAGTATCTGCTGCGGCTGGCGGTGGACGATTATTTGATCACGCTGTTTCCCGACGGCCGGGCGATCGTGGGCGGGACGGACGATATTGCGGCGGCGCGGACGGTGTACGCGAAATATATTGGGAGTTGAGGGCGCGGTCGATGCGGCAAAAGCTTGTGGGGTGGGTCGAACGAAGTGAGGACCATCGTCTCGCCCACCGTGCTTTTCGTCCTACAGCGGCGCGTGGTGGGCCTCACTTCGTTCGACCCACCCTACGTTCGTTATCAATACCAGTCGAGCAATCGGACTTGGATATCGAGGTCGTGGCCGACGAGCGTCTTGAAGCGGGCAAGATCGGCGAAGGAATTGTTCTGGTTGCGGTAGTGGTACGGGATGACCATCGCGGGCTGCATGTCGCGGGTGACGCTGGCCGCTTCGTCGACGGTCATGGTGAATGGGACGTTCATGCAGAGGAAAGCGACGTCGATGTTGGGGAGTACGCGGATTTCGGCGACCGCGCCAGTGTCGCCAGCGGCGTAGAAGCGTAGGTCGTCGATGGTGACGACGTAGCCGTTGCCTGCGTTCAGCGCGTGATTGCCGTTGTATGCGTGAACGGCCTCGACGCTGAGACCTAGTACGTTCGTCGACTGGCCGTAGCCGAGGATGGTCGTTCGGGTGCGATACGGCGAATAGGAACTGATGTTGTTCACCGTCTGCGACGTGATGAATCGCGTGTCGGCGTCGCTGATCGCGTTGATCGTACTCGCGCTGTAGTGGTCGCCGTGCGAATGCGTGACGAGGATCAGATCGGCGGTCGGCAGACCTGTGTAGAGTGCGCCGCCGCCGACTGGATCGACGTAAATCGTGACGTCGTTCCAGAGCATGACGAAGCTGGCGTGGTCGATGGGAATGACTTGTACGCTGCCGACGGTGATCTCGGCCAGCTCGAACAGGTTGAATACGACTGCTTCGTGCGTCGCCGGATCGCTCTGGTCGCTATTGGCCGTGGCAGTGCTGATGAGGTCGACGCCGGCGCTGAGATCGGCCTGCGTAACCGTGTAGCTTGCCGTATACCGCCACGATTCGCCGACTTCCAGCAGGTCGTCGCCGTTGCCGGGGTTGTCGGCTTGTCGCACGAGCGCGAGCGAACGGCTGTCTTCGACGGCGACGTCCGACAGCGGTACTTCGCCAGCATTGCGAGCCGCGTAGGTGTAATTCACCAGGGCGCCCACGGTCGAGACACTTGCCACGCTGGCCGTGTGCTCGACGGAAATGCTGCCGGTTGGCTGCGTGGCGATGGTGAACTGCCAGCCGTTGTTCGTTGCGTCGGTCGGGTTGCCGACGTCGTCGTATGCTCGCACGCAGGCGTAGTAGGTGCCGTCGGCAAGGGCATCGAACGCGGCGCTGGTGGCGCTAACGTCGTGGCGACTTTGCACGACCGACGTTCCTTCGCAACCGACCTCGGTCTCGATGGCCGCGTCGTAACGCACTGCGCCCGGTGACGCGGTCCATGCGACGTCGGGCGTGTCGTCGTTGGACGTGCCCGATGGCGCGTTGATGTCGAACGAGCCGGGGCCGAATCGCATGCCGGCCAAGTCGGCCAAGGACACCGTGCCGTCGTCGGTCAGATCGCCAGTGGCAAAGCTCGCATCCGTCGTGCGGCCGAAATTCGCGGCGAGAATCGCGGCGTCGGCGCGGCCGACTTTGCCGTCGCCGTTGAAGTCGCCCCGCGGGGCGGTGGGCGCGGCAGCATTCAGAACGATCGCGGCGGGGGCTTCTGCGGCTCGTTGAGCGATTCGGACGCGCGAAGGCACTTCGGCAGGGAATTTGATTGCCGCTAGACGCCTTGGCAGCGCGCGATGATCGCGATCGATCACCACGGCTTGCAGCGGCGATGATTGGACCAATGCGGCGGTCTCGTCGGGCGAGTCGCTAGCGACGTCAATGTCCGCTGCCGGTCTGGCTGCGGCGGACAGCGCCAAACGCGATTCGAGTCCCTCGAAGGACAATCGCAGGGGCGAAGATATTCCGTGGCGGGTCGGTACAACGGACCGCCCACGTCGCGTTTGAAGTCGCATGGCGCAAAGCTCTCAGAAAGCAGGCAACTCGAGGCCGATCCGCTCCCACCACGCGTTCTCGTCACGAGTGATCGTAACTGCCGGGAGGTGCTAGCGTCAAGAAAAGACCTTGCCGGTCGCGGGGGATTTGTGACGACGCTAGCAGTCGCGAGAGGGACGATAAACTCCGGTGTACGGTGTAGCCGGTTGTGGCTAGAATCCGCCTCCCTCGCTTGCTGTACCAACGTATCGCGTGGCTATGCGGCATTTGGCGAACCTCTCTCTGGTGGAATCGGTGCTCTCGAGTGCGGCGCTGTGTGGCGTTCGCGCGGCCGTTGCCTTTGCGCTGGTGGGAATCGTTGGGTGCCGGGCTTTGGCGCCTACCGTTTCGCTGCCCGCGCGAAATACGGTCGTGCTGGAACAGTTGGTGGTGTACACGGACTTTCAATTGCCCAAGCAGCATCGGTTGATGGGCGAGCTGACGGCGTTGCGGACCGATCTGAGCGCGAAGCTGTCATTGCCCGTGTCGGACGAGCCGATTCACGTTTACTTGTTCGAATCGGCCGATCAGTTTCGCCGATTTATGCAGCGGAATTATCCCGAATTTCCCAGCCGGCGGGCGTTCTTTGTGGAGACGGATACTCGGCTCGCCGTGTATGCGTTCTGGGGCGACCGGATCGCCGAAGACTTGCGGCACGAAACGGCGCACGGATATCTGCATTCGGTCGTTCCGGATTTGCCACTGTGGCTCGACGAGGGGTTGGCCGAGTATTTCGAAGTATCCCGCGGCCACGAAGGGGTCAACGCGCCGCACATCGAGGAGCTGATGCTGCGGTTCAATCAGGGCGGTTGGCGTCCGGACCTGGCACGTCTCGAGCGGCTCGAATCGGTGGCCGACATGACGCAGTTCGACTACGCCGAAAGCTGGGCGTGGGTCCACTTCATGCTGCACACGACCAAAGAGCGCCGCGACGTGCTATTTCGTCACCTGACGCAGCTTCGCGAGCGCGTGCCGCCGACACCGATTTCGGTGACGATACGCGAGACCGGCCCGCGCGTTCACGAATCGCTGGTCGAGCACGTCATGGAACTCGAGCGGCAGGCGAATCGCTAACGGGGCGGCGGGGATCGCGGCTGGCCCAGCCGCGGCCGGCGATATTTTTAGGTAGACGCTGTACGAGAATTCGCACGAGGTCCAAAAAAAGTCCCGGCCCGCGTCAGGTCTGGCGGAAGACCTGACGCGAGCCGTCACGGGACTGCGACTCGGCCCCAGGCAAGGACCGAGAAAGAGACCAAACGGATTGTCTGTTCACGAGCCTTTGGCGTCGCCGCTGGGTGCGACGCTCCAACATGCCCGCGAACGGACAGCTTTATAAGCAACCGCGATGCCGGATCGACGCGGCGGCCGCTGCTTACGTTGA
>JAJDEG010000272.1 GCA_029259895.1 Planctomycetota bacterium
CGCGGACGGAAATCCCCCGTGAAGGTGCGATGAGCATCAACGGCGGGTGAGGTGTCGGGGGCGTCATGCCGCGGCGCGTAACGTCGCCGCGGCCACGCGAGGACGGCAAAGATCGGCTCGCAAAGCAGCCGTGCGTCGCCCTTGCGTGCGAGGAAGCGGTGATTCCGGAGTGCGGAAGCCGTCGAATCGAACGACGCCCCCTGTTTCTTTTTCGGAGTTTCTTCATCGGGCCATTCTCGGGCTCGCCATGGCAGGTGATTCTTGGTTCGCGATGCCCGGCGCGTCGGCGCGATGCCCAAGCAGCGTCAGCGCGTTCGGGTGTCTTGCGGCTGCGCCGCGGCCAAAGCGATTGCCCCGCAACGTCGTTTCTTTCCGATTGCCATCGCCGATTCTCCGTCCAAAATCCCCGCCCCAAAGTGGCGAAGCGGCCGCGTTCTGGTTATACCGGTAGGATCGCGAGGGCATGCTGCTCCCGCTCCCGGTATCTGCGCCGCAAAGGACATCCATGTTTCATCGCTTCTCAAAGTCGCTGGCCCCACAGCCCCTCCACCCAAGATCATCGCGTCGCACCATTGCGATTGCCGCCGTGTCCGTCGGGTTGTTGGCCCTGTGCTGCTTCGCCCCGCTCGGTGCCAAGGACCGCTCGGCTCCGTTCGACAAGCCGCCCCGCTCGGTCCGCTCGCTCCCCTTCGACGTCAAACACACGCTGCTCCAACTGCGGCTCGATTTCGACCATCAAGCCATCGACGGTGTCGCCACACATCAACTCGCCCCGTTCGCCGACAGCGCACGTTTGGAATTCGACTTCGCCGACATGAAGATCGCATCGGTCGCCGTTGCCAGAGAAGACGAATCCGGCAAGTCCACCGAAATCGCCAGCAGCTTTGAGACCACCGACGACAAACTGATCGTCCGTCTCGAAAAGCCCATCGCCGCGGACGCCGACGTCTGGGTCCGCATCGCCTATCGCATCGAACAGCCGCGCCGCGGGGCCTACTTCGTCACGCCCGACGCCCGCGAACCGACGCAACCCCGCATGATGTGGACGCAAGGCGAACCCGAATACGCGCGCTACTGGTACCCCTGCCTCGATTCGCCCAGCGAGCGTTCGACCTTCACGATTCAAGTCAACGCCCCGGCCAACTACTTCGTCCTCTCCAACGGCGCGCTCCACAGCACGGCCGAAAACGAGGACGGCACGAAGACCTGGAACTGGCGGATGACGCAGCCCCACGCCCCGTATCTCACCAGCGTCGTCGCCGGCGAGTTCGTCGCCCTCACGCAGGAGTGGGGCGGCATCGCCGTCGTGTCGCACGTCCCGCCCGACCGGCTCGACGACGCTCGCCGCTGTCTCTCCCGCACGCCCGACATGGTGAAGTTCTTTAGCGAGTTGATCGGCGTTCGGTATCCGTGGAACAAATATTCGCAAATCTGCGTCGACGAGTACTCCTGGGGCGGCATGGAACACACCACCGCCACCACGCTCAATCTCAACACCCTCCACGACGAGCGCGCCGCGCTCGACGTCGCCGACAACACCGACAATCTCCTCGCCCACGAGTTGGCCCATCAGTGGTTCGGCGATCTGGTCACCTGCAAGGACTGGGGCGAAATCTGGCTCAACGAGAGCTTCGCCACCTACTACGCCACGCTCTGGAAGGAGCACGACCGCGGCCCCGACGAAGCCGCCTGGCAGCGCCGCGCTGAGGCCGAAAGCTACTTCGGCGAAGACAAAGGCCGCTACCGCCGCCCCATCGTCACGTACCGTTACCCTTCGCCCGACAGCATGTTCGACCGGCACTCCTATCCCAAAGGCGGCCGCGTCCTCCACATGCTCCGCTACATCCTCGGCGACGAGGCGTTCCACAAGTCCGTTCATCATTACCTCGAGCGCAACAAGTTCTCGGCCGTCGAAACCGCCGACCTCCGCGTCGCCATCGAACGCGCGACCGGCCAGGGCCTCAACTGGTTTTTCGACCAATGGGTCTACCGCGGAGGGCATCCCGAGTACGACGTCTCCTACACCTACGACGAGGATCAAAAGCAACTCCGCCTCGTCGTCAAGCAAACGCAAACCGTCGACGCGCTCACGCCGCTGTTCAACATGCCGATCGAAGTCGACATCGTGTCGAACTCCGGACCCAAGACGCACAAGGTCACTGTCTCCAAGGCCGAAGAAACGTTCAGCTTCGCCGTCGATCGCCGGCCTCGCCGCGTCACTTTCGACCCTCGCGACTACATCCTCAAGAAGGTCACGTTCCACAAGTCCCGCTGCGAGTGGATCGATCAAGCGCTCCACGATCGCAACGTCATGGCCCGCGCCGCGGCAGTCGACGCCCTCGCCAAGCTAACGGGCGAATCCGACGCCCGCGCCGCGCTCGTCCAAGTCGTCCGCGTCGATCCGTTCTGGGGCGTGCGCGAAGAAGCCGCCAAGGCCCTCGCCAAATTCAACGGCGACGCCGTTCGCGGTGTCTTGCTGGCCGCCGCTAGCGACAAGACGTCCAGCGTCCGCACCGCCGCCGTCAAGTCGCTCGCCAACTTCGCCCACGACGACGTCAAAGCCCGCCTCCGCTCGGCGATTAAAGAAGATCCGTCGTACTACGTCGTCGCCGAAGCGCTCCGTTCGCTCGCCAAGATCGACGGCGACGCTGCCCGGCCCGACCTCATCGCGGCAATGGAGCAGACGAGCCACCGCGAAGTCATCCTCCGCGCCGCCGCCGAAAGTCTGGCCGAGAAAATGGCCGACAAAACCGCCGAGCAGACCGTAGCCCCGCTCCGCGACAAGCTCCTCGCCATGCTCGACGGCCCAACCTCGCCCGAGCGCCGCATGGCCATTCTCGACGCCGTCGCCAAGTTCGGCCGCGGCGATCCCGCGGTCACCAAGACGATCGCCGCTCAACTCGAAGACAGCCGCCCCCGCGTCCGCATCGCCGCCGCCGCCGCCCTCGGCAAGACCGGCGACCCCGCCGCCGTCGACCTCCTGCTCAAGTTCCGCGACCGCGAAAGCAAGCCGCGCAACTTACAGACCATCGACGACGCCATCGAAAAACTCCGCAGCGGCAAAGAAGCGTCGTCGGTCCGCACCGACGTCCAAAAAATCCGCGAAGAAAACGAATCTCTCCGCGAGCGCATCCGAAAGCTCGAAGAGGCCGTCAAGAAATAATCGCCCCGTTCGCCCGCGGAAAAAAACGCTTAGCGCTCGGCAACCGGCCGACGCCTCAAATGAGGCAATCTACGCAACGCGCGCAAGCCAAAGTCACCGCCGACGAACCAGGTTTGTGAACAAACCGCCAGAGAAAACGGGGAGATGCATTAACAAACCTCGCCGGCCTGGCGCCATCCGAACGGTTAAAGAAAAACTCTGGCCGGCCGGCCAGATCCAAAAAAGTGCGGCAAATTATCAAAGACCAACCGCGCAACCGACGCATCGAGACAAACGGAAACGTCGCTACCGAAAACTCGCCACGCTCCACCATCATCTCCGCGCCCCGCCGAACACGCCGGATTGGAGATGCGCTCCGTCGAGCCGGGCGCTCGGTGGGAGAACGGCTTTGCCGAGCCGTTCTTCAGCCGGCTGCGCGATGAGCTGTTGAACGTCGAGGAGTTCGTGAATCTTGCCGAAGCACGTTGGTTCGCCCGCAGACGCCGCGAGGAGTACAACCACCATCGACCGCACAGTTCGTTGGGCTACCAGCCCCCCGCCAACTTCGCCGCCAACTTCGCCGCCGGGTTAGCGGCGGCGGACAGAAGCGACTCCGTTACCTGTTCCCTAGCTCGTTCCTTCATAAGCCGTGGTGCAGGAGTTTAGCGCTGGCCAGCACGCTCGTTCGTTGGCGAAAGCCGTACGCCGGCATACCGGTCGCTACAGAACTCCGCAGCGTTGCCTGGCATGTCGAACAGGCCATAGGCGTTCGGCTGGGACTGTCCGGCCGGTGCCGTGAAAGCATAGCCGTCGTTCCAGGCTCGAAAATCTACGTCGTTCAATTCGCTCCGCGTCACACGCGAAGCAATTCACGGGCCTGTTGGCGACCCGGCGCGGGCCAGCCAAACTCGCTGGCGGAGACGCGGGCAAGTGCAACCAGATGACGCCAGCGGAACTCTTCGCGCGTGGCGGCGAATTCCTCCGTGACTGTGCGGAAATACTTTTCGGCGTGCAACGCTCCGTCTTCACTTACCGCGTATTGCCGCAGGGCGTCGAAGATCGGCGTCGCCGAGTGGCCGGCGTCGGCCCAACGCTGCACGACCGCTGCCGAACGCGCCTGATCGCGCCCCTCGACGGCTTCGCGAAGCAGCGTCGCCAGCTTCGTCGCGTCGTCCGTTTCAATAGATTCGACCTCGTCGCGAGTTAGGTACGGATCGTCCTTAACGCGTCCCTTCTGTCCGGCCGTATGGTACGCGCCGACGATCAGGCTAGCGACGCGATTTCTTGCGTTCGTCACGCGAGAGATGCTCCGCCAGGCGTTGGCAGAGTCTGAGGCGTGGACGCCGACGCTGGCGCCGTGGACGCTGCCGGCCGGCTTGTCCGCTTCGCCCGACTTTTCACGGCCGCCATCGTGCAACACCAACAGATTCGCCGCCAGCGAGATCGCCTCGCCGATCGCTTCCGGGTCAATTCCCTCGGCGAGCGCGGCCGCCACGGCATCGGCTGCGGCGTTGGGAGACGCGCCAAAGATTTGCCTGGCAAGGTCGTCGACCCATTTGGTTTCCGGCTTGACCTTGCCGCTAGCGCTGGTGGGCAGCTTGTACTCGTCCAGCAGACGCGGGAGAAGCGCGCGAATGCCCGACGGCGCACGCTTCCGCCGATTCATATCGATCTCATTGTCGACGCAAAAGCGAACGGACTGGCGAAGCAACGGCCGCGCGTATTCCTCACCGGTCAGTTGCAAAATATCCCAAGCCCGCCAGGACAACACGACGCGGTGAACGTTCGTATCTTCCTGCACGATATGTTGCAGGTCGTTGTAAGCGTCGTATGGATTGCTGGCGGCCATGATGCCGGCAAACGCCGCTTCCGTGCCGTCCATATCGCCCTTGTGCATCAGCGTTTGCAACAACTGGGCACCGTCGGCGCTCGACACTTCCGCGGCCTTGACCGGTCGCAATACTTCTTTGTCCTTCGTTTGTCCCGTCTGCTGTATGCGAGCGGTGTTGCGATATAGCACCTTTAACACGGGCAACGCCTGCTGTCCGGCGGGAAGCTCTTGCGCAATTTGCCATGCCGGCAACAACGCCATCAGCGTGTGGTAGCCCGTGTAATCCTGTCCGCCGAAACTGCGGGCGTTGGCCAGCGCGCCGGCGGAGACGAGCGTCTTGAGATCGATTCCCCCGGCGAGCTTCTCGACCAGCAGCGGCTGTAGCTTCTCGACCGGCGTTTCCTGCATCGTGGCGACCAGCGGCTCTAGGTCGCCGAAATCTAGCCGCTGGGAATCCTGTTCGGATGCCCGGGCAAGTCCCAGGTCGCTGGCCACGGTCGTGCCGACGCTGGCAACCAACATTCCGCGGCCGACGTCCGCCAGAAACCTTCGTCGTGACTCGTTTTGTACGCGTTTCATCGTACTACTCCCGCGGGTTGATGGATGAACCGAGAATGCCTTCCTCCGTCACCAATAAATAACGCGAACGCGTTACACGGCAGTTATTGTAACGCAAATCCGTTAAAATAGGTTGATACCGTATCTTGCTGGATGCCCTGAGGAAACGACGATGCCTTCGACGTGCCCGAGCGACGACCAATTGCATGCCTTCGCGACGGGCAACCTGAGCGAGCGGTCGCTGCACCGGCTGGCAGCGCACATCGCGGAATGTCCCACGTGTGATTTGTCCTTGGCGTCGCTCGACGAAGACCCCGATCTTCTCCTTACGGAGCTTAGGGGCCTAAACCGATACGGAGTGCGGCAGCACGACATCGGCACGCCCGTCCAAGTTTTGGCCAGTGCCCGACAAGGCATCCGCACGGTCAGCGAAGGTGCGCCCGAGATCGTCGTCGATCCCGGCAAGAAATATGCTCGCATGCTAGCGGATGGACCTTGCCGCTTGGGACGGTTCGAATTGCAGGCGGAATTGGGCGTGGGGACGTTCGGCTACGTTTTTCGCGCACGCGACCTCGAACTCGACCGCACCGTGGCATTGAAAGTGCAACGGGCCGGCAGCTTCGCCAGCGACGACGACGTGCAACGCTTTCTCCGTGAAGCTCGTAGCGCCGCCCAATTGCAGCACCGCGGCATCGTCGCGCTCTACGACAGTGGACAAACGGACGACGGCGTTTGTTACCTCGTAAGCGAATTCGTCGACGGCGAGACGCTGGAGTCGCGGATCGAACGCGGACGATTCGCCCATCGCCACGCCGCCGAGCTGGCGGCCGTGCTGGCCGAGACGATCCAGTACGCTCACGACCACGGTGTGATCCACCGCGATCTGAAGCCGTCGAATATCATGCTCGACGGCGAGGGGCATCCACACGTTACGGACTTTGGCCTGGCGAAACGGCTGGCCACGGATCGCACGATGACTTCCGACGGCTGCGTGATGGGCACGCCGGCGTATATGTCGCCGGAGCAGGCCAGCGGCGACACGCACGAGGTCGACGCCCGCACCGATGTTTACAGTCTGGGAGTGATTCTGTACGAACTGCTGACCGGCGAACGGCCGTTTCAAGGCAATCGGCGAATGCTGCTATTGCAGGTACTCGAGGATGAACCTCGTCGACCTCGGCAGCTAGAAGAATGCTTGCCGCGAGACTTGGAAACGATATGCCTCAAGGCGCTTGCCAAGACGCCGCCGCGGCGCTATCAAACGGCAGCGGAACTGGCCGCGGACCTGCGGCGGCATCTCGCCGGAGAGCCAATTCAAGCGCGCCCGGAGGGACACTTCGAGCGGCTGTGGCGTTGGTGTCGTCGCTACCCGGCTGCGGCGAGCTTGCTAGTATCCGTAACGTTGGGCGCCGTATTGGGCTTCCTGTATCTGTCGCGTTTGTCGACCTATTTTGTACAAGAAACGGCGTTAGACAGCGCCCGCATGGAGGCCGACATGCTGGAACGCGTCAACGACTACTACAGCGAGGAGATCGTCGGCCGATTGGACTGGAAGACGATTACGGTAACCCACGAATACGCGACCACGCCCAACGCCTTGCCGTTGCCGAAATCGTTCATGATCGACGCCGGCCAGCGCATCAGCGAAGGTCCGACGGGGATGAAGGTGCGGCTTTACAGCGAGTATCCTTGGCGCGACGACGGCGGTCCCAAGGACGACTTCGAGCGACACGTGCTGCGCGAATTGTCATCGCGAATCGAACGAGACGGCGAACTATCGTATCACGAATTTACCGAGGTCGACGGACGCCCCGTAGTTCGTTACGCCCGTGGACAGATCATGAAGGAAAGCTGCGTAAAGTGTCACAACGGCCACGACAAGAGTCCCAAGCGCGATTGGAAGGAAGGCGATTTGGTAGGCGTGCTTGCCGTGACTCGCCCCTTAGAGCGCGACATCGCCCGCACGAAGTCTGGTCTCGGCAGCGCTTTCGTATTGATGAGTGGCGTCGCGTTGGCGCTCGTCGGATTGGCGGTTGTGCTATCGATGAACGCGCGTCGCCGATCGAAGGCATCTGCTGGAGCGTTTGCGAAGCATGACGATGTCCGATAAACCGACGCCCGATCCACAGACTCACAGCGCCACTTCCACGTCGCAAAGCCTGCTCAATCGCGCGCGAAACAACGACGCACAGGCATGGGATCGCTTGATTTCCCTCTATGCACCCTTGGTGCACTATTGGTGCCGAAGAATGCGGCTCGACGAACAGGAGATTCCGGACGTCGTACAGGAGGTTTTCAAAGCAGTCGCCACAAACATTGAACGTTTTCGCGGTGATCGGCCCGGCGATACGTTTCGCGGATGGCTGCATACGATAACGCGCCGCAAAGTGCTGGACTATTACCGTCACGACGATCGCCAATCGCATGGTGCCGGTGGAACGGCGGCGCAGCACCGTATGCACCAGCTAATCGCGGACGAAAACCATGAACCCTACGAGAACGACGACGAGGCGGTGCGTCTGCGTCAGCAACTATTCCAGCGGGCGCTCGAGCACATCCGTGCCAACTTTCGCACGCCCACGTGGAAGGCGTTTTGGCGTGTTTCGGTCGACGGGCTTTCGCCGAAGGAAGTGGGCGACGAACTCTGCATGACACCCG
This sequence comes from Planctomycetota bacterium, assembly GCA_029259895.1. Lineage (GTDB taxonomy): Bacteria > Planctomycetota > Planctomycetia > Pirellulales > PLA5 > PLA5. The sequence goes on from JAJDEG010000272.1 coordinate 8,190, forward strand.
GTGCCGTGCGCGTGGCGAAAAGTCGTGTGCTGCAACGATTGCGTCGAGAGCTAGGTGAACTTCTGGAATGATTTCGCGCCGCGGAACGCTCCGTCGTCCCGCGCTACGTGCTTACCCGAGAACTCCAAATCGAGACGCACCACGGTCGCCGGCACGCGTTGCGCGAGCCTCCGTCCGACACGGCGTGACACCGAACTCGATCGCTTCCGGGCAAAGGGCTTTCGCCGTTGATCAACTTGCTACTTTGCAGCAAGTACATTAATACGCCTTTTGCACCTCCACGCCGCCGGGCTTGTTGTCGTAAAACTTCTTGAGGTTCTCCTGCTGTTCCTTGATGATCGCGCTGTTGCCGCCGCGGAGGCCTTCTAAGAGCTCGCCTTCAGCGTCTTTCGTTCCGTCTTGCTTCGCCGGTTGTTGGCCCGCCGCATTTGGTGCTGCCGTCTCCGGCACGGGCGGTGGGCCGAGTTGTTGTTTTCCTCGGTAGAAGGCGTATCTTCTTTCTTCTACTTGGGCGATGACGGTTGAGGTGCCGGCTATGTTGTCGGCTATGTAGATGCCGCGGAGGTCGGTGGCGCCGCTGTTGAAGTCTTCGTTTCTTGAACCG
>JAJDEG010000273.1 GCA_029259895.1 Planctomycetota bacterium
CGTCGGCGGTCGCCGTTCCAATCGACCGTCGCTGGGCTGGTGGTGTGCGATGCCAGCGGGCGCGGCGAGAGCGTGCCCATGTGTTTGAGCACGATCTTGCCGTCGCGCTCGCGGACGTTGCGAAGCCAATCGGCGTTGACGCTGTTGGTAAGCACGTCGAGCCGGCCGTCGTTGTCCCAATCGACGACGTGCAACTTGCGGCGACCGCTGCGGCCGGCGCGGCCGTCGTTGAGTTGCAGCGGCTTGCCGGTTTCGTCGACGAACATCCGCTCGCCGGGTAGTAACTCCAAGCGCCCATTGTCATCGCCCCCCGGATTGCTTCGTCGCGGATATAGAGCCAAATAGCCTTCGTGGTCCAACATCACCAAGTCGGGCAGCTCGTCGCGGTTGAAATCGACGACCACCGGCGTGGTGCGCCATTGCGTGACGAGTTGCTTGCCGTTTGGGTTCCACCAGTTCCACGCGGGCTTGGGCGTCGCCGTGGGCCATTCGACTTCGATCGGCTGGGCGGCGCGGAGTTTCGCCGCCTTGCGCGTGCCGACGTTTTCGTACCAGACGATCTTGCCCCAGATCGAGTTGAGCACGATATCCGGCAGTCCGTCGACGTTCCAATCGGCCACGCTGAGCGTCGTATAACCCCATTTGGCTTCGCACGGGCCTTGGACCGAGCCGTTCTCGCCGGCCTGAATACGGATCGTTTCGCCGTCGGCCGTGAGCCTTTTCGGCGCGGCCCAGCGCGGCAAGCCGTCGTTCTCGCTCGGTCCCAAGTTCTCGAAAAACTCGACGTAGCCCGCCGTATTGCCGCTGACGATATCCTCGTCGCCGTCGCCGTCCCAATCGAAACCGACCGGCGTGGCCAACGCGCCGCACTTGAGGCGATCGGCCTGCTGTTGAAAGTAGACCGGCGGCAAGAAGCCCGGCACGCGTCCCGCGATACGGCCCGTGTTCTCCACCAGGGCCACGCGGCCGTCCTCGTCGCCGACGATCAGATCGACGTCGCCGTCGGCGTCCCAGTCGATTGGCGAGGGTACGATCATCTGCAAGTCCATGGTGATCGGCTTGCCGTCGTGAACGAGCCGCTGCCCGGCGGCGTACTTCGGCTCGCGCCGCGTGCCGACGTTCTCGAAGTACGTAAACTTGTCGAGGAATTCACCGCAGAGAATGTCGAGATCGCCGTCGCCGTCGAAATCGGCACAGCAGGGCGACGGCCAGCCGTAGACTTCGAGCGGTTTGCTACCCTCGTCGGCATCGCTATCCGCGTCGCTGCTGAAGTTAATGCGGCGAATCGCTTCGTACCGCGGCGCGTCGTTCGTGCCGACGTTGCGAGCAACGTAGAGATGCCCGCGGAGCGGACCAAGCTTCCACCGACCGTCATCGTCGAACGCACCTTCCCAGCCGACGTCGAAGTAGCCGTAGTCGGTCCAGTCGCCGATGCCGATCAGTATGTCGAGCTTTGCGTCGCCGTCGTAGTCGACGTAGTGCCACGTATTCGCGCGGATCTTCCGCCCTGCGAAGGTCGCACTGGGAACGTCGATCTTCCGCCGCGCGTCCAATCGTTTCGTCGAGAAGGAATCGAACTCCGCGCCCGGCACGAGCACGCGCGGTTTGCCGCCCACGTGCGAAACGCGGATGTTGTGATAGCCCTTGCCGATACGCACGCCCGGCTTAAACGCCGGCATCTTGCCGCCGCCGGGATTCTCGAAGAAGTACGTCCCGTTCGATGGCTTATCTGGACACGAAACGACGAGGTCCACATCGCCGTCGCCGTCGAAGTCCATCGGCAGCGGCCACGCCCACAGGCCGACGCCGAGATCGACGACCAGTCCGGGGTTGTTGTACGAAAGTGGCACGAGCTCGTCCGCAGCACTCGCCGGCTTTGCGACCAACGACAGCGCCGCCAATCCTAGCGCGACGCACCGTGCCGGCCGCCAAGCGACGAAGCGCCAAACGTCTGAAAATCGTTGCGACATCCTGGATATCCGTCCTTTTTGCTCGCTGGGGAATCTGGTCACGATGATCCAATCTCACGCCGCCGATCGGGCGTCCTCTCGCTCGTTCTGTTTTTCTACCGTACAATTGGGCAGCTAACGCCGCCACCCAAAATCGGGGCATTCCTGCACACGGCCGGCGTTTGCCTATGCCGCGAACGTACCGCATGTTCGGCGTGTCTGGTTCGTCGTCTCCGGTTCGTCGTCGGATCTGGGCTAACGTAATCTGCGGTTCGTTTTCGCCTGTAGCGCCGCCTGTAACATCGTTAAGAAAGTCGTAGGGCAGCCGTCCATGTCCGCCTCCACCTCGCCGCGCACGATCGTCGAAAAAATCTGGGACCAACACGTCGTCCAGGCCGAGCAAGACAAGCAGACGATCCTGTACGTCGATCTGCACCTGGTCCACGAAGTCACCAGCCCACAGGCGTTCGAAGGGCTCCGCCTCGCCGGGCGGAAAGTCCGCCGGCCGAATCTCACCGTCGCCACGCCGGACCACAATATACCTACGACTGATCGTCTGCTGCCCATCGCCGACCCGATCTCGCGGCAGCAGGTCGACACACTGCGGAATAACTGCCAACAGTTCGGCATTCGGCTGTACGACCTCAACGACCCCCACCAAGGCATCGTCCACGTCATCGGCCCGGAGCTCGGCCTCACGCAGCCGGGCATGACGATCGTGTGCGGCGACAGCCACACGTCGACACACGGCGCATTCGGCGCGCTGGCCTTCGGCATCGGCACCAGCGAAGTCGAACACGTGCTAGCCACGCAGACGCTCCGCCAGTTCAGGCCCAAGACGCTGGAATTACGCGTCGACGGCCAACTCGGCCGCGGCGTCACCGCCAAGGATTTGATCCTCTACCTAATCGGCCAGATCACCACCGACGGCGGCACGGGTTATTGCATCGAATACACGGGCGACGCCATTCGCTCGCTGACGATGGAAAACCGCATGACCGTCTGCAACATGACGATCGAGGCGGGCGCGAGGGCGGGGCTGATCGCGCCGGACGAGAAGACCTACGAATACCTCCGCGGCCGCGAATTCGCACCGAGCGATTTCGACGTCGCCGTCGCTCAGTGGAAATCGCTTCCCAGCGACGCCGGCGCGACTTACGACAAGTCGCTCACGTTCGCCGGCGCGAACATCGCCCCGCAGGTTACTTGGGGCACGAACCCGGGGCAGGTCACGTCGGCCGACGGGCGCGTGCCCGATCCGGCGGCGTTCGCCAACATCGACGAGCGTAAAACCGCCGCCCAAGCGCTCGAATACATGGCGCTCAAACCCGGCACACCGATCGTCGACATCCCGCTCGACCGCGTCTTCATCGGCTCGTGTACTAACTCGCGGATCGAAGACCTCCGCCTCGCCGCCGAAACGATCCGCGGCCGCAAAGTATCGAACCGCGTCCACGCGATGGTCGTGCCGGGCAGCGGCCAAGTCAAAAAGCAGGCAGAGAAAGAGGGCCTCGATAAGGTCTTCCAAGAGGCCGGCTTTGAATGGCGCGAAGCCGGTTGCAGCATGTGCCTGGCGATGAACCCCGACAAGCTAGAGCCGGGCGAGCGGTGCGCGTCGACCAGCAACCGCAACTTCGAAGGCCGCCAGGGCAAGAACGGGCGGACGCATCTGGTGTCCCCGGCGATGGCAGCGGCGGCGGCCGTGGCGGGGCATTTTGTGGATATCCGTCAGTGGTAGTCGTCGCGAGAAACCGGGATCACCATGCTAGGCGATCCCGGTTTCGTCGCGTCGAATCGCGCCGCCTTACGTCGACGGCGTATTTACTATGCATCGACGACGATGCCGCGGCGTTCTCACGCCCGCGTCGATTTCTTCCGTTGTCGACGGGCAACCGCCGCGAGCGTTCCGCCCGCAATCAAAGCCAACAACACCGACGACGGCTCCGGCACGACGCCCTGGCTAACGCCTTCGATCGCGTTGATGTCGATGACGCCGTGGCCGTTATTGATAAAGCCCGGCGGGATGGCCAGCGAGCTAAGTGCGTAGGCATGGTCCCAAAGGTGGCCGCCGTGGAACAGGTACGTCGTGCCGGCTGGTCCCGTCGAGGCGTCGAGAACGAAGAGTTCGCTTCCCGTCGCGTAATATCCATCGGGGTCCGCCGGATCGGGGATTTGGCGAATGCTGAATATTATCCGATCGCCGACGCCGTCGCCGGTCGGATCGCGGTCGAACGTGTCCTCGCCGCCATCGCCGCTGCTAATGATGTCTTGCACCATCAGCGCGTCTAAGTTGATCGCGTCGTTGCCGTCGATGAAATCCGGATATGGCAGCACCGCTGTGCCTGGCACGGGGCCCAACATGGCAGGTGAAGTTACCGCCGCGACGATCATCGCGTGCGTTATATACGTGCTGCCGGAGAGGTTCCAAACGCTCGTGCCGCTGAACGCGTCGACTTCCAGCGAATACTTGTCGGCATCGCCGGTAAATCCTGGCTCCGGTCCCCAAAGCTCGACGCCGTCCACATCGCGCGGCAGCGGCATCAAGTTAATGGCCGGCTGCGTCGCCCACACGCCCTGCGTCGATGGCGGCGCATACGCCGTCGCGATCTCAAACGAAAGTTCCCCAGCGCCACCGATCACGCTGCCATTGGTCAGCGCCACGGGTCCGGCCGACGGAATCGCAAACGGCACGAAAGCCGCCGGCGTGGGATAGACGCTGATCATGTCGTCGTGGGAGAAGATCAGATGCGCCCGGTCGCTATCGCCGATCAACTGATTGAAGAGGTGATCCAGGCGATTCGCCGTGGCGTCCACTTCGTCTTCCGGAGTGTACGTCGGCCGCGTACCCGTGTAATCCAAACCATCGCCGACTCCGCCGGAGCCATCCCATGCAATGATCTGCTGCGGGTCCGCAACACCGCCGGCACCCAACGTCGTCATGTCGACGTCGTGAGAATACTCCTTACCCGGCACGATGCTCGGCAATGGCAGCCCCGGGCCAAGCCCGCCAGGAATTCCACCGCTCAACGTGCCGTAAGGCACCGTCGCAAGCGCTACCGAGGGGAGCGACGCAACCGCCACGAGCAATGCGGCGGAACAACATAATAGGCGCGTCATTAGACCACCCTCCATCCGCGTCGGGAGTAGATAAAATGGGACCGATTTCAGTCGACGCGGCGAAACCGAAGCGGTCGCTCGATGAACATTCACCTCAACAAGAATCTGCACCGCGAAATCGGTGCGATCGATTCAATAAGCTGACGATTGCTTGGCAACTGGCTCGGTGCGATCCATATCGAAGAGCCAGCGCGGGGCAGCGAGCAGATACGAACGATCCCCCCGCCCACCGGAAACAACGGTCATCCTATGGCGATCCTCGATGATATGCAAGCTTTTTTCGTCATCTCGCGCAAGTTTTTCTTGCCCGAATTGCGACTGACGTGGCGACTTTCCGCGTATTTGCCAATGAATACGTTCGCGAGGAAAGAGCGTAACGGCCGAGCGGCATACTACTTCATGTCTCCAGCCCCCGGCTGCAAGCCCTCCAGCGCCTCGCCGAGTCCGGGAATGTCCATGCCCGAGGTCATCGACTTGACCGCATCGGCGTGGAGTTGCCGGCTCTTGGCGATTGCCTGATTGGTGGCTGCCGGAATCAGGTCTTCGATCATTTCGCGGTCTTGCTGCTCGACGAGTTTGGGATCGATCCGTACGCGGAGCACTTCGCCGAGGCCGTTGACTTCGACCTCGACCAGCCCGCCGCCGGCCGAACCGCTGGCGCGTTGGGCCTTCAACTCTTCGTTGACCCCTTGCAGCTTGGAGCCCATCTGCTGGGCCTGTTTGACGAGTGAGGCGATATTGGCAAGGCCCTTGAACACGGCGAAGTCTCCGATGGACTTGAGGAAGGAGCGAGGCGGCGGGATATCGGCGGGAAATCGTGCGGGCGGGATCGCGTGCGTTCGCGACGAAACCGCTTCTAACAGTGCAGCTTCTAACGGAGCAGCATTTAGCGATGCGGCACGCGATCGAACACCAAGTCGCGCCGACCACCTATTCTACGCTACGACGACGGCTCGTCGACCCGAATCGACGACGCCCCGAACAACTCCATCGCGCGGCGAACGAACGGGTCTTGCGCCCGCTCTGCCGTGCGTGCTCTTGCCGACATAGGCGGCGGCACGGACGTTGGCTCGCTGTTCGCCTCGTCGACGGCAAACTCCAATTGGACCACACCCCCGACGACCTCCGCCAACCGCCGCACGAGCGTGGCGGCTTGCTCGGGCCGTTCGCAAAACAGCTTGCACGAATTGTATTTCCGCGGAAACCGCACCAGCAGCCGCCGCGGTCCGGCCAGCGTCACGCCGTCGGCCAGCGCTGCCTGATCGGCGACAAGATCGGACAATCCGTCGAGGGCGTTCTGCCAAAGCGACGCGGCGTTGTCGCTCGTTAATTCGATTGGCTCCGCGGCAGCGGCCGGCGCGTCTGGCGATGTGGACGACGAATCGGGCGGCGAATCGGAAGTGGTTTCCGCGGCGTCGTGCGAAGGCGCTGCACCGACGGAAGCGTCCGCTAGGTTATTTTTTTTTTGCTCGGCGGCTGGCGCTGGGCCGCGCGATGTGTAGCTCCGCGCCGGCGGCGGCAATCGCTGACCAGGTGCCGAAGACGTCGTCGGTGCGGTTGCAACCGCGCCGCTACGAACCGCCGCCACGAGTGTCGAGAGGTCTTCGAGATTCTCGAGGTTGCAAATCCGCACCGCGGCGATTTCGACGAGCGTGCGGGCGTGCGTACTCAATCGCAATCGAGCGAGCGTGTGGTCGACGATCTGCATGATCGCCAGCACGGTTTCCACGCCCAATTGCTCAGCCGCCGCTTTTACGCGTGGCTCGTCGCCGCTGGTGGCGTGCAAATACGCCGTTGTGGGACAGCCGACACCGGCGGCCATCACGTCGCGGAAGTAACCGAGCAACTGTTCGAGCATCTGTCCGACGTCGGCCCCTTCGGCGACCGCGGCGTCGAGTTCCGTCAGCGCCCCGGCAGCGTCCCGCTCGACCAAGTGCGACACCAACTGCTCGAACCGTTTACCGGACGCCGTGCCCAACAGCCGATGAAGCTGTTCGGAGGTAAGTTCCTTCCCGCAGCAGGACAGGACTTGTTCGAGCAGCGATTGGCCGTCGCGCATCGAGCCGGCCGCCCGTCGCGCGATGATCTCCAGCGCCGAGCGCTCGGCTTGGATGCCTTCGGTCTCGCAGATCGACGCCAGCCGATCGACGATCGCCGCCGTCGCGATGCCGGCGAAGTCAAACCGCTGGCACCGCGAATGGATCGTGATCGGAACCTTTTCCGGCTCCGTCGTGCAGAAGATGAACTTGACGTGCTCCGGCGGCTCTTCGAGCGTCTTGAGCAAGGCGTTGAACGCCTCGCGCGTGAGCATGTGGACTTCGTCGATGATGTAGATCTTGAACCGTGCCCGGCTGGGGCGGACGGCGACGTTTTGGCGAAGCTGGCGAATTTCATCAACGCCGCGGTTGCTTGCGCCGTCGATTTCGAGCACGTCGACGTCGGAGCCTGCGCTAATGTCTTGGCAAATCTCGCACTTGTTGCATGGCGTGGTCGTGGGGCCATTGATGCAATTGAGCGCCTTGGCCAGAATCCGCGCCGAGGATGTCTTGCCAACGCCGCGAGCGCCGGTGAACAGATAGGCGTGCCCTACGCGGCTGGATTCGATCGCGCCGGCCATCGCCCGACTGACGTGCCCTTGGCCGATCAACTCGTCGAACGTCTGCGGCCGATACCGCCGGGCGATGACGACGTACTGCCCGCCGGAAGCCGATTCGCCGCTGGGGGAATCGCTCGTCGCCGCATCAGCCGCTGCGTTGGAGAGTTCTTCAGCCATCGACCGGATGGTTTAGTGGTGAAGCTGCGCGAAGACAACCAATTGGCGCGCGATTTCGGCCGCCGATGAGAGACCCACCGCACAAAGAGCGGACTGCTTAGGGCTGCTCCGGTTAAGGCCTGACCCGGTTCACAGGACTCCCTCGCGGGGGCCTCTCATCGGCGGCCGAAACGTTCCGCC
>JAJDEG010000274.1 GCA_029259895.1 Planctomycetota bacterium
AACACGGCGGCGATCAGCGTTTGCGTCGTCAGCAGCCTCGGAAAGTCGCCCGGCGTCGTGCCGCCGCCTGCCAGGCTAGCGGCGCGACCTCGATGCCAGCGTAGCGCCGCGATCCAGGTCACGATCCATGTCATCGACGCGATCGACGCGACGATGGAATTCACCTGCGTCACTTCGACCCACGCGCTGCCGTCGAGCGGTCGGCCGAGCTTGGTGATTTCGAGCAGATAGACGACCGTGGCGATCAGGTTGAACAGAATGCCGGCGGCGAAGGCGATGCGGCTCGACCTTTCGCGGATGGCATGGCCGACGAGCGTGAGCGCGAATGCGACCAGCGGCAAGCCATACGAAATCGACCAGCCGATCTCGCGAAACCACGCGTCCGGCTCCGGACCCACGATCGGATACCGCCGCAAGGCCGCCGCCACGAGAAAGGCATAGGTGACGAACAGCGGCCCAATGCCGAGGAACAGCGTCAGCGCGGGGAGGTGTCGAGGGCTGAGGACTACGGATCGAGGAGTGCGGGGATACGCGCCAAGGCCTTCTTCGTCCTTCGATCCTCCGTCCTTCGTTCTCGACCCATCGCTCGCCACGTCGGCCCTTCCACCGTTGCGATCGGAGAAGAAAAGCAGCGTCGCGATCAGCGTGGCTACGAACGCCAGAACGGCAAATGCCTGGAGCAATGTCGACAATTCCGGCGGCACGCCCGACTTCGCGACGACGGCGACGCTAACGTAGCCGACCATCGCCAGATGCGTGCCAACGAACAGCGTCACGAGCAGCGCGAAGGCCGTGACCGTGGTCGGCACGAACGCGCCGATGCCGGCCGGTCGGCTCGGACGTCGATCCAATTCGATGCCGATTCGTCTTAGCTGATCGCACAGCGTCGATCGCGCCCAAACCGAAACCGACGCCACGGCGACGTACGCGGCAAAGAGCCACCGCAGCGCCGAAGCCCCGCTCACGCTCTCGGCCCACCATGTCGCCGCCAACGGACAAACGGCCGCGCCAGCGAGCATCAATCCGATGCCCCGCCATCGCGCGCGGCTTTCCCACAATCCGACGACGAGCACGAGCAACACGGCGGCCAACAACGCCCAAGCGCCGATGCCTTGAGCGTGTTGGAGCGGCATCCAGTTGAAAGTGAAGTACTCGACGGGCGGCGCGACGCGGGTCGCCAATCCTGGCCGGTCGAGCGGCGCAAGCTCCTGGGCGACCAGCGGTGCAGCGGCGTAGGCCGATAAGGCGAGCAGCAACACCAACGCGCCGGCCTCGAACAGTCGGTCGAACGACAGCCATGTGGGTTCGAGCAGTTCGCGACAACGCTGCGGCCACAGCGAGGCGTCGACGGTTTCTCCCTGTGTTTCGGACGTACTCGCCCCTGCGCGACGCGACACGAACATCCGCGCCGCGGTCCAGATCAGGCAGTAAGCCGACAGCGCCACGCCTTGTGCCTGAAGAAACCACGGATCGAGCCACGGCAACGTCGCCGCTTGGTACCAAGCACGCGCGGCCATGAGCTGCGTCGCGCCGAAAAACAGCGCCAGAGCCAGCGACACCTGAAACGCGGCAAACAGCCGCGGCCGCACGTCTACGACCGCCAACGCCAGCCATACCGCCGAAAGCCAGGCAAGTTGGCACGCCAGCGGCAACCAGGACGAATGCGATAAAGGAATCAACAACAACACAGCGGCGGCAAGCGACGTGGCCAACGCCGAATGAAGCCAAGTCTCGCCGCTCTGCTCGACGGCCGTTGCGCCGGCTGCCACGACTGGCTCGTCCGGCGCCTCTGCCGGCTCGCCCAACCGTGCTGGCGTAGCCCCACGTTGCTCTCGACTCTCACCGCCGAACGAAACCGCATTTCGACGCCGCGCGACCACATACAGCACCGCCGCGAACGAAGCATGAAGCAAAAACGCCGCCGACCAGGGCGCGGCGATGTTCCATGCGTCGGCATAGCGAAACACGACGCCCTGCACGAGCGCCACGAGCATCAATCCGCTCGCCATCCAGGCGATCCATCGCCTTTCGAGCCACAAGCTCGCCGCCGCCAGCGCCGTCGCGAAAAACGCATACGTCCAGGTGACGTTGCGCGGGTCGCCCGTGCGCGCGAATCCAAACAACGTCACCAGCGCGAGACTTACGACCGCCACGACGCCGGCGGACACCACCCACCACAGGGCGTCTGCCGCGCGATTGCCGCGGCGCAGCGCGTAGGCAATCGCCAGATACGCGCCGGCCAAGGGAGCCAGCACGTTACCGCTGCTGGCCGAGAACATCGCCTCGGCCAGCGATGCGTCGAACCCGCCATTCCAAGCAACGTTCCCGCTGAGCACGTGATACATCACAAGCGTCGCCGTCATCGCGCAAACGCCGACGATCATGTGAAGTTGCGGCACGGCGAACCACAATGCGACGAGCAGGAACGCCGCCGCATTGACCAGCGACGCCGCCAACAGCGTCTGCGGATTCGGCCAAGCCAGCGCCAACGCCGCCATCATCACCACCGCGCCGAGCACGCCGACGCCGATGCCGACGGTTTGCTCGCTAACCAGTTCGCGAGCGGTCAACCGCCGCCAGAACAGCAATCCCATCGCCAACGCGGGCAATCCGACGAGCGTCGCCAGCGGCGCGATCCGTTGCAGCGTCGGCACGAGCGCCTGGGTCTTGAAGACGAGCAACCCCAGCGGCAGCAGCGTGGCGAACGTGACGATGCCCAGCAGTATGAACTGGCGATTGGCGGATTGTTCGTCCATCGACGGCCGCTTGAGAATCGGGCGGATCGAAAGCCCGACCGCGGCGACGTAGCTGACCAATGGCGCGACGGCCAGCCCAAAAAGCATCGGCGTCGGCACGTCGACGTCACCGTATCGACGCGCCAGCAGTTGCATCAGCGACGGAAACATCACGCCCAGCGCCATCAGCCACGGTCCGTCGGGCGTCAGCACCCGCGCGGCGAAATAGCTGAGCAGCGTGAACAACACCAGCGAGACGCCCTCGCCGCCAAGCGACAGCAAATCGGTCGGCGGCGAATCGCTGGTAAACGCCGCGATGGCCAGAAAGTTGAGCGGCAAGAGCAATAGTGCCACGATCAACAAACCGCGGCTGGTCGTGTGCAGATTCCAGCGGCGATCGGTATACAGCCCTGCGCCGAAAATCGCCGCCGACACGCCGTTGAACACGCAGAACTTCAGCAGCGGCCGCTGGGCGATCTCCGACCAAAAACTGATCACCAGCGCGATCGAGCAACAAACGATCAGCATCCCGCCGACCAATTCGCCCCAGCGGATGTTCTTCTCTTCGAGGAACGCAGAGAGCAGTTTGCCGAGCGCTTGGCGTGGCGCGGCGGCCGGTTGCGAACCGGCCGCCGCCGGACCGCCTTGTTGAGGATCAAGGATCGATGATCGAGGAGAACGACCAACGTCGTGTTCGCTCGTCTTTCTCGATGCTTCTTCCTCGATTGCCGATCCTTCGGGGGCGACAACCAGCTCGGCATCCACGACCGTCGCATCGTCCGCCGGCTGCGGCGTTTGCTTCTCGACGCTGGCGGTGGTTTGCGCTAGGGCGTCGTCGGTTGGGCGCGATGCTTCGTCGAGCGATCCGACCAGCCGGCAGTACGTCGCCTCGCCGACGAGACCGAGCTGTCGATACAAATAGAGCTGCCGACGAATCGCCAACGTCACGCTCAGCCGCCGCTCGCCCATCGGCAGCGGCTCCGGCCAACTGCATACGGAGCACGTCCCTTCGCCACTGCGAAACACGGTCGAACAGCGCGGGCACTTCTCGCCCTCGACCGGTTTATCGGCCGCATCGTCGGCAGTTTGCAACGACGAAAAGAGAAACGCGATCAGGCACCAGATGCCGTGGCCGATGACGGTAATAAACGCCAGCACGAGGCCAAGCACGACGACGATGGTGATGAACTCGCTCAACGAGACGCTCCCATCGACGTGTTCCCCCCGCCCCGGTCGTTCTGCCGCTGCGGCAATCGTCGCGATACCACGGTATCCTCAACCGTTGCTCATGTCGGCTCAATTTCGAGCATGGAACGTACCACACGGACGCAATGATCGCGCGCAATGTCGCTACACCCCGCCCACTTCCATTCAACGCGCGCAATCGATTCTGTTGGCAATATCGCGGAAACGCGTACACTCGCGCGCTTCGCGTCGCTACATTGACGTAATTCGCCTACGGAGGCAGAATCTTGGTAGCCGCAGTCGGCCGACGTGTCACACGACGATTCGTGCGTTGCTACGTCCGACGTTCTACGCCAAACGGCCCGTTTGAACCTTGATGCTTGATCCTTTGAACTTCCAACTTATTCCCTGCAATATGGCGACTGCCGAATCCCGAGTATCGAATTCAACGACCGCGAGTCCGGACGCGGCGGCGACGTCCGCACCACGCTTCGCCGGCAAGGTCGCGTTGATCACCGGCGCGAGCGATCGCGGCATCGGCGGTGCGATCGCCGTGCGGTTGGCCGGTGAAGGTGCGGCGGTATCGCTCCTGTCGCGATCCACGCCCAACCGGCTGCTCAAGCGACTCGCCAAGCTCGACCACGGTGTCGTTCACACGTCCGGCGACGTCACTCGCGACGCCGATGTCCGCCGCGCCGTCGACGATTGCATGGACGAGTTCGGCAAGATCGACGTCGTCGTAAATAACGCCGGCGTCGAGGTCGCCAAGGATTTCGACCGCTTCACCGATGACGAATGGCGGCAACTGCTCGACGTCAACCTGCACGGTGCGATCGCCGTTACGCGTGCCGCGCTGCCGCATCTGGTCGAACCGGGCGGAGCGATCGTGAACATCTCGTCGGCTCTGGCGCTGGGCGGTTGTCCCGGCTTCTCGATCTACAGCGCCAGCAAGGCGGCGCTGATCGGACTGACGCAATCGCTGGCTTGGGAGCTCGCCCCCAGAGGCATCCGCGTGGTGGCGGTCGCGCCGGGCCTCGTCCACACGCCCATGATACACAAGCACCTCGCGACGCTCACGCCGGAGGTCGAGCGCCAGATCGAGGCCTGTCACCCGCTCGGCATGGGCATGCCCGACGATGTCGCCGCCGCCGTCGCCTTCCTTTCCAGCGACGAAGCCCGTTGGATCACCGGCGTCACGCTGCCGCTTGGTTGGGCACAACATTATCCGTTGCCCACGCAACAGTTCATGACGTAGCTCCCGCGGCGATTGGTCCCGGGATTGGGGCGACATCAACGTCGACATCGGCCAGCGACGTTCACGCCTTCGGCCCAGCCGCAATCTCCGCCAGCGCCGAAAGATCGCGCTGCACGGCTCTGGCGACCAGGTAAATCAGACCAAAGCCGGCCATACTGGTTAAGCTAAGCACGGCCAGCAGCAGCCGGCTGCCCGTCGCGCCGCCGAGCGTCACCATCAGCGTGACGCCAAACATCGGCAGCGACGCCGCCAGCACCAAATAACGCCACGTCATCCTTTCCAACTCCACGAGTCGGCGCGATTCGGCCGCGCCGTCCGCATCCGTCGGGTTCACCTCGCCGGCCCGCAGCAGCGCGGGATAGTACGCCCGCGTTGCAAGCCACGTGATCGCGAAGAACGGATACGTCGCGGCGATCAAGCCGCCCACGGCCAACGACGCGACAAAGTGCAAAAAGTCGTGCCATACCAAATCGGCTCCGCCCAAGCGAATCGCCACTGGGTAGACAATGCCCGCTACGGACCACAGCGCGATGCCGACCACGGCAGTGATGCGGCCCAGGCTCAACGCCCTCTCGCGAAGTGCCGCGGCGGCCTCCGCTGTCGGCCGAATGCCACGACGAAGTGCGCCCAATGCCCGCGCCAGCGGGATCGCCAGAAACACCATCCAGGCGACGCCGATGGGAAAGGCGGTCCCGTTCACCGCGGTTTGCGTATTCCAGAACACTTGTTGCGCGTCGCTGAATTGCTCAACGATGTGCCCGCGGTTGTAAACGTAATTGAATACGGCCGCCAAGCCGTTTGGAACGAGCGCACACAGAAGCAGCGCCACAATCGGCCAGCGTAGCGCAAAGCGAGCCGCGAACGCGTCCGACGGCATCAGCAGCCGCTCAGACTCCGGACGAAGGCAACACCACAGCCGCCGCGCCATCTGTGCGGCGGTCGCCGGTCGGTCGTCGGGACTTGGCGACAAACACTCGACCAGCAATTCGGCCAGCGGCTGCGGCGCGACGTCTCGCAACCGTCCGATCGTCGCCGCGTCCAGCCCCGTGCGACGCCGCGCGATCAATTCGTCGAGTGCCGCGTTCCAACCGTCGGCGGCCCGTTCGTCGGTCAGCGGCTTCTCGCCCGTCAGCATTTCCCATAGCATCACCGCCAACGAGTAAACGTCGCTTCGTCCGTCGAGCGAATCGGCCTTGCGCGGATGGCCGACGTGACACGCTTCGAGTTGCTCCGGCGACATATACGCCAAACTGCCACCAAAGTAGGCCGCCGGCGCAGCACCATCTAATTCCGCGCAAAAGCTGATATTGAAATCGACGAGTTGGGCCGCCCCTT
Organism: Planctomycetota bacterium; assembly: GCA_029259895.1. Classification (GTDB taxonomy): domain Bacteria; phylum Planctomycetota; class Planctomycetia; order Pirellulales; family PLA5; genus PLA5. The sequence goes on from JAJDEG010000274.1 coordinate 6,511, forward strand.
CCGCCGTCAGTAGCACGTTTGCCGGTTTGATGTCGCGATGCAGAACGCCCCGGCCATGCGCGTAGGCCAGCGCCTCGGCCAGTTGCATCCCGATCAGACAAACCGCATGAGGCCAATCGGATTCCGCGAGCCGTTGCCGCAACTGCGAACCATGCGGAATTGCGTCGCCGCGCCGCGAGAGAGCAACGTCGACCGATTCGAGGATCGCCTTGCCGGTCCGCTCTTCGCTCGGCAAGTTTCGCGCTCGGTCCATCGCCGCGTGAAGCGTCCCGCCGCAGACGTATTGCATGTACAGCAATCGCAGCGCGCGGTCGTGCAGAATTCGCTGATCGAACACGCGTACGATGTGCGGATGATCCAGTTGGGCCAGCGTCTGCGGTTCCCGGCCCCGATCGGCCGACACTTTAAGCGCCACCAGCCGCTGCATCGAACGCTGTCGAGCCAAAAACACCGTTGCGAACGCTCCGCGACCAAGCCGCGCCAGCAAGTCGAAGTCGTCGAGCTTCGTCCCGACCTCTAATTCCTCGACGCGAACCACGTCGTAGAAGGGCTTCGTGTCGTCCGCCCGCTCGACCCCCAGCAATCGCCGTAGCGCGCCGGCCTGCTGCGGATAGCGCTCGACGTATTCCTCCGCCGCAACCGTTTCCCCGGCCAGGCGGCGGCAGTGAAACTCCTCGTAAAGCAGATCGGCCGGCGGACCCTCACCCTGGGCCAACTCCGGAAGTTCCGCGAGATACGCATCGATCCGACGCCGATCGCCGCCTTGCCAGCGACGCTCCAGATCGTATTTCGTCAACTCGACCAGCGCCATCCGCCGTAATTCCGCCGGACCGTCCGGCAGGAAATCGGCGATGTTCGGCGGACCGCCGCGGTCCCACTCGACCGAAAACGCTTCCAACCGCTCGGCCAGCGCGTCCCACGCGGCGTCGCCTTGGTCCAAACTGCGGTGGGTCGTATTGGATCGAATCGTCATGATCGATGCACGTCGAAGTTCCGCAGAAATTCCGCAATCGTCTTCGCGATCCCTATTCGCCATCTTGCCGCGGCGTCCTGCTTTAACGCCTTTGGCCCGTCGCGATTGTCCGTTTTGGCTTCAAATGTGCCTTGACCCCTTATCGCGGCATCGCTAATCTCCCGCCCTCGTCTTAAGTGTAGGCGGCGGCTCTTGCGCTGTCACCTGCAACGACGCGAGGCGTTCGGTTCCACCGTTCGTCGCGCTAGGAAACGTCATTTCGTCACCAAAACACGCGCGGCGTGTCGCCCTTGCGATGAATTTCGCCATTGTCGATGGATCGGCAATGAGGCCGATCGACGCCGCACACCATCCTGCATCTCGCGGAGTGTTTGGCATGAAGCCAACTCAGCCTGGTCCATCGATCGTCCGTTTCGCCTGCGGCCTGTGGTTTGCTGTGGTTGCTGCCCTATTCGGCGGATGCAGCCAGGAAGCGATCAATCTGCAAAGCCCCGAGGACGACTTCGATTTGCTCGAATCGAACGTCAAGCTGGTGGGCGATTACGCAGTCGCCGACGGCATTCATCCAGTCAAGATTCACGGCGTCGCGCTAGTGACGCAACTCAACGGCACGGGCAGCGACCCGACCGACACCGACTATCGCCGCCTGCTGATTTCCGAAATGCAAACCCGCGGCGTCGCTCAGCCAAACCAGTTGCTGGCCTCGCCCACGACGGCGATGGTGATGGTGACGGGCTTTCTCCGGCCCGGCATTCGCAAGGGAGACCATTTCGACGTGATGGTCGATTGCCAGGACGACGACGCCACGTCCGGCTTGCGTGGCGGTTGGCTGATGGAGACCCGCCTCAAGCAGATGATTCGCACGCGAGACGAGGTGCTTCGCGACGGCAATACGTTGGCGTTGACGCAGGGATGGCTGCTCGTCGACCCACGCGTCGACGAAGACGACGACCCAAATGCCGTGCGACGCGCTCGCATTCTTGGCGGCGCCGTGTCGACCCAATCGCGCGAGCTAAGCCTCGTGATTCGCGAGTCGTACAAGTCGACCGGCCGCAGCGCGGCGATCGGCAAGGCCATCAACGCGCGATTCGTCGTTTACAACCAGGGCGTACAGGAAGGCGTTGCGAATCCGAAAACGAACAAGGCTATCGAACTGGCGGTGCATCCGCGATACGAAAACAATCTCGCCCGCTACGTCGCCGTCGTGCGGTCGATCGCCGTTCGCGAAACGGCCGTCGAGCGGGCGTCGCGAATGCGGCTATTGGAACGGCAGTTGCTCGACCCGATAACTTCAGCTCGCGCCGCGCTTCAGCTCGAAGCGATTGGAAACAAGGGCGTCGACATTCTCCAAAAGGGCTTGGCGTCGACGAATCAAGAAGTTCGCTTCTACTCGGCCGAAGCCCTGGCATACCTCGACGAGAAATCCGCCGCCGCGCCGTTGGCGGAGATCGCACATGAAGAACCGGCGTTCCGCGCCTACGCCCTGACAGCTCTCAGCGCGATGAAGGACGTCGTGGCTTACGAACAGCTTCGCAAGCTACTCGGCGTCACCAGCGCCGAAACGCGATACGGCGCGTTCCGAGCATTATGGACGTGGGATCCGCAGGATCCGCTCGTTCGTGGCGAGGGCCTAAGCGGCCGATTCAGCCACCACCTTCTCGACGTCGGCGGCCCGCCGATGATTCATCTGACCGGCAGCTTCCGTCCGGAAGTCGTCTTGTTTGGCCGGCAACACCGATTGGTGACGCCCGTCAAACTACAAGCCGGCAAATCGATCGACATCGTCGGAGACGGCGACACGCTGACCATTTCAAAGTACGTGCCAGAACAACCCGTCGAACGTCGGGAAATCGCTAACGACGTCGATCAGTTGATTCGCGCGGTGGCCGAGCTAGACGGCGACTACGGCGGCATCGTGCAGATGCTCTTTGAAGCCAAAACCAAGAAAGCCTTACTGAGCAGGCTGGAGGTCGATGCCTTGCCGCGAACGGATCGCGTGTTCCGTCGCGAGTCGGTGCCCACAGGCACGGACGATTTTGGCGACGCAAGCACCGAGGCCGGCGACGATACCGAGTCCACGCGACCGGCCCGTCGCCGCGGCGTCGCCAGCCCCACTCCCGAACTCTTCGGGGCCGCCGGCGAGGACGAGAATTCGCCGCGTCGCGCCGCCAAAAGCTCGAGCGAAGGCGACATTGCCGAGGAGACCGAGTAGAATACGCCCTCCGCGCCGTTGTCGCGCCGTGTTTGCCTCGCGCGCCCGATGACGCTGCCTAATCGGGCGTTGCCTTTTTCTCGAGCCGTCGCCATGCTCCGAGCCATCGAACTACTCGGCTTCAAGAGCTTCGCCGACAAGACACGGTTTGAATTCCCTAAGGGCATCACGGTCGTCGTCGGCCCCAACGGCTCGGGCAAGTCAAACGTCGTCGACGCCATCAAGTGGGTGCTAGGTGAGCAAAGCCCCAAGAGCCTACGCGGCAAGGAGATGGCCGACGTCATCTTCAACGGCTCCGGCAGCCGCCGCCCGCTCAATTCGGCCGACGTCACGCTCACGCTCGATAATGCCCAGAGCCTACTTTCGGTCGACTCTCCGGAAGTAAAAATCACCCGCCGGGTCTATCGCAGCGGCGAAGGTGAATACCTCATCAATCGCCAGCCTAGTCGGCTGCGCGACATCCGCGACCTGTTCGCCGGCACCGGCGTGGCGACCGAAGCTTACAGCGTTATCGAGCAAGGCAAAGTCGACGTTCTGTTACAGTCCTCGCCTCGCGAGCGCAGGCTGATCTTCGAGGAAGCCGCCGGCATCAGTCGCTTCAAAGCCAAGAAGATCGAAGCCACGCGGCGGCTCGAACGGGTCGACCAGAATTTGCTTCGCCTCAGCGACATCGTCGAAGAAGTCGAGAGCCGCCTCCGATCAGTTCGCTTGCAGGCATCGAAGGCGCGGCGGTATCGCGAGTATTCGACGCGGCTCAAATCGTTACGCACGGAGCTCGGTCTCGTCGATTGGCGGCGCTTGACCGACGCGCTCGCCACGATCGAGGTCGACGTGGCCGCGCTCGTCCAAGACGCCGACGGCTGCCGCGCAGAGATGCAACGCATCGAAGCGGAGTCATTGGGCATCGAAGCAGAAATCGTCGAACTGGACGAGGCGATTCGCGCCGACGAAGCGCGCTTGGCCGGCGTACGCGAGCGAATTGCGGCGGCCGAGTCGCTCATCGAAGGCCAACGCACACGCGGCGCGGAACTCGACGAGCAAGCCGCCAGGTTGCGCCGCCAACAGTCCGCCCTGGCCGCCCGCGCCGGCGACGCGAACGAGCAAATGGCCGCGTCGCGACGAGCCGTGACCGAGTTCGTCGCCCAAGCAGAGAAGATAAGCGAGAAACTGACCGCGGACGAAGCGGCGCTGGCCGAAACTGCCGGCCGGTTGCAGCGACTGCGCGAGGCGAGCGAACTATCGCGCGCCGCACATGCCCAACGCTCGCAGCAAGTCGCGGCGTTCGATCGAGAAATCGACGTCCTGGCCACCAAACGGGCCGCCGCAATTGAAACGGTTTCGAGGGCCGACGAACGCATCGAAACGTTGACGCGTCAGTCTGCGGCCGCCACCGTCGAATACAACGAAGCCCGCGAAGAATACGAACGCTCGCAGTCCGACGTCGATCGCATCGCCGCGTCACTCGATGAGACCCAGAGCGATCTGGCGAAGACTCGACAGGAGCACGCCGAGCGGCAGGCAAGCCTGGCCGAATTGCGCATTCGTCGCACGGCCGCACAAGAACGCGCCACGCTACTGGCCGAATTGGAAGCGAAGCTCGAAGGAATCGGCGCCGGCGTCAAGCAAGCGCTCACCGAAGCCCGGTCTCGCGGCGACTCGATCTTCCGCGACGTTCGTGGGCTAGTCGCCGACGTAATCGACGTCAATGTCGACATGGCGCCGCTGGTCGACGCGGCGCTGGGCGATGTCGCCGGACATCTCGTTGTCGGCGACGATCACCGCCTGTTCGATGCCCTCGCTTCCGGAGACGTGTCGCTCGTCGGCCGCGTCGCGCTGGTGCGGTACGATCTCAAGCGGCCGTCAACGTGGAGCCGTCCGTTCGACTATTCCAATCAGCCTGGCACGATCGGCCGCGCGGATCGATTCGTGCAAACGGCGGAAGAATACGCTCCGCTGATCGAACGTCTGCTCGGCCGCACGTGGATTGTCGAGTCGTTGCACGTTGCCCTGTCGCTTGCCGAGCGAGCCGCCCACGAAGAGCAGTTCGTGACCTTGGCCGGCGAGTTGGTGACGGCCGATGGATCGATTATCGTTGGACCGCGGATGTCGGCTATTGGCCTGATTTCGCGACGCAGCGAATTGCGTGCCTTGCGCGAGCAGCTACTCGCGCTCGACGACGAAATCGAAGCGGGCCAGCGGCGACTGAGCGAAGTGGCCGCGGACCTCGCCACGTGCGAAGAGAACGTGAAGTCCGTTTCGCTCGAACTGCGTCGTACGCAGCAGGCCAACGCCGACCATCGCGCCCGCCGCCAATCTGCGGAGCAGCGAAACCTTCAAATCGCCGAGCAACTGGCGACGGTGATGTCGGAGCGGGAAACGGCCGAGCAAGGGCGCGACGACGCGGCCACGCGGCTGGCGGAACTGAATGCTAAGCGCGCGGAAGCGGAAACGGCCGCCGTCGCTGCGCAAGCGGAACTCGACGCCGGGCAAACCGAATTCGAATCGCTCGACGCCGAGCGCGTGGAGTTGCTGCGACAATCTTCCGCCGCACGCGTCGAACTGGCCAAGGCCGAACAGCAGATCGAACATCACCGCACGCAGCTCGGCCAGTTCGAGTTGCATCGCGAGGAACGTCAAAAGGCTATCGGCGAATGCAAAGAACAGCTCGCCCAGTGCGCCGCCAAGGCATTGGAGTCGCAGCGAACGATTCTCCAAGCGGGCTCCGACGTGGCCGCGTTGTATCTCGACAAGGAATCGGTCGCTGCCGAAGTACGCGGCCGAGCCGACGTCCGCGAGGGTCGTAGAGCGGCAAGAAGCGAAATCGCGTCGCACATACAAAGACTCCGCGCTCGGCTCCGCGTCATCGACGATACGAGCCATCAGCACGAACTCGCGGCGGGCGAAGTCCGGCACGAACGCTCGGTGCTTGCCGACCGCATGCGCGAGGATTACGAAATCGACCTCGCCGAGCTGGCGGCCAAGCCCGCCCCGCTTGCGTCGACGGCGCTCAGGCTTGCCGTTGCCGCCGACGACGAAGACGACGAAGACGACGACGAAGACGACGATGAAGAAGAAGCGGCCGATTCTACAATGCCGGGCGATCGTTCGTCCGAATCCGACGGTGCGGACGAACCAGAGTCGGCGCAGGTCAGAGGCGATGACGAAGAGAGCGAATCAGAGACAGTTGGCCGGCAGCGGTTCGATCGGGCCGCGACGGAGAATGAAATCGCGGAACTGCGCCGAAAAGTGAATGCGATCGGTGGTGTGAATCTCGATGCGCTCGCAGAATTGGAAGACCTCGAAACGCGCTGCGCTGCGCTGACGGCGCAGCATGAAGACCTGGCCTCTGCGAAGTCATCGCTCGAGCAGATCATCGAAAAGATTAATGGCGACAGCCGCCGATTATTCGCCGAAACGCTGGAAACGGTTCGCGTCCATTTTCAACAGTTGTTTCGCAAGCTTTTCGGCGGCGGACAGGCAGACATCGTGCTCGAAGAAGACGTCGATGTTCTCGACGCGGGAATCGAGATCGTCGCCCGTCCGCCCGGCAAGGAGCCGCGCAGCATCTCGCTGCTCAGCGGCGGTGAAAAAACGCTCACGTGCGTGGCCTTGCTATTGGCCGTGTTTCGCAATCGGCCTAGCCCGTTTTGCGTTCTCGACGAAGTCGACGCCGCGCTCGACGAGGCAAACATCGAGCGCTTCGTAAGCGTGCTCCGCGAATTCCTTTCGATCACGCAGTTTATCGTCGTCACGCACTCGAAGAAGACCATGACTGCCGCCAACACGCTATATGGCGTCACGATGCAAGAGTCGGGCATATCGAAACGCGTCTCGGTCCGCTTCGAGGACGTTAGCGAAACCGGTGAGATTAGTCAGGCAGCCATCGCCCGGTCGGCGAGCGAGCCGGAGGATGTTGCGGACGATCCGCACCCGCCTGCGGCTGAAACCGTGATCACAGCCGCCGGCGAGTCGGTTGGAGAAGAGTCCCCCGACGATGATTCAGTCGGCGACGATTCGTCCGACGACGAAACGCAGGCGGCGTGACGGACGGAAAGTGCAAGGCACGTGCGTAAATCCGCCGTTAGGCAAGCGTGCCGGCGCGTGCATTTCGTAGGCGAGCGTCGAAGATATCTTGGACGCTTAAGACCAAGGCCAGACGCCCTCCGCCGAGTTGGGCGACGCCTGCCAAACGATCCGCGGCAGGCAGCATCTCCTTGATGCTATTGACCACGACTTTTCGGTGCCCCAACACGGAGTCGACGAGCAAGCAGAACGATCCCTGTTTGCATCCCACCAGCACGCCGACGGTCTTGTCGTCTGCGGTCGTTTCCACCGCTTGCGTCGGCAGATCGAGAAGTTTGCTGAGCGTGACTGCGTCGTAGGTCTCGCCACGCAGCGACGCGACGTGCGCTCCCTGCACGGATTTCACGTCGTCTGAACCGAGCTCAGCCAATTCGAGAACGTTCTCGAATGGCAACACGTAATGACCTCCAGCGTGTCGCAACAGCAGTCCGTCGACCACGACGACGGCTTCGCGTATCGGAATGGTCAATCGGAACGTTGTGCCCTGTCCGACTTTCGATTCGACCTGCACGTCGCCGTTGTACTCGCGAATTTTGGTCCGCACCACATCCATGCCCACGCCGCGGCCGGAGATGTCGGAAACCTGCTTGGCGGTCGAGAAACCGGCGTGAAAGATCAGCTCGACGGCCTGCTGATCGGTAAGCGACTTAGCTACGTCGGCTGTGATGGCGCCCTTTTCGACCGCTTTGGCCCGCAGAATCGCCGGATCGATGCCGCGCCCATCGTCGGCGATCGTTACTAGTACGTGGGACTTGGTTTGCTCGACCTTAATCCACAGGTTGCCGGCCTCGCTCTTGCCGGCTTCGATGCGCTGCTCGGGTGTTTCGAGAGCGTGGTCGACGACGTTTCGAATCATGTGCGTCATCGGGGCGTCGAGATCTTCGACGAGTGATTTGTCGATCTCTGTTTCCTGGCCGGCGATGTGAACGTCGATGCGCTTGCCGAGTTGTCCGGCCAAACTGCGGGCCATTTGCGGGAGCTTCGACAACAGTCCCGCCGCCGCCACTTGCCGCAGGGCCACGACGTTGCGCTGCAGCGTCGTCGACTGAGCCGCAAAAGCGTTGTTGATCTGTCGCAGTTCTTCTACCAGGTTCGCCATCGTTCCGACGTTGCCGGTCATCCGAGACTGAACGTCCTTGTAGAGCTCTCCCGTTAGGAATAGCCCGGACACGCTCTCGAGAAAATCGTCGACGCACTCCTCGCGGATACGGATCATGCGAGCCTTGTTGCGTGCGGCAGCCTCCGCACGGGCCGTCGCCGCGGCGGCCGCGTCGCCCTTTTCGTCTTTGACTCCCTCCGCAGCAACCGACGGCGTCTCCACGAGCAGTTGAGCCAGCGCCGGTTCGAGACGGTCCCAGGCGATTGAAACCAGCATGGCATCGATATCGAGAGGACTATCGACTAGCATCTGATAGTCCGCGGCGGCCTGACGTACGATGTCGGCCAGCGCTCTCTGTCCGGCTTGCTCGCAACTATCGGCGAAACAGCGGGCACGTTCGAGAAATGCGCGTCCCTCCGCTTCATCGTGAACGCCATCTTCGGCACGAACGAACAAAGTCAGTAGTTCCTCGACCGAGTCGCCTACGTCGGCGTCACCGAGGCGGCAGGCCACGCCGATGAAGCTCTTCGCCGAGCGGCGCTTGACGGCCACGGACGTCTCCGACTCGTTCTCGCCATCCTCCTCCTGCCCAGTGATCGAGACGACCATATCGCGAACGCGAACGGACCACGCTGCCGATTCCGGATGAGCCGTCGCCGCGATTTCTGCGGCCAACTCATTCAGTTCGGCGAGCAACTGCGCTTCCGGTTCGCGTTCGCAGCGCGAGGCCGCCGCCGCGTTCTGCACGACCTCCAACAACGCCGAGTCTTCTTCGGAAAGCTCGGCGTCGATCGTGCCTTGGCTTGCGCGCTGCAACAGCCCGTCGAGCGCGTCAAAGCCGTTTACGAACGCCCGTTGCAGATCGTCTGAGAGCAGAATATTACCTTTCCGAACTTCGTCGAGCGTGTTTTCCAACGCGTGCGCCAATTGCTTCACGGCCACCAGGCCGAGAAACCCCGCGCATCCCTTGACGGAGTGGACGGCACGAAACACGGCGTGGATCGGATCGTAGTTGTCGGGAGAAGCGCGAAAGCTCTCGAACATGCTCGGCAGCGGACGCAGCGATTCGAGCGCTTCGTCGACGAAGTCGGCAATCAACTCGGGAGAGGACTCGGTGGCCTCGGTCATCGTCTCGTATCCTCACATCCTAAAGGTACATGGCGCCAGAGACGTCGGTGCGCGAAGGTACGATTCGGCTGGTCTCGGCGTGACGATGTCCGGAAAGCTGTTCGAGCGTGTTCCACCAGCCTTCGATCTTGCGCATGGTGCGGTCGATGGCCTGCACCAGCGGCGCGAAGTCTTCGATTGGCTTGAACAGACACGCTTCGGCCCCGAGCCGAAACGACTTAAGCGCCGACGACATCGTGACGATGCCCGTCAGCACGATCACCTGAATGCCGCCGTCGTGACGTTTGATCTCTTCGATCAGCTGCATGCCGTTAATGTGCGGCATATCGATGTCGAGCAACACGACGCGATAGCTGTCGCGGATGATTCGCTCGATGCACTCCCGCGAGTCGTTCAGCGGGCAGGTAAGAATGTCGAACGACTTGAGGCGCGCGCCGACCAGCCGCGTGAACTGCGGGTCGTCGTCGACGTGAAGAATCTCTCGGTTCGCCCAGCGCATACCGTGTCCCCTTGATTTACGCCCGACGACCGGTAGTCGGTCATCGTCGGACGCCGTCCTGCTTCCGAATCCTTCGGAGGGTCGCTCGGGGCAAAGGGGACACGACCTCTACTTCGCAAAACTCCTAATCGCGGGCTGCCGCGGGCGTGCGGCATCTCCAGCGATTTGACGATGTCGGTACATCCGCAGAGCGGCGGCCGGCAACGCCAACATCGATATGCTAGGTTTCGATAACGCGCGTCGCCGAAGAATTCCATCGGGATCGGTCGCTACGCGGCGGTATTGCCGCATCGAAACATCGCTCTATCCAGAAGGACGATCATGACCGATACAATCTCATTGGCCGGACCCATCTTCTCGACGCTCGGGGGCGATCCCGACTTAGGCGACCTGGTCGCCTTGTTCGTCGACGAGATGCCGGATCGCGTGTCAGCTTTGGAAACGCACTTCGCCGCCGGCGACATGGCCGAATTAGGACGCACGGCGCACCAGATCAAGGGTGCGGCGGGAAGCTACGGCTTCGGCTGCGTCACACCGGCCGCCGCGCGCGTCGAGACGGCCGCCAAGTCGCAAGAACCCGAGAACGTCGTACGCGAAGCGCTCGACGAGCTCGTCGGCATGTGTGGCCGGCTGCAGGCCGGCGTGGGAAACTGAACGAGAACGCTTACCGTTTGTGCGGCATGTCGTCGGATGTTCGCATCGCGACCGATGCGCGTCGACGCTTGACGCACGGCGCAACCCGCAACTAGACTGCCGAACGCGATCTCGGGCGGTCGACGATCGCGCTTACGGTTCGCAGTGTTACGTTCGCGGCGGGTGACATGAAGCTTTTGCTCTTCGTTTTCGCGGCGATGTGCGCGTCGCTAGTCGCCACCCGGGCGGCCGCTGCGGAATTTGCGTTCGAGGACCGCACGTTCACCGTGCCGGACGGGTTCGTCGTCGAGCGCGTGGCCGGACCGCCGTTGGTCGAGCGGCCAATCAGCTTCGATTTCGACGAACTCGGCCGCTTGTATGTCACCGAATCGAGCGGCTCGAACGAACCCGTCGCGAAGCAACTCGCCGACAAACCTCACCGCATCCTGCGGCTCGAAGACACCGACGGCAATGGGACGTTCGACAAGCGCACCGTCTTCGCCGACAAGCTGATGTTGCCGCAAGGCACGATGTGGTTTCGCGGATCGCTTTACGTCGCCGCACCGCCGAGCATCTGGAAGCTCACCGACACCGACGGCGATGGCGTCGCCGACAGACGCGAAGAGTGGTTCAAGGGCAAGACGCTAACCGGCTGCGCGAACGATCTACACGGACCGTATCGCGGTCGCGACGGTTGGATCTATTGGTGCAAGGGCGCGTTCGCCGAGCAGACGTACGACCTGCCCGGCAAGAAACGCTGGAAGACGCGCGCGTCGCACATCTTTCGCGCCCGCCCCGACGGCACCGGCATCGAACCGGTGATGACCGGCGGCATGGACAATCCGGTCGATGTCGTGTTCACGCCTGAAGGCGAGCGGATTTTCTCCTGCACGTTCCTGCAACATCCCGGCGGCGGCAAGCGCGACGGGCTGATCCATGCGATCTACGGCGGCGTCTATGGAAAAGACCACAACGTCCTCGACGGCCATCCGCGGACGGGCGACCTGATGCCCGCGATGACGCATCTCGGCCCCGCCGCGCCGTGCGGGCTGCATTACGTCGAGTCGACGCACCTCGGCGACGATTGGAAAGGCAATCTGCTCTGCTGTCAGTTCAATCTCCGCAAAGTCTCGCGACACAAGCTGATCCCAGACGGCGCGACGTTTAAGACCGAGGACAGCGACTTGCTGACCAGCGACGCGATGGATTTTCATCCCACCGACGTCATCGAGGACGCCGACGGTTCGGTACTCGTCTGCGACACCGGCGGTTGGTACAAGCTGTGTTGTCCCACGTCGCAGTTTCATCGGCCGGAAGCCCTCGGCGCGATCTACCGCATCCGCCGCGCCGATGCCAAGAAGCTCGACGACCCGCGCGGATTGAAAATGAATTGGGCGAAGATGCTGCCCGACGAATTGGTTCTGTATCTCGGCGACGCGCGGCACGTGGTCCGCGAACGGGCGATTGAAGCCTTGGCCGCCAGCCAAGATGATTCTACCGGCGACATGGTGAGCGCGCTTCTACAGCCCGCAGCAGACACCGATTCCCCAAAGGCATCGCAACAAGCGCGTCGCAACGCCGTTTGGGCGGCGTGCCGCATTGATGCGCCCTGGGCGCGTTTATTTGCCCGCGCCGCGGTCGCCGATGAATGTCCGGACGTGAGACAAGCGGCAATGCACGCGATATCGCTTTGGCGAGATCAGGACGTCGCGTTGGAATTGCGTGTCATGTTACGCGCTAGAGGCGCGAGCGATTTCCGCGTGGCGGCCGAGGCGTTAGGACGCATCGGCGGACATACCGGTTTCGAGGAAATCGACAGAAAGATTCTGACGCTTGCCGGCCACGCTGGCGATCGTGTATCCGAACATTCGCTGATTTACGCTGTCATTGAATCGCACAATTCGGAATTGGCACACCTTGCGCTCAGTGACCGCAATCCACGGGTTCAACGAGCCGCACTTCTCGCGCTCGACAGCCTGGAATCTGACGCGCTATCCATGGATGTAATCGTGCCGCACTTACTGAGCGAAAACTCAGTCGTCCGCGATGCCGCATGGTCGATGGCTGCTGGCCGGTCAATCTGGGCAGAGCGCCTGGCCACGCTGCTCGACGACGAGCTGCGCAGCGTCAACAAATATGACGACGCGGCAAAGACCCTGGCAGCACGAACGGCACGCCTCGCCCACAACGGCCAAATACAACAAATGCTTGCCGATGTCATCGCGGCACAGAGTCTTGATCAGCCAGCACATGAGACCGCGCTTTCCGCAATCGCTCAAACCCGTTTGCCGCAACTCCCCGAATCATGGTTCAACGTCCTCGCACAACTCGTCGAAAGCCGGGAGTTGGTTCCTGAAGCAATTGGCGCGCTTCGAGCGCACAAACCCGCCCTCGACCGAGCAAAGGACGTTAAATCGCTCTTGCTGTCGCTGGGGGAGGATATTTCACTTCCGAACGATTCGCGGCTCGCGGCGCTCGATGCGATTGGGCACTCGCCAGGCGAGTTGTCGAATTCGCTGTTTGAGTTTCTCGTTGCTTGTCTTGGAGAAAGCGACGAGGCTCAGGCCCGCACGTCGGCCGTCGCGGTTTTGTCGCGTTTAAAGGCAACGCCCGAGCAACTGCGCATGGTCGCTACGTCATTATCGGCGCTTGGCCCGTTCGAGATCGGGCAGCTTTTGCTGCTATTCGAGCAATCGACGGACGAAACCGTACTTGCCGCTGCAATCTCTGCGCTGGAAACGGCACCGGGCGCCGCACAACTATCGGCGGCGTCGTTGCGACCGCTCGTTGAAAAACTTCCGGCGTCTCTTCGTGAACGCGGCGAGAAGTTGCTCGCGCGGGCCGATGCTAACTTCGCCCAGCAACGTGAAAAACTCGAAGCTCTTGTTGTCGCATTGGACGAAACGCCCGGCGACGTGCAGCGTGGCCGCGCCATCTTTCACGGCAAGAAATCCGCGTGCGCCAGTTGCCACGCCATCGCTTATGTCGGCGGACAGGTCGGCCCGGACCTCACGCGGATCGGCCAGATTCGCAGCCGGCGCGATCTGGTCGAAGCGATTGCGTTTCCAAGCGCGAGCTTCGTGCGGAGCTACGAACCGGTGCTGTTGGTCACGACGGATGGCCGGCAAGTGAACGGCGTGATTCGCAACGAGTCTGCGGACGAAGTCGTCCTGGCGATCGCCGCTGACAAAGAGGAACGCATCGCTCGCGACGAGATCGAGTCGTTGCGGCCCGGCACGGTGTCCGTCATGCCGCAAGGACTGGACGAGCAGCTTTCGATTCAAGAACTGGCCGACTTGAC
>JAJDEG010000275.1 GCA_029259895.1 Planctomycetota bacterium
TCACGATCAGCTCGACCAGCCGATCCACATCGATCCGCCCGCTGCGAACGTCGTCCCTGATTTGCTCAACGTCCATGCCCCAATTACATAACCAGTTCGGCCAAATCACGCAGCGCCAGCTTCAGAGAATGGACAGCTACAACGTCAAACGGGGTCGCCAGTTACGGCGACCCCTTGGCGTTTCGTGGCGGGGGTTTAACGGTGCAAAGTGGTGCAAACTGCGCCGCCCGGCGGCGAGTTCGATGGCACCAATTTGGGCACCTTTTCGGGAAGGTCGGCACCATAGTCGGCACCATTTCGCTTTCGTTGTCCTTGGACAAGCGACTCGGTTGTAGCATGCCGTAATGCGTCCGCGGTGGCCGAAGTCTTTGAAGTCAACCTCGCGCTGTTGCACGCCGTAGCGGAGATCTCGCAAAGACGACGATCAGCGGCTGGCCGCGCCGCTGGAACGCTCGGGCACGATCACGTTCCACAAAGCCGCGCCGAACGAGCATCTGACGCTGGCCAAGCACCTCACGGCGGAGACGAAGACCGAAGAGTTCGTGGCCGGCAAGGGCGTGGTCGTCAAATGGGAACGCATCCGCCGCACGAACCACTGGCTCGACGCGCTGGGCTACGCCTGCGCTGCCGCGCACCTGGCGGGCGTGCGGCTCATCGACGAGGAACGGCCACGACGCGAAACACCACCGCCCAAGCCACGAGAAACCCGCCCGTTCGGCATCCAGCGTCCCGATGGCGGTTCGTGGATCGACTTCGACCGCTGGGGCGAGATGGGGAGGCGGTATTTTGGGTGATGTCCCCGACGCGGTTCGCAAAGAGCGCGTCGTGTCGGGGTTCAGCGAGATACACCCTGCAGGCAATGTTGGACATTCGCGGCGGAATGGAATATGGTGCAACTGACCGGTGTGAAAGCAACGAGATTGCCCCGGTATACGGGAACGCGGCATGCGATTATCGGAAATCCTGCGACGGGCACGTAGCATCGCTTACCCATTTGCGTTGGTGGGAAAACGATCGGTGCCGGAAATGCGAGCATTGCGGTGCGAAACCCTTGAGCGCCGTTGTTTGCTGGCGGTGACGGCGTTTGATGACTTCTACACGATTGGCGTGGACGAGGCGTTACGATTAGCGCAAGACGACACCGTTGTCGCCTTCGAGTCGGTATGGGAATACCAGGCCGTAAATGACGATCCGACGGCAAGCGACGCGGACTTTTACGAAACGTGGCTCTGGAAAAACACTCCGAAGTCGACATACGACGGGCCACCTTTTCAGCTGGGATCGGCACCATTTGCCTCGGGGAATGTCAGTCTTCCGGCCCAAACAGAAATCGGCTTCTACGACGTTCAGACAGCGTATTTCTTGCGGAGCTTCGAAGTCGCTGTCGACGTCGCCGAAGTCGTCGCAACGACGGCCGACGTGATTCTCGACGACGGCGCGATCTTCTATCTCAACGGGCAGGAAGTCGGTCGAGTCAACATACCTTCGGTGGCACTCGATACGTTCGACTTGTTGGCGCCCGTTCCAGGCCCGGAAGGAACTCGGCAGACCGTTTCCTTGGCCAATTCAGTGGTCACCGGCACGAACTATCTGGCCGTCTCGGTCCACAATTACACCGACAATCCCACGTTCGACGGCTTCGACTTGGGGTTCGAGATGCAATTGCGGGTCGAGTCGATGCAGGGAAGTGTACTCGCCAACGACGCGAGTGATCTCGCCGATCCACCGCCGACACTGAGGGTTGTCGAAGTCGCGGGGCAGGCCATCGGTGACGAGCCCCCAACGATTGCCACGACGGTTGGCGGCGAAGCGATGATGCAGCCCAACGGTGCGTTCAACTATTGGCCGCCATTGGGTTTTTTCGGAGTCGATTCGTTCACGTATACTGCGCACGACGGTGAGTCTTCCGCCACAGCGACCGTGGTGATCATCGTCTCGCCGCCGGGAAAAGCAGCGCAGGACCTCAATGCGGACAGCCATATTGACATTGGTGATCTTGCATTCCTGCTTGCAAGCTACGGCACATCGACCGATGCGAAGGCCATCGCAGGCGACCTCGATGGCGACGGCCGTATTGGGCTGCAAGATGCGATTGCCTTACGGAACGCCATCACTCCGTCGCCGTCGCCGGCCGCGGCAATAGGCGCGAGGGCGAACGCCCGAGCCATCGTGGCGTCGACAAGCGAATTCGATGAGCTTCGAGCCAGGCGTCACGTTCGCCGGGCGAACATAGAATCGATGCCGATCGCCCCTACCTCAACACATCAGAATCTGGCACCAAGCGTCGAAGAATCACGTTTGCTCACGGGCGGGCGGTCTCGGTCGTTGGGGCGAGAACGAGGCTAGCCGTCGTTGGCCTCGACCCGCGCAGGCCGCGCGTTACCGAAGTCCGCGGCGACCGGGCACGCCAACTTGAGCATCACGGCGGAGCAAAGGCACACGGCAGTGAACGATAAATCGACAGTGGGTAACATATTCCGGTGGCCAGACTCGCCTGCGCAAGCTTTCCGAGCTTGACCTGTGCACGCGAGATTGCTCGAATCGTTGACGTATTTAGCCTTATCGAGGGATGGTCGGTCATGATCGTTGCTACCAAACAGCATCGGGCGCCCTTGGGCGCGATTTCCGACCAGCACGTGTCGGCTCTAGTTCTTTGTGCGATCGCAATGATCGCTATCGCATGGCCCCAACAGTCATTCGCCCAGGCACCGGTGGCCGATACTCCTGCCGAGGTGAAATTTTCCGAGGTTATCGAGCTTCCTCGCCAGACCCTTACCTTCAAACCGACGCGAGATGACATCACCGTCGGCTGCGTGATTTTCTCCCTACACCATTCAAATTCGCGCAAGGCGATTCCTCTGGAAGCGATTCGCGTAAATGGTGCGCAACCAAAAACTCCGGTCCTCTATCTAAAGCAGGTTGAGAAGGATCGGTTCGAGTTGCCGGCGGTAAAGATCGAGTTTTCCAGCAAAGTCCTGGGCGGGCCGCTCTATTTGACTGCCAAAGTCTGGTTCAACGAACTCACGAATCAATACGATTCGCCCTTCTACGAGAACGTCGCCGATCGCTATGCCCTCGTTTCGTATTGTACGAATGAGGATGAAGACCCGTCCAAGGTAAACGGTCGATTGGGCGCCAATCGAGTGACGTCGCTCAAGGAATTCCGAGATCGGCTGGGAAAGCCCTTTGTCATCAGTTTGAATGAACGTCCTCTGCGAGAGGAATGGGGCCGTTGGCCGATGATCAATAGTCGCGCACTCGGCGATGCCGATCTCAAAGCGATCGAGCAACTGGTGCGCGGCCGCGGCGAGCGATACGTGATTTCAATCACCGCAAGAAACCGAGACCATGCCAATGTCATTGTGGGCGATCGCGACCTCTTTGAGGGTACTCGGCTATACGGACTCGAGCGAGCGGACGAAACGTGGCGGATTGAGAAGGTAGAAAAGCGCGATTCCGGATGGTGAGCGTAGACGCGTTTAGTGACGCCCTCAAACACGGCCGCCAATTCGTGAATGAGCGGAGAGGTTCGGCCGTGCTGATCGTCATGCTGCCGTTGGCATCCTGCGGCCCAAAGTTGCACAACACGACGGTCAACCGGAGGCTAAGTTCACGGCAGACGCCCCGACGTTGGACGTCGTGGGCGTTACGGACGACAACTTGGCGATAGCCGCTAGATCTTCACCGCGAACTTCCCCCGCTCGGTCTTCACGAACCGCGCGTCCTTGCCCTTCGTGTTGATCTCACGAAGCAAAGCTGAATACAACGTGCGATCGGGCGTCGCGCCCGCCGGGCTCGTCCAGCAGCCCTTCGTCGCCATCGCCTCGATCATCTCGCGAGTCGTCATCGGCTCGCCCGACTCGGCCAGCACCTTCGCGGCGGCGTCGAGGGCGCTCAGCTTGCCGACGGGTTTCGGCTTCTTGCTCCTGGCTGGCGCCTTCGAGGCCTTCTTGGCGGCGGGCTTTTTCGCAGCGGTCGTCTTCGTAGTCTTCTTCGCGGACATGGTTGTTCTCCCGTTCTGGCGTTTCGCAGCGCCGTCCGACGAACTTCGGCGGATCAGCGGTGCCGCGACACGACACCATGAGCCATGCGGGTCAGACGACTTCAAGCGCTGTAGGGCGAAAATCCACGAGAATCTTTGCACGTCTTTGCATCGCTTTGCGCTTAGCTGCGCCGCTGAGGGTTAGCCGGTCGGAAAAGCTGTGGCCCTTCGCCGCAGACCGGGGCGGGGACGCCAGACGAATTCCCGCGAAATTGAATAGGGCGTGGTCCGGCTCGCCGCGATGACGTTTTATGCCAATAATGGCGTTAAAGGAGTTTCGTCATGCGCGGACGCAAACCGAAGCCGACGGCGCTGAAGATGTTCGAGGGCAACCCCGGCAAACGGGCGCTGAACCAGAATGAACCGAAGCCGGTTGTCGAGACGCCGGATTGCCCGGTTCACCTCGACGATGAGGCCCAGGCGGAATGGAGCCGCATCACGCCGGAGTTGAAGATGCTCGGACTGCTCACCCGCATCGACCGAGCAGCACTGGCCGCGTACTGCCAGGCCTGGAGCCGGTGGGTCAAGGCCGAAGAGATGCTCAAGTCGAGCGGTCCCGAGATCAAGTCGAAGACCACCGGCGCGTTCTATCAAAATCCGTTTCTCGCCGTTGCCAATCGCGCCATGAAGCAGATGCGGGACTTCCTCACCGAGTTCGGCATGACGCCGTCGTCGCGGAGTCGTGTTTCGTCGAGCCTGCCGCGAGTTATGGACGCCAAGGTCGAGAAATTCTTTGGGTGGTGCAACAAGCGCTAACGACGCCCGCCGAAAGCTGCGACGTGCCGGTCTGCAATCGGATGTGGTACGTGCCGTGGCTACATTGGACCGTGGCCCGCTGGATCGTCGGCGAACCGGCGTCGCACGAAGCGTGTAACCGGCTGTTGGCGCGGTTTCCGGGGCTGCGGGACTTGCATCCGGGAAACGTCATTGCAGGGCGGCGCGGGCCGGTGGTGGTGGATTTTGGGGTGAGGGATTTGCAGGATGCGCGCCCACTTCCCTTCGGCTGCGAAACTGCGGCTGACGACTCGATTTCAGGCACCACAGACCGCACGGTGCGCTAGACTCACACCCCGGCGGAATTCGCCGCCCGGCTGCTGCCCGTCCATTCGTCCTATGGCCTTACTCCCGAGCAGCAGCGGCCCCGTAACCCCAGATTCTCTCATCGAGACCGGCGCATAGAACGGGGGAAAGCCACGTTCAAATTCAAACGCACAGCGGCCGACAGCGCTGCGTGCGCGTCCATTATTGGGGGCACCCGACGGCGAACGTGGCGGGGAGAAAAAACGGAAAATCATTGATTTGTCGCCCTGCCTCGACTATGTTTTCTACGTAGTGACGTTCGTTCAAGGGGCGCTCAATCGAGCGTTAAGGCGGCACGAGATTCATCTCGACTTTTTTTCACCTACGTCGATGGTCAGCGAAGGAGTCGGCTAATGTGTCAGATCGCCCGGATCACGTTCTACATGTGCTGCGCACTATGGCGTTACTCGCTAGCCGCAACGATGGCGGCGATCTTGCTCACCGCCGCGAGTCCGTCAGGGGCCGATGAAACTGTCGGCAACGACGTTATCGCTCGCGGACTTACCGATTCGGCCAGCGGCAGTATCTTCATGCACGACGAGTCGTTCGCCGCGACGGGCACCTTGCAGACCTGGAGTTTCTTCCACGAAGCAAACGACTTTCTCATCACGCCGGTAATATTTGAAGCGACCGGCACCCAATACACGATCACTGGCATCGGGGCGACGCGGCCCGTCTCAGGAATCGGTGTGCATGATTTTGCCTTCGACCTGATGGCCGGCAGCGCCGATGTCGGGCCGAATTCGTTCTTCGGTTGGAAGGACGGCGGCATCGGCGTCAACAACACTGGCGCCGTCGAATGGACCGGCGGCGGCGTGGCGGTCGATTGGCTCGGGTCAGGTCACACGACGTTTTCGGCTGGTCAAACGCTTGGCGTATCGGCCGCGTTGTCGAGAACGTATTCGATTCAAGCCAATACTGTCGACGGCGCGAGCGCGCCGGTCGAGACGATCGGTAATCCGTTGATCGATCGACCGACCCTCGACGGCGCGTCCGGCAGCTTGTTCGTGTTGAAGGGGAATCCGTTCACCGCGAGCGGAATGGTCGACTCATGGAGCTTCTTCAACGACAGTTTTGTTCCTCCGCCCGTCAAGCAAATCACGCCGCTAATCGTCGAAGACGTCGGCGGCACGTTCGCGATCACGGGCATCGGCCAGACTCGGACCAGCAATGCCGCCGGCGCGCAGAGCTACGACTTTGAACTGGTGGCGGGAAGCGCCGAGGTCGGGCCGGGACGCTTTCTGGCGTGGAAGGATGGCGGCAACGGAACGGACAACACCGGTGTCGCGCCGTTCGATGAGAATTTGGCCCAGAGCGTCAAGTGGTTCGGAGCGGGGCACACGACGTTCTCCGCCGGCGAAAACCTCGGCGCGGGCCAGGCGTTTCCACGCACGTATTCGATCGCCGCCACGTCGGACGCGATTCCACCGATCGAGCCGCCGCACGCCGTCACGCACGGGCAGGCCGTAATCGATCGCGACACCACCGACACGTTCCACGGCTCGGCAATCTTTCAGACGCCGATTCCCGACGGCAGCGGCGGCACCGACTTGCCGGGCAAGGTCGCGTCGTGGAAGTTCTTCAACAACAACCCGACCGCGGCGGGTTTGCTGATCACGCCGCTGCTGCTCGAGAATATCGCCGGCGAGTATGTCGTTCGCGGAATCGGTTCCACGCAGAACGTCACCGATGCCGGCGAGCAGATGCACGACTTCGATCTCGCCGCCGGCACGGACACGGTCGACTGGACCAGCGGCGCGTTCCATATCGGCGTCCGCTACGGTAGCACGACGACCTCGAACACAGGCGTCGTCGATTGGAATGCCGGCACGGCGCTTTGGACGTTCATTGGTGCGTCCGACGGCGCGCCGCCGGTCGTTCTCGATTCGCCCATCACCGGCGGACAAACGTTTGTGAATCTCGGCCGCGACTACTCGGTGCAATTTGATTTTGAACCCGTGCCGGAGCCTTCGAGCATCGCGCTAATGTTGTGCGGGCTCGCGGCCGTTGGGTTGGCTAGCCGCTCGCGACGACGTTTGGCCGGAATGCGTATGGCGTAATTTGGCTTTGACATTCGCCTAGATAAATAGCCTCGTGGCCCGTGGCCGTAAATGCAACGGCCACGGGCCGCTTGCTGCGCGCTAGAGCACTTCGTACTCCTCTCACTTCGCAAGGCAGTCGTGCTGATGTTCGAGTCGATTCATTCGTCGCGCCGATCGGTTCGTGCCGCGCCGCGGCGAAGAAACCCACGCCGTCGCGGTTTCGAGGCATTGGAAGATCGCCTCGCGTTGGCCGCCAGACCGATCGTTACGGAGTTTATGGCCGACAATGCCGGCGCGCTGCTCGACGGCGACGGCAATGCCTCGGACTGGATCGAAATTTTCAACGCCGGCGACGCGGCCGCCGACATGAGCGGCTGGTCGCTCACCGACGATCCGGCCGATCTGGCAAAGTGGCCGTTTCCCGCCGCTACGATCGACCCGGGCGGTTATCTCGTCGTGTTCGCATCGGGTCAGCCGGTCGCCAACTACGTCGACGGCGGCGGCAACATCCACACCAATTTTGGGCTGGCCCGCGGCGGTGAGTACCTCGCCTTGGTCGAAGCGGGCGTCGTAAGGCAAGAATTCGCGCCCCAGTTTCCGACGCAACGCGAGAACGTTTCCTACGGTCTGGAAATGGAGACCGCGTTGCTCGTCGGCCCGGCAACGCCGCTGGAGTATCTCGTACCGACGAGCGACGCGCTCGAACCGGCATGGCGGCTGCCCGGCTTCTCGCATTCAAGCCTCGTCACCGGCGGCGTGGAAACTTCTTCGTCTTCGGTTGTGCTGACCGAGCTTGGCACGGGCGACGTCGACTTCGTCGAGATCCAGAATGTCTCGGGGACGCAAATCGACACGTCCGGCTGGTTCGTGGCCGTCAACAACGCGGAGCCGGCAGCCGCGGCGACGTCGTACGCGAATCTCGTGGCCAGCGATCCGGGACTCGTCGCCCATTGGCGACTCGCCGAAAGCGTCGCGCCGCAAGGCGCGACCGTCACGCACGGTCAGGCGGTGATCGACCGCAACGGGCCGGACAGTTTTCATGGCACCGCGGTTTACGACACACCGCTGGCCAACGGCGGCCAAGGAAACCTCGGCCGCGTGACGAATTGGCGATTCTTCAACAACACGCCGGGCACCAACGGCCGTTCGATTACGCCGCTGCTGCTCGAGGACGTCGGCGTCGATCAATACATGGTCCGCGGCATCGGCGCGACGCGCTCTGTCACCGAGGCCGGCCTACAGAGTTGGGACTTCGCCGTCGCCCAAGGAACCGACACGTTCGATTGGACGCTCGGCCGCTTTCACATGGGCATCCGCTACGGCAGCCCGACCGTATCGAATCCGGGCGTCGTCGAGTTCAGCGCCGGCGGCAACGGCTGGGACTTTTTCGGCACGGCCACTACTGCGCCGAATGTCGTGCTCAACACGCAAATCACCGGCGGCAGCACGTTCAATAACCTCCCCCGAGATTATTCCGTGCAATACACGGTCGTGGCGACCATCGGCGGCGGGCCTGGCGACGTGGCCGTCGACGTGACCGGCAATCACGACGGCCAGTACAGTTCGACTGGCGCGACAGGCAACAGGCCGGGCGCGATCGTCGGCGACGCCAACACTTCGGTCGATTTCGCCGGCGGTACAGTCACGGTGCCGCACAACGCCGCGCTCGATTCGGCTGGCACCGCGTTCACCGTCGAAGCCTGGGTGCAGCCCGACGCCGCGGGAACATTCCAGTGGATCGTCTCAAAAGACAGTAACAACGACGGCACGACGCCGGGCCTAGATTATCTGCTCGGCATCAGTCCCACCGGACAGTTTCGTTTCGTCACGCAGGGCCTCACCAACGACGCCGTGGCGCCGAACGCATCGACGTCCGACGGCAGCCGCTGGTATCACGTCGTCGGCGTGCAAGACCCTGCATCGAGCACGGTGCGGTTGTACGTCGACGGGCAGTTGGCCGCCACCGCTCCGCTTTCGCTTTCCGGAGTGACCTCCCCCGCGGACCTGACAATCGGCGACCGCAGCGCCGCCGGCGGAGGACAGCGACTCGACGGCCGCGTCGATGAAGTGGCGATCTACGGCCGCGCGCTGTCGGCAAGCGACGTGCAAAATCACTACTTCGCCGGCATCGCGGCGAACGGCGGCGGCATCGATCTGGCCAATCCGATCATTTGGTCGCTGCCGACTCTGTTGGCGACGGGCGAATCGGCTTATCGAACGGACGACAGCGGCGATAACTACTGGGGGAGCGACATCCGCTGGAACACCGCCGGCCCCGGTTGGGCGATGATCGTCGACGACGCCGGGGCAGTCGTGGACTTCGCCGCCTGGGGCTATACAGCGGCGGAACTTGCCGGCGTGTCCGTGAACGTCGGCGGGCACGACGTCGCGCTCGGGTCGCAATGGACGGGCAACGGCGCGGCGGCATTGGGAACCGCCTCGGCGACACTGCAACGACAAGGCGACTTGGACAACGATGCCGCAAGCGACTTCGTCTGGCAGACCGCGTCGAAGGGGACGATGAATACGGGCATGTCCGTGCCGTTTCAGACGACGCTCACGCCGCTGTTCGGCGGCATCGGCTATTCCGACGACAGCGGCGCCGGCGCGACGGGCGAGACCATCGGCCCCAACGTCGTTGACCGCGCCGTCGTCGACGGCGCTTCCGGCAGCGTGTTCCTGCTCGATAACCACGCGTTCACGCAGGCGGGCCAAATCACCGAGTGGTCGTTCTATTCGACCAACGCGCTCACTCTCACGCCGCTGGTGTTTCGTCTCGACGAAGGAAGTTTCGAGCTAGTCGGCGTCGGCCGATCGCGAGTCAGCACAGGCACGGGGCTGCAAACGTACGCCTTCGACGTTCAGTCGGGCAGCGATCTGGTCGAAGCGTCGAATTACTTCTTCGGCTTCAAGGACGGCGACAACACGGTTAATAACACCGGCGTCATCGAATGGACCGACGGCACGTCCGACAGAGTTCGCTGGTTCGGCGGCTCTCAGGCGGGGAACATCGTCGCCGGCAACGGCTTCGAGGGGGGCCAGACGTTTCCGCGCAGCTACTCGCTCCAGGCCACGACAAGCGTCTCGCTCGGCCAGGAGATTGTGACCGACGTGGACGCGGCGATGTCGGTCGGGGCGACGTCGCTGTACGTCCGCTATCCGTTCGACGCCGAAGGGCCGACGTCGGCGGCGTCGCTGGCGCTGCGAATCAAGTACGACGACGGCTTCGTGGCCTATCTCAACGGCACGGAAGTCGCTCGGCGGAACACTCCGGCCTTGGTGTCGTTCGATTCGGTAGCATCGAGCGACCGGCCGCTCGAAGCAGCACGGCAATTCGAGGAGATCAACCTCTCGCCGTTCGCGGGGCTGCTTCTCGACGGCGAGAACGTGCTGGCGATTCACGGCCTGAACGATTCGGCGGCGAGCAGCGAGTTCTTGATCGACGCCCAACTCGTTGCCGGACGACTCACCGAGCCAACCATCGAAGGCTACTTCGCCGACGCCACGCCGGGCGGCGCGAACGCTAGGTCCTTCGCCGGTTTCGTCGCCGACACATCGTTCAGCATCGACCGCGGCTTCTACACGACGCCGCAAGCCGTCGAAATCACTACCGCGACACTCGGCGCGACGATCGTCTATACGACCGATGGCAGCGAACCGACGCTCGCCAACGGCACGGCGGTCGCCGCGGCCGACGCCAACACGTCGCCGCTGGCCGTTGTGAACGTCAACCAAACGACGACCCTGCGCGCCGCCGCGTTCAAGACCGGCATGCAGCCGACGAACACCGACACGCAAACGTACATCTTCGTCGGCGACGTCGTCAATCAGGGCGTGATCTCTTCGACGATCCGCAATCATCCGCTGTGGGGACCGCAGTTGGCCGATTCGCTCACCGCCGTGCCGACGATTTCCATCGTCACGCCGAACTCGATTTCGCTGGCCGAGCAAGAGACGTCGGTCGAGATGATCTTCCCCGACGGCACGCCGGGCTTTCAAGTCGACGCCGGCATCGAGCACTTCGGTGGCACCAGCCTGGGGTTCGCCAAGAAATCGATGCGGTTGAGTTTCAAGTCGCAGTATGGACCGTCGAAGCTGCGTTATCCGGTGTTCGACGGCGCGCCCGGCGGCGAAACGGCGACTAGTGAATTCGATCAAATATTGCTCCGCAGCGGATCGCACGATACGCGGTTCTATACGCACGGCAACGGCACCCAAGGCATCTACATCCGTAATCGTTGGGCGTTCGACCGGCAACTCGAAATGGGACAGCCCGCCCCGCACGGCCGCTTCGTCCACGTCTACATCAACGGCACGTACTGGGGACAATACGACCTGATGGAGCGGCCGAACGCCGGGTTCATGGAGGCCTATTTCGGCGATACGAAGGAAGACTACGACGCGCTAAACGCCGGCGTGGCCATCAACGGCGATCTGTCGGCCTGGAACGCGATGGTCGCCGCGACCGGTGACTTCGACCAACTCTCGCAATACCTCGACATCGACAACTACGTCGACTACGTGCTGCTCAACTTCTACGCCGGCAACGACTGGGACTGGAACCACTTTCAGAACTGGATGGCCGCCCGCAAGCGCGAGGACGGGGCGGGCTTCCAGTTCTTCGCCTGGGACAGCGACATGATGTTGCGTACCGGGCTGAACGGGAACGTCATCAACCGCGGCGGGCCGGGCAATCTGTGGGGCGCGATCTCGCAGCATCCGCAGGTGCGGCAGATGGTGATTGACCGTGCGCAGAAGTACTTGTTCAACGGCGGCATGTTGACCCGCGACCGCGTGTTGGCCGATTTCGCGACGCTCGAAGCAAGCATTACGTCGTCGATCATCGCCGAGACGGCCCGTTGGGGCGACGGATCGTACACGCCCGACACATGGCGGCAGAACATCGACCGCATCCGCACCGAAATTATCGAAGGCCGCACGGAAGTTGTCATTCAGCAACTTCGCGACGCCGGCTTCTTTCCATCGATCGAAGCGCCGGCGCTGTCGATCAACGGGCAGCCGCAATTTGGCGGCACGATCGACGCCGGCGACCTGTTGACGATGACCGTACCGCCGCCCGGCGGGCCGGTGTTGATCGAAACGCCGCTGATCACGTCGGCGACGACCGTCAGCGCGATCGTGCCGACGAATGGAACTCTGGGAGATGAATGGCGGCAAGTGAGTTACGTCGAAGGGACGCACGGCGAAACTTGGCGCGGCGGCGTCAACGGTGTCGGCTACGAAACGGGCACGGGATACGAAAGCCGCATACAAATCGACGTGGAAAGCGAGATGAGCGGCGCGGGCGGCAACAACACGGTTTACGTGCGACTGCCGTTCACCGTGCCCGACCAGGCGACAATCGACTCGTTCGACGCGCTGACGCTACGCTTGCTCGCCGACGATGGCTTCGTCGCCTATCTCAACGGCGTCGAAGTTGATATGGGCAATGCTCCGCTGACCGGCGTGACGTGGAACTCGAACGCCACGACCGGAATCGAGGTCAATCTCGGCTCGCCGACAGTTGTCGACCTGACTCCGTTCCTCAGTCAACTCGTCGTTGGCAACAATCTGCTCGCCATCCACGGACTCAATGCGAGCGCCGGCAGCAGCGACATGTTGATCTACGCCGAGCTTACCGGCGGGACGATCGACGCCACACCGGTCGAGGCCGATATCTACTTCACGCTCGACGGCACGGACCCGCGCGACCCTTCGGCGACGCTCTACAGCGGTGCGATGCCGCTTAATCAGTCGACGCTGGTCAAGGCTCGGTCGCTGTGGAACGGCGAGTGGAGCGCCCTGACCGAGGCGACGTATACGCTGAGCACGCCACCGCCGCTCCGCGTGACCGAACTCATGTACAATCCTGCCGGTGCCGACGACGCCGAGTTCATCGAACTACAAAACGTCGGCAGCGGTCCGCTCGATCTGACGGGCTTCCACTTTTCGGCCGGATTTACGTTCACGTTCCCGAGCATCGTCTTGCCAGCCGGCGAGCGCGTGCTGCTCGTGCGAAATCTCGCGGCGTTCGAGGCGATTTACGGAACGGGCCTGAACGTAGCCGGCGAATTCGCGACGTCCGCACTCGACAACGGCGGCGAACAACTCGCGCTTGTCGGCCCGCTCGGCGAAGCGGTGTTCGATTTCGTCTACGACGACGCCTGGTATCCGGAAACCGACGGCGACGGATTTTCCCTCGTCGCGATCGACACGGCGGGCGATTACAACGCGGCCACGAATTGGCGGAGCAGCGCCCTTGCCGGTGGTTCGCCCGGCACGGTCGACGCAACACCGCTCTCCGCCGACTTCAACGGCGACGGACTCGTCAATCGCACGGATGCGGCGATGCTCGCCCGGTCGTTCGGCCTGACGACCGGCGGTTATCGCAGCCGCGGCGATGCAAACGGCGACGGCCGCGTCGACGCCTTCGATCTAGCGATCGTCCAGACGTCGATAGGCGCAGCGATAACCGCTGGCACGCCGTCCCCGCAAGCAATTGTTTCGGGCACGCATGCGACGTCGGCCGCCGCAGGCCGCACCGACGGACATACGAACGCGACCCTCGTTGCGAACCGGCGAATTCGCGAGCACAACTCGATGAAACGGCGCGACACCGTCGTGCCGACGGCCGTCGATGCGGCGATCGGCGACGCACTGTCTGCAGTCCATTCCCTTGCCAGAATGAACCTACGCGCCCTCCGCAGACGATGAGGCCGGTGACGTCGGCCGAATCGGGTCCCCGTCAGTGGCACGTCGATGGCCGAGAGGCGACAGCCGCGGCGAACGGACATCTCGCCGCCTGGTTCGGGTGCAAATCGCTGCAAACTCGCCGGCACCAATACGGGCACCCCGCCGATTTTGCCACGCCACTACTCCAAGCACCTCCGTCAGTTGCGCCATTCACGCAACCGACTCGAAATCAGACGCTCCGAAGACGAGCGAGCTACGAATGGCGTGTTTGACGACCAATGCCGCCGCGTCGTCGCGCGTTCGCAAACTTGAACAGGCTCATCTTCGCCCTCATCATCCGCTTGGCATCGCGGGTCGCGGGCTCGACGAAATGCCTTCCCATGTATCGTTGCGAGAGGCATGGTTCTGAACGAACACCTGACGCGGCTGTCGGGCGAGACTGCGGAGTGCGCTCGCGTCTAGTTGCGGCCGTAGGGACGGTTACACGGACGCTTGATGCGAACGACGAGTGAACGGATTCGGACCGACATGGCCCATTTTTATTCGCCGGAGCGCGATTTCGCTGCGATCATTCTTGTGTCGCAGTGAAATAGCCCGTGCCTTCAGCGACGTACCGGCCGTTACCGCCGGGCGGAATCCGGTCGGTCGGCGAAGTGTCCGTTGTCAGTTCAAATGCAAAGCCGAATGGGCTGCGTCCGGGTCGTTCGACGTACATGCTCTTTCCGTTCGCATCGCCCCAGCGGCCCCACACTTCTCCGGGCGCGACGATGTCGAACTGCGTGAACGCTCCTTTCGCGCGGTCGTAAACCAGTCGGCCGTCGAGCGTCGTTTCGAAGCCCTGTGCGAGCGGTCCGTTGGGACTCGTGGCCTTCGACTCGTCGTAGTCACTTCCCCAGTGAACGTGGCCTTCGAGTTTCATCTCGATGATCTGCGGCGAAACATTGTCGACGACCAGCGCGACTTGCGCCGACTTGACCGCCCGCCGGCTCACGATGCCGCCCTCGCTTGTCGTGGCTCGTTGCG
This sequence comes from Planctomycetota bacterium, assembly GCA_029259895.1. GTDB lineage: Bacteria > Planctomycetota > Planctomycetia > Pirellulales > PLA5 > PLA5. The sequence goes on from JAJDEG010000275.1 coordinate 14,881, forward strand.
GAGTCAGGTGGAAGCGGGCCATTCGCTCGGCGACGGCCGAGTCGACCGCGATGCGCAATCCCTTGGTCGCGTTCTCCGGCACGAGCGCCCGCCATTCCGCGCGCGTGAGCCACATGTACTCCGTGTTTGGCTGCATGAACAGCCGCCAGGTTCGCGAGACTTGCCGATCGTCAGGCATCAGTGGAAAGTCCGATATCTCCGCGCGGCGCAGTTTGCCGTCGTCTCCAGCGGCGAGAAATCGACCATGTACGCGCAGCACCAGTCCGCCCTCGGGCGGTGACGGAATGATCGTTTCCGATGGACTTAGGTCCGGAACGTCGACCGCGCCGGGCGTCCGCTCGGCTGCTGGCAGCTTTAAGAATTCTGCGAGCACTTCCTCACACGGACGGCCTCCGAGAAACTTGCCGCTGGCCGATATGCAGTGCATGTAGCCGCTCGACGTGACCCAATGCTTGTCGATGCCCGCGGCGCGGAGGAACTTGCCTTCAGGCGAATCGGCGCGACAAACCCACGTCGGCACGGAGACGGCGACAAAGTTCTCCTTGATGAGGTTGATCGTCTCGTCGTTCCACCAAGTGAGCTCACGGCTCACTCCGCGGCCCGCCGTTCAGCATCCTGCAGCGGGCGCCCCGCCGCTTCCGGCCATCAGGAAAATCGGCTTACCTTCCTTAGCGGCTCTTTGTCGCGCTTCCCAGACGCTGGGATGCCAGTCGATTTCCATCCAACGCGATTCCCGAGCTTGCCGCTTGATCAGCGCGTGCAGGTCGACGAAATCCTGTCGATTCAATACGGCTCGTTCCCCAGCGAACGTCGACTTGGGAGACCAGGCCATTGAGACAAGCAAGACTGGGAAAACAGCAGTCGATACAAGTTTGTTCATATATGGGAACTCCGTTTTCGCTCGTGCTTCAATCGAATTGCCATTGTCCGGCGATGGCAAGCGTGACCACTCGCATTTGCCGGCGGTGAGAGAAACTCGTCAGCCACTCGCTTTTCCGAGGCCCTTACATTCCGGCAGGGTACGTGACTCAGAATCCCGACAAATCTCGTCCGTCGATAGTCCGAAGTCCATTGTAACGGCCGGTCGAATACGTGTCCTGCAGGGCGAGACGCGGCGTAGATACGGGGCAGGCAACCACGAAGCCAGTCTAAGTCGATAGCGACATACGAGTATCGCCGTCGCGGTGCCTTGCTGGCGTTCCCGTCGCGTGGGGGATAGAATCTTGACCGTCCGGCGTGCGAGTCGATACGTCGCGCGAGTCGCGCCGTGGCCGGTTGTCATGTCCTAAATTGCCTTTCCTGTCTTGGGCCAGCGAATGATTCGTCGGCGGAAAATTCTCGAATGTTTGCCGCGGGCGCGGTTGTTGGAGTCGGCCGGGGCGTTTGGTCTGTCTGGGATGTCGCGCAGGGTCAAGAGCGAGATCGCGGCGGCGCTGGCTGCGGAGCGGGCGGTCAAGACGCCAGAGTTATTGGCGGCGCTTTCGCGGGATGAGTTGAAGGCGGTTTGTCGGGTGGCGGAGTTGGATGACTCCGGTCGCGCGAAGCAGGTGCTCATCGATCGGTTGCTGGGCGAGAGGCGAGGGCGAACCGCCGAGACGCCGAGGCGCGGAGAGGGCGACGGGGCTGGGGAAGTTCATGCCGAGCCGTTCGCGTTGGCGGGTAAGTCGCCGGCCGATTCGTCGTCGCCTCCATCCTCGTCAACCGGCCGTCGCCGTGCCGCGGCATCGCCTGCTGCGGCGAATTCATCACGTCGAGGAACAAGGAATACACGATCGATGGCCAAGTCCGGCAAGCGGGAGATTGAGCAGTACGAGCATTCCGACAAGACTCGGGTGAACAATCCGCCGGTTGGGTTGGTCACGCCGGCGACCGATCCTGAGTCGGGCGAGAAGCGGAAGACGTACGAGTACGACCCGCACCTCGATCCGCAGCTTATTTTGGGCGGGCAAGGCGGAGCACACGAGCTTTGAGGTGCCCACGGTCAGCTTGCACGTTCACGAGCGGATCGACCCGCGGTCGATCGTCGACGCCGTGCGGAAGCGTAACGGCGAGCGGGCCGCCGGCGGACTGGTGCAGCGGTCGCTGTTCGAGGAGCCGGAGGAGAACCCACCGCTGCGGCAGGCGGTCGATTTCTACAAGCACGCCCACGGCTGGACGAACCGCATGGTGGCCGGCGATTCGCTGCTGGTGATGAACTCGCTGCTCGAAAAAGAAGGCATGGCTGGCAAGGTGCAGATGGTCTACATCGACCCGCCCTACGGGATCAAGTACGGCTCGAACTTCCAGCCGTTCGTCAACCGCCGCGACGTCAAGGACGGCAAGGACGAAGACCTCACGCAAGAACCGGAAATGATCCGGGCGTTCCGCGATACGTGGGAACTGGGGATTCACTCGTATCTGACGTACCTCCGCGATCGACTGCTGCTGGCTCGCGAGTTGCTGCACGAGAGCGGGTCGTGCTTTTTGCAGATAAGTGATGAGAACCTGCACCGCGTCCGCCAGCTAATGGAAGAGGTATTCGGACCAGATTCGTTCGTATCACTTATTTCCGCTCGAAAGACATCAGCCGTGAGTAGCCCACAGGCAAGGTTGATTTCACTTGCCACGACTTGCGATTACATTCTTTGGCATGCACGGAGTATCAAGCAACTCAAGTATCGGCAACTCTACCTACCCAAGCGTCTCGGCGAAGCCGGCACAACACTCTACAAGAATATCGAATTGCCCGACGGCGCACGTCGCACCATTTTGCCGGAGGAGGAGCGCGCACCGGACACGTTGCCAAAAGGTTCGCGAATCTTTCTCGCTGACAATCTAACGTCAACGGGCTATTCTGAGGAACTGTCGAAGCCGTTCGATTTTGACGGCCGCGTATTTTCGCTAGCGAACAACCTTCATTGGAAAACGACTCGCGAGGGCTTGCGAAAGTTGGAACTTGCCGGGCGCCTTGTGGCAGTGGGAAACAGCCCTCGTTACGTCAGATACCTTAATGATTTTGAGGTGTTTTCGTTGACGGATGTTTGGACAGACACGTCACAAGGAGGTTTTAACGACTCAAAAGTATACGTGGTTCAAACAAATACGAAGATCATTGAGCGGTGTCTTTTGATGACTACTGACCCGGGTGATCTAGTATTCGATCCGACCTGTGGGTCCGCCACGACGGCCGCCGTCGCCGAGCAATGGGGCCGTCGCTGGATTACCTGCGATACGTCGCGGGTTGCTGTCCTGCTTCACACGGAACTGGAATTTCCGGGCGCTGGGGATAGCATAACCCCTGTTGCCTGGAGGATTCTATGACTGGTGAACGAAGCGGTGACCGAACTCGCGAACGCCGGACCTGGAGCGCGGCGGAGAAGTTGGC
>JAJDEG010000276.1 GCA_029259895.1 Planctomycetota bacterium
GACCAGCCTTCTTGGACCGTGCCGACGACGGAGACGGATAGCACCTTGCCCGGCGGCAAGCGGCGGCGGGTTTCCGCGATGTCGGCTCGCCACACATCCGGCGACTTCGAGGGCATGCCGAACGAAACCGCCCAAGTGCCGTGCATCGCGTCGCTCTCCGGAAGCGAATCGGTGTCGGCGTCGATCTGCCCATTGAGCGCGTGCCCGTCGGCGGGTTGTCCGTCGGCTGGTTGCCTATTCGCTGGCGAACACGCGACGGGCTGTAGGTTGGGAAGTGGATAGCAGGCGCGCGGGCCGCTGCGAACAGTTTTGTACGTGAGGACGTCGAAGCCGAGGCTGGCGTAGTAGAGCAGCCAACGTCCGTTGAGCAACGGACCGGCGGCTACGCCCAGAGGTGAGGCGACGATCAAGTCGCAGAACCGCCAGCCGCCTGCAGGAGCGCCGGACATCGACGCGGCAGAAATATCGCTCAAAGCATCCGGCGCATGGTCGTAGTTCCAGTCATAGGAATGAGCCGGATCATAACGCGGCAGGAATTTGGGAAGATTCACGTTTATGTTATCGCGTTTCTCGGATCGCCTTCGTGATAGCGTGCCCAGCGATGAGGACGGAAAGTCCGATGAGCGTGAGACCCGCGGCGGGTTCTTCCAACGAAACAACGAGAAGTACGCCGGCGCCGAATCGTGAAAAGATAACCCACTGGTATTCCCAGAAACTGAGCTTTGCACGCTGCGTCGGTGGATGATTCGGCGCTTCGTCGTTCATGAGATCTCTGACAACGGTCGGAATTGTGGCAGGTTACTTGACAGGTCCATGTCCGACTACTTGTATCCACGAATCGCACGGGCAATCGCGAGCGAGCCAGCGAGGATGCACAAACCGATAATCCCGCCGCCCGGATCACGGTTGTAACCAGTTCCAAAGATCATCTTCGTCGTGACCACGATCGCCACGGCCCAAATCAAGCCGTATGCGAGTTTCCCAAAATAGGACTGCATGAATCGGCCGAGGCCCTCGCGTTCACTTTTTGCCGGCTTCGAGTCACCTGCCATAAGTTTTCAGCTCCGCACACGTGAACGTCCGTCTCACAGCGCAAACACGGTCGCAAGCGGCAACCGAAAGCCCGGCAGGACGTCCTCGCACGTAAGCACATCGTCGCCGCGAAACGTTTCGACGTCGCGCCCCGCGCGATGCACCGACACGGTTCGATCCGACGGATCGGCGACCCACACGACTTGCACGCCGGCCTTGAGATAGTCCGCCACTTTCGCGGCGATCATCGACGGGTCGTCGTTCTTACTTCTTACCTCGACGACGAGATCGGGGATTGTTTCCAGGTAACCCGAGTTGTTCGTCTTGGCCGGAAGCTTTGCCGCAGCAATAAACATGGCATCCGGCCCGACGAGGCGGTCGGGGTCTTGCCACAGCAACACGCCTGTTTCGACGGATGCTTCGCCCGTTCCCGTAGATTCGGCATACGCGAGCAAGCGACTGCCGATTCTCAATTGAATGTTCCCATGCGGATAGCCCGGCGGTGACATCGGCACCAACCTCCCGTTGTCGAGTTCATACTCCACCGGTCCCGTGGGCAATTCCGTCGGCAAACCCGCCAGATCGTCGACGGTCAGCAAACGATCCGTTACGAGCCGTCCGTTGTCGAGTTCATAGCGAATCGGTCCCGAAGGCAATTCATCCGGCAGCAGCGCGAAGTCCTCGACCGTCAACAGCCGCGGTGCGAACGCAGCCGGCGTCCAAGCTTCAAACTCTGAAAAGCCGGCAGCCATGATTCGGCTCCTGACATGTGGATGGGCGCGAGTTACGCCGATGCGCCCAAAACGACGATACGCCTAGTATACACGCTGCGTCGCGAGCTTCCAATCGCGGGGTGTCGGCGCGGTGCAGAAACTCGTCGGCTAATCACGAGTTCGTGGAAAGCCGCGTGCCGCAATGTGGGCAAAACAAGATCGTAATTCCACCACCGCCGGCGCTTTCCGAAATGGCGATCACCCATGCGCCTGACTCTTCCCACCACTCGTATCGGAGGTCGAACGCGCATGTCGACGTATGCGCATCGAAGATATCGCAGCACGCGGCGAAATTGCGGGGAATCTGTCGCGTTCCTTCAAGGCATCGCGTGCCGTCGTCGTGCCGCTTCATACTCGTTCTGCCTTCACTCAATCCGTGTTGTACGACATCATCACTTCATCCGGCGACAGCCCTGCGATGGACTTGAACCCGCCGCCGGCGATGGCCCGCCCGAGTTCGGTGACCGTGCGGAAGTAGTCGTTCGATGGCCGGCTGCCGTCGAGCGTTCGCGTGAGGTCTTGGCAAAGAACGTCGGCCGCTTGTCGCACGAGCGGGTCTTGCTGCCGCGCGCCGTAAAGCGACGTGCAGAGCATGACGACGAGCGCCTGCACGCGGGACGACATTTCCGACATCCGGCATTGGCGGTCGGCCAGCTTGAGTTGGAACTTGCTCATCGTGCGGCTGATGTCGAGGGCGGATCGCTGAAGCTGATCGGCGGCGAACTGGGCGTGGGCGCGAAGATTGGCCGGCATATCGGTCGGCAAGTCGGGCCGCGGGATCGAGCGAATCATTTGGCCCATCATCCACTTGGCATACGGCGCGATCGCGCCGCGCAGCTTCCAGGCGTGCAGCGGGTTCATCGGGTTGGGCTTCTTGAGGCCGGCCGCCACCATCGCCTTGCCCAACGGCTCGAAAAACTCCTTGCCGTGGTTCTTGATGAGCGATTTGAAGAAGCCCATGCCGAGCATTTCGCCTTCGCCTTCGTAGATGCACGGGGCGAGGTACTCGTGGACGTTGTCGCCAAACAGGTGGCCGTGCAGGAACGACCGGCCGCCGTGCGTTTTCATGAACAGCTCGATGGCGGCTTCCTTTTGCGATTCGCTGCCGAAGACCTTGGCCACGATGCACTCCATTTCGCCGCGATAGCCTTGATCGATGAGCGACGAACACCAGGCGACCAGCGCGTCGCAGCCGACCACCAGCGCGGCCAGCCGACCCAGGCGACGCTCGACCAGTTCGCGCGTGGCGATCGCCGCGCCGTACGTTTTGCGAAACTTCGCCCAGGGAATGATGCTGGCCATCATCAAACGCATCGTGCCGGCGGCGTTGGCGCACAGGGCGACGCGGCCGAGGTTCAGGCCGTGATAGGCGATGGTGAGTCCGTCGCCCCGCGGCGGTGTGAGCAAGTTTTCGGCCGGCACGCGGAAATCGCGAAACACGATGCCGCGATTGAAGGCGTGCTTGAGCGCGTAGAGACCGTATTCCTTGAGTTGGAAGTTCGCGTTCTCGCTCGCCGGCAAATCGACGATCAGCACGGCCGGCTTGTCGTCGATCAGGCAGACCAAGCCGATCGAACGGCCCGGCGCGACGTTGGTGATGAATAGCTTTTCGCCGTTGACCACGTAACTGTCGCCGTCGCGAACCGCGCGTGTTCGCAGCGCGGTGAGATCGGAGCCTGCGCTAGGTTCGGTGAGCGCGAACGCGGAGAGCCGCTCGCCGCTGGCCAGCTTGGGAAGGAATCGCTGCTTCTGTTCCGCCGTGCCGAATCCGCGGACCGGATCGACCGCGCCGATGCAGCCGTGAACGGAGGCCAGTCCGGCGACCGTCGGATCGGCCATCGCCATCCGCGTGAGGAACGGCGCGAACGAAGCGAACGGCGCGCCGCTGCCGCCGAACTGGGGATCGACGAGCAGACCCCAGTAGCCGACGCCGCCGAGTTCGCTAAGCACCGGTTCGGCGATCTTGCGATGCTCGTCGAGCAGTGTGCCGGCTTCGCGATGTCGGTTGACGACCGCGATGGAATCGTCCATCACGCGCTGCACGGCCGCCGGCGTT
>JAJDEG010000277.1 GCA_029259895.1 Planctomycetota bacterium
GCCCTCGCCGCGCACCCCGAGCAGTGGCTGCCCTGGACATACCGCGCCACGCTCGAATCTCTCGCTCCCGCCGCCTGATCGACCCCGCCGCCCGCCCACGCCGCGGCCGAAAACTTTTACAGGCTTGCCGGAAGGACACCGACGGCCACCATCGCCCCACTGGCCGCGATCCACCGCCGACTCGCCGACCACCAAAAAAATCCCACCACCGCCCAACCAGCTGCCGCAGCATAAAAAGCCCGTTTTTCAACGGGCTGCTAACGGCGCGTGCCAGTCGTTGGCCGCATACGTATACGTGAGAACTCGCCCCCTTGAATAATACGGTTCGCCGCGACTGCCGAGCCAATCGTACCACGTTTGACCTTCGGACGAGAATACAATCGCGTATTCCTGGCCGGCGCTTGTGTAGAGACCGGCATCGGAAAAATCAACGACCAACCAATCCGGCTGGTTACGTGGAGGAACCTCGCCATTTGGCACCACCCGGTTTGCAAGTTCTGTCGACGGTATCCCCTCAGACACCGACCAGATACTAACGGCTAGCGATGCTGGATTTATTTGGCCGATATGCTGGCGTTGAACGTAGATTTCGACGGTCGAGATCGTTCCAGAGAAACCAGTAGTGAAGGTTTGCGCCGTAAATCCCCAGTCACCGACGACTGAAGAAGTTGCGGTCCACCTAGAAGTATCCGTCCAACTTTGGTCAAGGACCGGCGCCCCGACTGCTGGCTTTAGGGAACTAAAAACCGTAGCCAAAAAGATCGCGAGTAACCGCAACATTCCTGCTTCTCACGGTCAGAGGATGATCCCGGTGCGTCTCAAAACGATGATAGCTACGGGCCTCACCCTACGCAACTCGCATTGCCATAACTGAACCGTGACCGCTGTGGGGGAAACAAAGGGGACGGAAGTGCTCTGTAGAAAACCACGCAAATTAGGCACGAACGTCGGCCATCGATTTCATCATTTATGGACGATTTGAAGGATTTTTGACTTCCAAGCACCCGCCGATCGAGGCGTTTCCTATAGAGCACCGTCGTCCCCTTTATTCTATTGTTCTTGCAACAGCCGCTTCATATTCCGCTTGTAATCCTCCACCCCTGGTTGCCCGTAGGGATTCACGCCGATCAGCCGCCCTTCGACGACCGTGGCGAGCATCAACATTTGCAGCAGTTGACCGATCGACGCCTCTTCGGTTTGGGCGAGCGTAAGATCCGCCGTTGGGCGGCTCACGCTGTTGTATGCCAGGTTCGTCCCTTTCGTAGCCGCGTCGAGTGCCTCGGGAATTGTCTTGCCCGCCAGCCAGTTCAGATTGTCGCGATCCGCCGCGCGCGATTCGACCTTCAACCGATCCTGCCGCACGCCTTCGACGATCAGGTTTGTGATGAGCTTATCGCCGCGACCGTCCTGATGTTGCTGTCCGCGGGAGTGCAGGTCGCGCGTGTTGACGACGGTCAGCGGCGTCGCGCCGCGGCCGCTCTTGCCGAGGCTTTCGCTGAGCAACTGGTCGTACCACAGGCCGACGGCTTCCAGGCTCTTGCCCCACGTGGACATCGCCCGAATCGTCGCTCCGTGCCGCGTTTCGGCCAAATGCCCGACGCCGACGTATCGCAGCACGACGTTTTCCTCGACCGGCGCTTCGCGGAAATGACGGTTCATCGCCGCCGCCCCTTCGAGCAGCTTGACAACGTCCAACCCCAGCAGCGCCGCCGGCAATAACCCGACTGCCGTAAATACGGAGAACCGCCCGCCGACGCCGTCGGGCACCTCGAACGTATCGCGGCAACCGAGGTCGCTCGTCAATCGATAGAGCAGGCTCTTGTAATCGTCCTCTTTCTCATTCCGGCCAAGGTCCGTGACGGGCACGACGAGCGACTTCACGTCGCCGCCGCTCTTCTCCAGCGCGGCCAAGAACGTGCGAAATGCGATCGCCGTTTCCAGCGTGCCGCCGCTCTTGCTAATGACGACGATGCCCCATTGCCGGCTTGCCGCGTCGTCGCCGCCCTTCCCCGCAGCGCCGATTCCGGCACCGCGCGCGAGCAGATCGAGCAGGCCCTGCATCGCGTCGTTGTCGAGGTTGTTCCCCTCGAAGTACAGCCGCGGGCAGCCGTGACGATTGGCCCGCGATAGTTCGTTCCAATACGGATGGCAGCACGCGTCGAACAACGCCCGCGCGCCCATGTACGAACCGCCGATGCCGAGCACGACGGCGCGATCGACCGATTCGGCCAATCGACGCGCGGCGGTTACGACCTTGTATAGTTCGCTCTCGGCCCGCTTCGGGCCGTTGTAATCCGCCAGCAATCGCTCCGGCAGATCGATGAATCCGGCGTCGAGCGGCGTCTTGAGCGGCGGCGGCGTATCGCCGCGCTGCCACGACGCGGCTTCCTCGATAACTTCGGCGCGAGCGGCGTCGAGCGCCGGCACCAGGGCGTCGAGCGCTTGGCCAAACGAAGAGCCATAGGCCGACAACACGCCGGACGGATCGTAGCGGAGCGGTTCGATCTTGGTGTTGGGCATGAGAGAATTCCCGCGGCTTGTTACACCGGTGATATTGCGCGTATCAAAGCGACCCTCTCAGGGGCGCGAATCCGGTCTTGTGGGGATGGGAAGGTTGAAGACCGCTTGACCTGACAAACGGCCTACTGCCTATAGCCTAATACCTCCCCGCCCTTTACGCAGGAAACCGCAATTCGCGCCCTGCCGCATCCTTGCACGTAATCTCCATGAAGTCCGGCGCCACGTCCTCGCGGCCGACGACTTGAGCCGTGATCTTGGCTTGATCTTCCAGCGCCGCCAATTCCCGACGCTTGCGGTTGTTCAGGTATTCCGCCACGTCGTCCGCCACGGCCAGCACCACGCTCGTCGTCCCCTCGCGATGGCTAGCCAACAGCAGAAGGCGAAACGCTTCGATCGATACGCTTTCCGTCGACTTGACCGCGCCCGTCCCGTTGCACTTCGGGCAGTCGCGGTACACGCTGCGTTCCAGGCTGGGACGAATCCGCTGCCGCGTCATTTCGACCAGGCCGAACGGGCTGGTGCGAAGAATCTTCGTCCGCGCCCGATCGCGTTTGAACGCGTCGTGCAACGCCCGCTCCACGCCGCGGCGGTGTTTGTCGCGCCGCATGTCGATAAAGTCGTTGACGATCACTCCGCCCAAATCGCGCAGCCGCAACTGTCGTGCGATCTCGCGGGCCGCCCGCAGATTTACCTGATAGGCTGTTTCTTCGGCCGATTCGTCGTTCGCCCGGAAGTTCCCGCTGTTCACGTCGATGGCGACGAGAGCCTCGGTCTGGTCGATCACGATCGACCCGCCGTTGGGCAGCTTCACCGTGCGGGCGTTGATCTTCATGATCTCCTCGTCGAGCTTGTACTTGTGGTACAGCGGCTCGCGGCCTTCGTACAAGTGCAGCCGATTGACGTACCGCGGCATGACCAACTTCAAGAACTCATGCGCCCGCTGATACGACTCCGGTTCGTCGATGTAGATCGAATCGACGTCGCCCGTGAAGATATCGCGGATCGTGCGGATGATCATGTCGCTTTCTTCATAGAGCGCGACGGGGGCCGCGGTCTTCTGCATGCGACGCACGAACACCTTCCACAGCCGCAACAGGTAGGCGAGATCTCGCGACAATTCTCGCTTCGTGCGATCGACGCCCGCCGTGCGAACGATGAACCCCACGCCCTTGGGCGGATTCAGTTCGAGCATGATGTCGCGGAGCTTGCGGCGCGTTACGTCGCTTTCGATCTTCCGCGATACGCCCACGCGCCCCAGCGCGGGCATCAGCACGAGATAGCGGCCGGGAATGCTGACGTAAGTCGACAGCGTCGGCCCCTTGGTGCCGATCCCCTCCTTGATGACCTGCACGACGACCTCGTCGCCGCGGCGAAAAATTTCCTGAATCGGCGGCTTCACCCGCGGACGCACCGAGTCGCGTCGCTGCGGACGCTGTCGGTCGCGAGGCCGGCGCGGACCTTCTTCGTCGATGTCATCGTCGTCGCCGTCTTCGTCCTGCCGCTGACGAACGCCGCCGCGGCCACCGCCGTCGCGTTCCAACGGAACGTTCGGGTCGTAGCCTCCTTGGCGAAAATACTGCGGCTCGACGTCGCTGATGTGCAAGAATCCGTTGCGGCCCACGCCGAAATCAACGAACGCCGCTTGGATGCTCGGTTCGAGATTGACGATCCGCCCTTTGTAAATGTTGCCGACGTAATTGTCCTGGCTCGTCCGCTCCACGTAGAGCTCTTCGAGCACGCCATCCTCCACGATCGCAATGCGGCATTCTTCCGCCTGTGCGACGTTGATTAGCATTTCCTGCTTCATGGATACTGACTTTCTGTTGTGATTTGTCGGTTTCGCGGAAGCCGTTTCGCCCTCGGCGCGGCGCGTTCGGCGTCGTTCGGCGGGCATTTGTTCGTTCCGCATGATGAACTCGCTTTCCATTGGTTTTTCGGGCAAATATGTGTGGGACCACTAACTCTCGGCGAGGACCAGTTCCGTTCGCGCGAGGCTGTGACCTTCGTCCAACAATCGTTCCAGGCCAATCGCTTCCAAAACTTCTTGCGGCTTCGCGGAGACGGCCGAATCATTGGTGCGCAGCCGCATCCGCAGCACCGGCGGCTCGAACGACAGCGATTCGATCGCCGCGCGGACATCGACCGACTGACCGCGATGCTCGCGCACCACCACGTGCGACGCCGATGCCAACAACCCGGCGACTCGATCCGACAAGCCAGCCGCCTGTTCCTCTGGCACGACGATCTCGTACAGCGCCGCCTCGACGGCCAACTTTGGCGCGCCCTCTGGCACGAACTCCGCCGACGTGAACGACAGCCCCGCCGGCACGGTCGCCTGCAAATCGGCGAGCAGCCGCTCCACGTCCGGCGGATCGTCGAACTCGACTTCAAACACTTCATCCAAACCCAGTATTCCCAGCGCCAGCGACAGTGGAAAGCGCATCCGCGGCCGTGGATGAAACCCCTCGCTCATGCTCAGCTTCACGCCGACGCGGCGAAACAACCGCTCGAGCGCCGTCAGTAAGTCGCGATGGCTGATCAACCGCAATTCGCCTTCCTTGCGAAATCGCAGCCGCACGCGCTGTCGTCCGATCTTGCCCGGCGTCATGTCGTTTCGCTCCATCAGACGACAAACTCCGGGACGACCTTCTTCAATTCCTCGCGCACGCACGTCGTCACGTCACGTGCGCTGTCCAGCGACATCACTCGTTGCGCCAACTGCTCACACTGCTGCACCGTGACGCTACGGCATACCTTCTTCACCTCGGGAATCGCGCTCGGCGTGGCGCTCATCCGCCGCAGCCCCAGTCCGATCAACAGCATCGTGTAGAACGGATTACTGCTCATTTGCCCGCACACGTTGACCGATTTTCCCGCCCCGATGGCGGCCACGATCGCCATTCGGATCAACCGCAGCACGGCCGGGTCGCCCGGATTGTAGAGCGACGCCACGTCGCGATTGCCGCGGTCGACGGCCAGCGTGTATTGGATCAAGTCGTTGGTGCCGATGCTGATGAACTCGACTTCTTCCAAAAACCGATCGATCAAAATCACCGCCGCCGGCACCTCGACCATCATGCCCACCGGGATATCGCGATTGAACGGAACTCCGGCTTCGTCGAGATCCTCCATCACGTCGGACAGGACCATCTTCGCCTGCCGCAGTTCCGTGACGGTCGTGATCATCGGAAACATCACGCGCACGTCGCCCACGGCGCTAGCCCGCAGCACCGCCCGCAATTGCTTGCGAAACAGCGGCACGTTTCGCAGCGACAGCCGAATGCTGCGAAGCCCCAGCACGGGATTCGTTTCGTCCTGCGGCAGCGGCAAATGCGCCATCTTGTCGGCACCAAGATCCAACGTGCGAATCACGACCGGCCGCGAGCCGATTTGCTCCACGACGCTCGCGTAGGCCCGGTAGTGGTCTTCCTCCGTAGGCTCCGTTTCTGCGCCGAGATATAGGAACTCGGTTCGATACAGGCCGATGCCGTCGCTACCGTGCTGTTTGCACTGCTCGACTTCGTGCGGAAACTCGATATTGCCCAGCAGCTCGATTCGTTGGCCGTCGGCTGTCTGCGCCGAAAGATCGCGCAATTCGCGCAGCCGCATGGAGAGCGTCTGGTGCTGTTCGCGCTCGTGGTGATAGCGATCGAGCGTGTCCTGGTCCGGTTGCACGACGATTTGCCCGTGATCCCCATCGACGATCACCACGTCGCCGCCGGCGATGTCCGACAGGAACGGGCCGATGCCCACGAGGGCGGGAATCTCCAGTCCCTGTGCAACAATTGCCGTGTGGCTGCCGGCGCCGCCGACCTCCGTGGCAAAGCCGAGGACGTATCTGCGGTCGAGATTCGCCGTTTCGCTCGGCGTGAGAGCATGCGCGAGAACGATAACCGGCGAAACGAGATGGGCCAACTCGCCGCGTCGTCGACCGGTTAGGTTGCGCAGCAGATGCTTCTCGATATCGAACAGGTCGACCGCGCGTTCCGCTAGGTACGCATTATCGAGCGATTGAAACGTCTTCGCGTAGCGGCGCAGCGTTCGAGTGACGGCGTATTCGGGCGAATAGTGCCTCTCGCGCACCATCTGCGCCAACTCTTCGCGGAGTTTCGGATCGCCGAGAAGCGTCAAATGGGCCGAGAAAATCGCACCGTATTGACTACCGAGTTTCGTCGTGATCGTGTCCCGGTCGCGGCCGATCTGCGCTTCGACGGCGGCGATCGCGGCCGCCAGTCGCTCCAACTCGTCGTCCACCGCGTCGCGCGCAACGAACCGCCGAGGGATGCGAAACCCCTCGTTGTCGATGACCAGCGCCTCGCCTATGGCGACGCCCGGTGAAACGGCGATTCCCGGAAGTATTTGCACTCGGTCGTTTCCGCCGCGCAAGCACCGGTACGCGCCGGCGAGACGAATGGGATCTCAGATTCGCTCCGCGGCTTGGCGGGCAATCGAGATCGACCTTCCTCGTCGGCACGCGGCTTGCGCCGCACTGGGTCGCCCAACAACGCACGCGTCGGATTGCGCACTTCGGCCGTCGTCATGACGACGGGGCGTCGGCGGGCGGCGACTCTGATCGAACGATGTTTTCTTCGTCGTACTTACTAAAATCGTGTTCGATTATCTCGGCAATGGCCGTCACGGCGGCTTCGGCGTCGGGACCGACCGCCTCGAGTAGCACCTCGCTGCCGTTCTCCACCGCCAACGTCATCATGTCGATAATGTGCTGCACATTGACGCGATGGTGATCCTTGGTGATCGTCACTTCGGACTGAAACTCTTTCGCCCGCTGCGACAACGCGGTAATCGGACGCATATGCAACCCATGCGGGTTGTTGATGCATACGACTCGTGTTGCTTTCGCTTGGGTCATCGCAACGCTCGTGCTGTCGGATCGCAAACGGGCCGGCGAGCCGACCGTCGCAGTGCAACCCATGGCTTCGGGATCCTATGACTCCGGCCTTTCGGCCATCTCTCGTCGCAACCGGCGAACCCGCCGGGGAATCGCCCAAGCGAAACCGCGTATGCGGAAGCGACACCTATCGGAAATGCGGCTAACTCATCCTATCGACACCGCAACCGTCGCCATCCTTACGGCGACCGCGGCCGTCGTGCCGTTTAGGTCGCGAACTGGTTGTTGTCCGCTTCTTCGAGCAATTGCACGATGTCGTCGGCCGACTTCGACTGCTTTAGGAAGCGACAAAATGTATCGTCGCGCAACTGACGGGAAATGTTTTCCAGCGCCCGCAGATGATCGCCCGGCCGATCTGGCGGCGATACCAGCAGGAACACCAATTGCACCTTTTCTCCGTCGAGGCTGTTGAAGTCGATGCCGTCGCGGCTCACGCCCACGGCCCCGACCAATTGCCCGACACTGGGATGCTTGGTGTGAGGCACGGCCACTCCTCGCCCAATGCCCGTGCTCCCCAACTCCTCGCGTTTCATGATCGCAGCGATGATGCTATCCGCGTCGTCCGCGCCAATCCGTCCGGCGGTCTGCAGCGCCGCGACCATTTCGCGAATCACCCCCTGCTTTTCGTCCGCGGCGATCTGGGGAATGATCGCTTCGTTGCTCATGAAGTCGGCAAATTTCATCGTGGCATACCCTCGTGTGACAACTGCCCACCGCCGCCGTTCGGCAGCAGGCGACCCCTCGCGCTTCGCACCGCTCTGGGGCACTCTATTCGCTCGCCACCTCGCCCGTCGTGTGATCGACCGGGCCGCGGTGACGCTCTTGAATTCGTTCTTTGTACTTGCGTAGCTGCGTTTCCAATTTGTGAACCGCGCCATCGACGCAGCCCATCAGTTCGTCGCCAGACACTTCGGCCACGAAATCGCTCTTGTGCTCGGCCGAAACGCGTAAGTCGACGGACGGCGCCGTCGGCTTCGACAAGTCGACCGCGATCTCAATCGAAGTGAGCCGGTCGAAGATGCGCGTCAGCTTTTCCAACTTGGACCTGATTTTCGCTTGCGATGCGTCGCTCAAATGCCCGTGACGCGCGGAAATCGTGATCTGCACTTGGATCATCTCCTCTTCGACGCGATTCGCGTCGCTCGGTCGCCAAATGGCGGAACGATACTTAGCGTTTTCATTCTAACTTGGCACAACGAACTGCACAAACGCAAACGATAGCAGGCACGCGGCGGCATCGCCAAGCCCCTCGCCCGAAAATCTCGCCGCCGCAGTGCCCGTTTGCCTAACCTTGCGGAGCCAAAACGTTGACGTGTCGAATCACCGCCACCTAGAAACACCATGCTCTGAACGTCGTTACCGAATCGTCGTTGCCGAATCACGAATTGCTCGCCTGCGCACGACGCACGCGATCTCGCTGCGCGAAGCGGCCAAAATGGCTCGCGTACAACAGCACTCGCGTAGCCGGGCGCGCGGTGACGCTCGCCAACGTCAAGATGGACTGCCGGCGCGCTGACTCAGCATGGAGCCAGCGCACCAACAACAAAAAAAGCCCCTTGCCGAAGCAAGGGGCTTAAAAAAATGATCCGGCGATACCTACTTTCGCACTTTTAGTACTATCATCGGCTCTGAAAGCTTAACGACCGTGTTCGGAATGGAAACGGGTGTGACCTTTCAGATATGTTCACCGGAAAGAACGCCGCGGACCTATTCGCCCCGCGACGCCATAACAATCGGCGTTTGTGAAAAGTGGCTCGCAGAGCAACGGCGTTTGCACGCCATTGCCATCGAGATTCTCAAACTTGGCGTCTCTCACGAACGAGAATCGGTTCGAGAGCGATGAGTAAATGTGGCCAAGCGTTCGCCCGTTAGTACCGGTTAGCTGAGCGCCTTTAGATATACGCGCTTACACATCCGGCCTATCAACCTGGTAGTCTTCCAGGGGGCTTTCGGACCATAAAGGTCCAACGAAACCTGATCTTGGAGCGGGCTTCACGCTTATATGCTTTCAGCGTTTATCCTTTCCGTCCTTAGCTATCCAGCCGTGCCGCTAGCGCGACAACTGGTACACCAGAGGGACGTCCCTCTAAATCCTCTCGTACTAAAGAGAAGGCTCCGCAAGTTTCGTGCGCCCACAGCAGATAGGGACCGACCTGTCTCACGACGGTCTGAACCCAGCTCACGTGCCGCTTTCATTGGCGAACAGCCAAACCCTTGGGAGCTTCTCCACCCCCAGGATGCGACGAGCCGACATCGAGGTGCCAAACCGCTCCGCCGCTATGGACGCTCGGGAGCGATAAGCCTGTTATCCCCAGAGTACCTTTTATCTGATGAGCGATGACCCTTCCATTCGGAATCACCGGATCACTAAGCCCTACTTTCGTACCTGCTCGACTGATAAGTCTCGCAGTTAAGCACCCTTCTACCTTTACGCTCAAAGCCTGATTGCCGACCAGGCTGAGGGTACAATTGGGCTCCTCCGTTACTTTTTTGGAGGAGACCGCCCCAGTCAAACTGCCCGACTGAAACTGTTCCCCGCCCGGTTTCACGGGAATCGGGGTTAGAACTAAAGCATGTCCAGGGTGGTATTTCAACGTTGGCTCCACACGAGCTAGCGCCCGCGCTTCATAGCCTCCCACCTATCCTACACAAGACAAACCACAGCCCAATATCAGCCTACAGTAAAGGTTCATGGGGTCTTTCCGTCTAGCTGCGGGAACGTGGCATCTTCACCACGGCTACAATTTCACCGGGTCGCTGGTTGAGACAGTGCTCCTGTCGTTACGCCTTTCATGCAGGTCGGAACTTACCCGACAAGGAACTTCGCTACCTTAGGACCGTCATAGTTACGGCCGCCGTTTACTGGGGCTTCGGTCGCAAGCTTCGCCTTACGGCTAACCTCCTTCCTTAACCTACCAGCACCGGGCAGGCGTCAGACTCTATACATCCACTTACGTGTTAGCAGAG
This sequence comes from Planctomycetota bacterium, assembly GCA_029259895.1. Lineage (GTDB taxonomy): Bacteria > Planctomycetota > Planctomycetia > Pirellulales > PLA5 > PLA5. The sequence continues at coordinate 10,397 of JAJDEG010000277.1, forward strand.
TCCTGTGTTTTTGATAAACAGTCGCAAGAGCCGATTTACTGTGGCCCCCAACAGCGTTAACCACCGGGGGCACCCCTTATCGCGAACTTACGGGGTCATTTTGCAGAGTTCCTTAACCAGCGTTCTCCCGAGCGCCTTAGACTTCTCGTCTCGCCTACCTGTGTCAGTTTTAGTACGGTTGCCAGCTTCAACCCTAGGAGCTTTTCTTGGACGTCCTTCAGATGTCATTTCGATCAAATGCGATTGGTCCACAACGTTGGCTATAGGGGTGCATTTGACATCCCCCACCTTCGTTGCAGCCACGGACATATCTAACAGTCCGCACACCATTCGGACGCCGTCCCTCCATCGGTCCACTGGACAGCGCAGGAATATTAACCTGCCATCCATCGACTACGCCTTTCGGCCTCGTCTTAGGTACCGGCTAACCCTGGGCGGATTTACCTTCCCCAGGAAACCTTAGGCTTTCGGCGAGCAGGATTCTCACCTGCTTTATCGTATACTCATTCCGGCATAAGCACCTGTAGACCCCGCGACCATTCCTTACGGTATGGCTTGTGTCTGATCTACAGCGCTCTCCTACCAAATCGTCGATCCGAAGATCAACGAATTCCGCCGCTTCGGCGTGAAACTTACTCCCGTTCATTATCGGCGCAGAGTTGCTCGACCAGTAAGCTGTTACGCACTTTTTAAATGGTGGCTGCTTCTAAGCCAACATCCTGGCTGTCTCCGCAACTCAACTTCCTTAGTGACTAAGTTTCACTTTGGGGCCTTAGCGGACGGTCTGGGTTGTTTCCCTCTCGACCGCGAAGCTTATCCCTCGCGGACTGACTCCCGAGATAGTCGCACCGGTATTCGGAGTTTGGTCCAGCAGAGTACCCCGTAAAGGGCCTCAAGCCGATTCAGTATCTCTACCCCCGGTGCGTAGTTCCTCGAGGCTAGCCCTCAAGCTATTTCGGAGAGAACGAGCTATCTCTGCGTTTGATGAGACTTTCACTCCTCCCCACAAGTCATCCCCTCGGTTTTCAACCCAAGTGGGTTCGGTCCTCCACGCAGTTTAACCCGCGCTTCAACCTGCTCATGGGTAGTTCACGCAGTTTCGCGCCTACCACCGACGACAATGTCGCCCTATTCAGACTCGGTTTCCCTTAGGCTTCGACCCGTAAGGTCTTAACCAAGCCGTCGACGGTAACTCGCCGGATCATTATGCAAAAGGCACGCCGTCACACCGGGCAAAGCCCATGGTGCTCCGACCGCTTGTAGGCACATGGTTTCAGGTTCAGTGTCCTCCCCTAGAAGGGGTTCTTCCCATCTTTCATTCGCATTACTGAGTTCACTATCGGTCGTCGAAGAGTATTTAGCCTTACGGGATGGTCCCCGTAGATTCAGTCGGGGTTTCACGTGACCCGACCTACTCAGGTATCCTTCGGGAGGCGATTTACTTTCGCGTACGGGACTGTCACCCTCTGTGGTGCCGCATTCCTGCAAGCTTCCGCTAGCAAATCACTTTCTAACTCCCATGTGAAAGACCCTACAACCCCGCAGGGGAGACCCCCGCGGTTTGGGCTATTTCCCGTTCGCTCGCCGCTACTTAGGAAATCGATTTTTCTTTCTTTTCCACCAGGTACTTAGATGTTTCAGTTCCCTGGGTTGGCCACACATGCCTATGAATTCAGCATGAGTCAATTCAGGTATCCCGGGATCAACGCTCGTTTGACAACTCCCCCAGGCTTTTCGCAGTCTTCCACGCCCTTCATCGCCTTTCGACGCCAAGACATCCCCCATGTGCCCTTAGTAGCTTGGCCACATTAACTCAGCCCTCTCGACAAACGATCCGCCATAAAGACGAATCGCCAAGCGAGCGGTGAGCAACACAACCACCACTGCTGATCCGATTCAGCTCGTGAGAATTTGCCTATCGACACGCCTGCGGCAAGAACCGCCTGCGTACCGAACTTTCGTCTAAGAGCCTCGGAGAATACACTCCACGATCACCCACTTGCGGCGGGTAATCTGGCGTGCATCTCTTACTACGATGCCACTTTTCACAAATTTGCCGAATTGTCAAAGATCATCAGTCGCGGCGACCAACGCCGTCGCGACGCTGCCCTAGGTGAGCAGAGGTGAATACCGCCAGCGGCGGCAATCACCTGCGATCACTTGGCACCTGCAATCACTGGCCCTGCGGCCAAAAAGAGCATTCCTGCGTTCCCCGGTGTCTTGCGGGGGAAAGAGCAAATATATCCATCCTGGCCGAGCGTGTCAAAGGCCCCTTGAGCGAAATTTCCTCTCGGGCCATCGAGTCGAGAAAACCCGCCGATTCCTGCCCCAACTGCCTCGCTCGTCGCACGAACCACGAATGAATCGGCGTTATTCTAGAAGTTCTTGAGCCGTCGGCAAGGGGCGTGACGTCGCCGATAGGCACCGGACATTTCGCCGCATTTGCTGGCCGGTCACAACGGGGGGCGATATACTGGGCGTGGCCGTCGAATCGCCGCGTTTCGCGCGATCCTCGATGCTTTCCGCAACATTGCGATCCCATTGCGGACCCGCCGAACGCTATCAGACCGCCAGCCTGGCCGCAGGTCGCCGATGCCGCAACTTTCACCGAAAGAATCAGGCAATTCGCCGTTCGGCGCTCGCCGACAGCGTCCCGTTCGTCTTGAAAAGACCTCTCTTTGCGATCACCGCCCGACTTCGACTGCTTCGATTGCGGCCGCATTCGTACTGACCTGCGTCATGTTCAGTTGCGGCGTCTTGCGGGCGGCGCAGTCCGGTGATTCCGAGTCGAACGTGCGGATCGTGCCCAAAGCCGTCGACAAGATTGCGATCGACGGAAAGGCACGTCACGGCAATGCGCTCGACGAGAAGCTCGTCCGGGCGATCGACGCGCTAATCGCGACACTCGGCGACGAATCGTACACCGCTCGCCGCGCCGCCGCGGCGGAACTGCTTTCGGTTGGTGAAGTTGCCCGCGGTCGGCTGGTGAATTCGGCGACTCACGGTGACCTCGAAGTCCGCGCGCGAAGTCGCCAGTTGCTCGAAGCGCTCGACGCCATTCGGGCGCGAAAGTTTCGCGAGTCGCTCGACGCGCGGTTGGCGACGTTCATCGAAGACGACGATGCGCCGCAGCGCGACTACGATTTCCCGGGCTGGAATGCGTATCGCTCGATTGTCGGAGGCGACCGAGCGGCGCGTGAGCTGTTCGCCGAAATGCTCCGCGCCGAGCCAGAATTGCTGACGCTTTTGGATGGCGAGGTCGAGCCGCTGTCGCGAGCGGTTGCGGCGCGGTTTCTGAAGATTTCGCAGACGATGTCGCACCCACTGCCGCAGTTTCGCACGACGATCTCGCCGGGACGCGCGGCGGCGTTGTACTTCGTGGCGACGAATAAGGAGATCGCGCTCGACGCGCGAGCCGGCAGCCAACTGTATTCACTCGCCAATCAGCCGAGCGTTCGAACAGCACTTGCCGGCAATGCCGGAAGTACGCCGCTGAAGAAGATCATCGGGAACTGGATCGCCACGCCGCAGGACGGCGACCGGAATCTCGGCTATTACAAAGTGCTGCTCGCGGCGCGATACGGAATGAAGGAAGGCCGCCAAGCGGGGCTAAACGTGATTTCGGGCGACGCCGCCGGAGGGCCTGCATATCAGTTCCAGCAAGCGCTGCTGGCCGTGGGGCGATTCGGCGAAAAAGAAGATATCGAGAAGATCGAGCCGCTGCTCAAGAACAATGCGGTCTGCCAGACGATGAACATCAACCGCGTCGCGTACACAACGCAAGTTCGCGACGTGGCGCTGGTCGTGCTGCTCCATCTCACCGACCAGAACCACCGCGAATACGGATTTGAGCGGCTGCAAAAAAACACGCAGACGCTGTTCAACCCGACAACGATGGGCTTCTCCCAGGAGGACGAGAAGCGTCGCGACGAGGCGCTCACCATGTGGCATCGCTGGAGCGCGAGCAATAGAAAGCCGGCACCGGGGGAGAAAGCACCGGAGGAGAAAAAGGACAAGTGACAACGACTTCGCCACACGATGATTCCGCCACACGATGAGACGCCAACTTTGATGCTGCACTTACGAATAATTCCACCGCGACTGTCGGTCGTTTTCATATTTTTCGCGCTCGTGTCCCACGCCTGCGGCCAGGGCGCGCAGAGCGACTACGATCGAGCGAACGCACTGCACGGACGCACGCGCGACACGGTGTTCAAGGACCGCGTCGAGCCGCATTGGCTCGATGGCGACGAGCGGTTTTGGTATCGCAACGATCTGGGCGAAGGTCGCCGCGAGTTCGTGTTCGTCGACGCCGCCAAGGGCGTGCGGCAGCCGGCCTTCGATCACGCCCAACTGGCGGCGGCGCTTACCGACAAGCTCGGCGACAAGATCGCCAAGCCGGTCGACGCCGAGAGGTTACCTTTCGAGCGGATCGAGTTCGTCGACGACGCGGCGGCCATTCGCTTCAAGGCCGAATCCAAGGCGTGGAAGTTTGTGCTCGCCAGCGGCGACTTGGCCGAGACCGACAACTTCGAGTTCGCGCCCGAGCCGCGCCGCGAACAGGACCGCGGCCGACGCGGGCGGCGATCGCGCGCCGCGCGTGGAGAATTTGCACGGCGGAGCGATACGTCGCCCGATGGAAAGTGGCGCGTCGTCGTCAAAGATCACAACGTGTACGTCGTTGGGAAACGCGATGACGGCGACGACGCGACGCCCGACGAGGTGCAGCTCTCGACCGACGGAACTGCGGACCACTTCTACGAAGGCAGTGTCTTCTGGTCGCCGGATTCGTCGCGGTTCGTGGCGATACAAACCTTGCGAGGCCAGGAGCACAAAGTCCACATCGTCGAGTCCTCGCCGCGCGACCAGTTGCAGCCGAAGCTGCGAACGTTCGACTATCTCAAGCCCGGCGACCGCATTCCGCTATCCAAGCCGCGATTGTTCGACGTGGCGTCGAAGAAACAAATCCCGGTCAGCGACGCGCTATTCCCGACGCCGTGGTCGATCGGCGAATTTCGCTGGACGGACGACTCCTCGCGGTTCACGTTCCTGTACAACCAGCGCGGGCACCAGGTGCTGCGCATCGTCGCGATCGACGGTCGCACCGGCGAAACCGGCGTGGTGATCGACGAAACCAGCAAGACGTTCGTCGATTACGCACACAAGCAGTTCAGCTTCTACGCCGACGATACGCACGAGATCGTCTGGATGAGCGAACGCGACGGCTGGAATCACCTGTATCTGTACGACGGCCGGTCGGGCGACGTGAAGAACCAGATCACGCAGGGCGAGTGGATCGTGCGGAATGTCGAGCGCGTCGACGAGGAGAAGCGGCAAATCTGGTTTCGCTCGTCGGGCGTCTATCCGGAGCAAGATCTGTATTACGTCCACTACGGCCGCGTGAATTTCGACGGCACGGGTCTGGTCTGGCTGACGTCCGGCAACGGCACGCACGAGATCGCGCATTCGCCCGATGGGCGGTGGATCGTCGATCGCTATTCGCGGGTCGATATGCCGCCGGTGACGGAGCTGCGACGTGTGGAAGACGGCACGCTCGTTTGCGAGCTCGAACGGGCCGATTGGTCGAAGCTGCTGGAAACCGGCTGGCAGCCGATGGAGCGTTTTGCCGCCAAGGGGCGCGACGGCGAAACCGACATCTACGGCGTAATCTGCCGTCCAACCAACTTCGACGCGAGCCAGAAATACCCGTTGATCGAACACATCTACGCCGGGCCGCAGGGTTCGTTCGTCCCCAAGGCATTCTCGCCGTTTCATGCCATGCAGGCGCTGGCCGAAATCGGCTTCGTCGTCGTGCAGATCGACGGCATGGGGACGTCGAACCGCAGCAAGGCGTTTCACGACGTTTGCTGTAAGAACTTGGGCGACTCGGGCTTTGCCGATCGCATCGCCTGGATGAAAAAAGCTGCGGAATCGCGGCCGTATATGGACCTATCGCGTGTGGGAATCTTCGGCGGGTCGGCCGGCGGGCAGAGTTCGCTGCGAGCGTTGCTGGCCCACGGCGACTTCTACAAGGCGGCGGTGTCGGACTGCGGTTGCCACGACAATCGCATGGACAAGATCTGGTGGAACGAGCTATGGATGGGCTGGCCGATTGGTCCCCATTACGCCGAGCAATCGAACGTGACACAGGCCGATAAGCTGACGGGCAAACTATTGCTGATCGTCGGGGAGTTAGATAGCAACGTCGATCCGGCATCGACAATGCAAGTTGTCGACGCCCTCATCAAGGCCGACAAGGACTTTGAGCTGCTCGTTGTGCCCGGGGCGGGGCACGGCATCGGCGGCGGTCCGTATGGCGAGCGGCGGCGGCGGGATTTCTTCGTGCGGCATCTGTGGGGGCTGGAACCGCGGCGGTAGATACGTGTGGTGCGCAACAAAAAATATGCCCCGGCATGTTACAATGAATGACTCGCACGGGGCCGTGCTTTGGCGATTTCACCAATTTGATTTTCACCGAGAGCTTTCACGATGACTTCGGCAACTCAATCCCGCGCGAGATTTATCGGCATACTCGCCGCGCTGGCGGCGGTGGTTTGCGTTTGGCCGTCGGCGGCCGTGGCCGACGTGGAGATTCTCTCCCCCTCGGCCGACACGACGCTTAACGAGGCTTCGCCGAACAACAATCACGGCGAGCACCCGCAGATTCTCGTCGGCACCGACGGACCTGGCCGTTTGCGGCGCGGACTGCTTCAATTCAACATCGCCGGCGAGATTCCGGCCGGCTCGGTCATTCAATCCGCAACGCTATACATCACGGCGAACGGTGCCAACGCGAATAGCGGTGGTTTCGACCTGCATCGCATGCTCATCGGCTGGGGCGAAGGAACCGGCAGCGGCGCGATGGGAAGTCCGGCCACGCCTGGAGCCGCGACTTGGAATAACCGGTTTCACGGCACGACGCCGTGGGGTGCCGCGGGTGGATTGGCCGGAACCGACTACATCGCAGCGGCTTCGTCCTCGCAACTCGTGTCGGCACCCGCAGAGTACGCGTTCGCGGGACTCGCCTCTGACGTGCAGGCGATGCTCGACGATTCCGCGTCCAACTTCGGCTGGATGCTCCTCAGCTCCTTGGAGGGCACGACACAGACGGCCCGCCAGTTCGAGGCTTCCGATACCTTCAGCAACTCGCCGCCGCGGTTGGAGATCGAGTATGCCGCGATCCCGGAGCCGGGCACGCTTTCGCTACTTGCGGTCGGCGGCCTGCTGATCGGCACCGCCGCAGTGCGACGACGGCGCAACCGCTAACGACGCCGCGCGATCGCCGTGCCAATCGGCGGACGATCAACCCATGATCGTGAAGTAGTTTTCGACGGCGAAATCCATCGTATCGTTGGTCATCTCCGCGGTGATGCCGTTGAAGTTGCAGAAGTTCTTGACTTGCAGCAGCAAGTCGCGCGGATGGCAACAGCGCATCGGTCGGCCGGTACGTTGGTAGTGTCGCTCGACGAGATACTCGAACACGTCGGGCTGAAATTCAACGTCCATCTTCGGCGCGACGAGCTTGAACAAGTTCTCGAATTCCTCGATGGCCGGATCGGTGACTTCGATCTTGTAAGGAATACGCCGCAAGAACGCGTCGTCGACCAGATCTTTCGGCTCCAGGTTCGTCGAAAAGATGATCAACTGATCGAACGGTACCTGGATCTTCTTGCCGCCCGGCAGATTGAGGTAGTCGTAGCGCTTTTCCAAAGGCACGATCCAGCGGTTTAGCAATTCGTCGGTGCTCATTCGCTGTCGGCCGAAGTCGTCGATGACGAGCGTGCCGCAATTGCTCTTGAGTTGCAGCGGGGCTTCGGAGATGCCCGTGCCGGTGTTCATTGAGACTTCAAGATTGTCCATCGTCAACTCACCGCCGACGACGATCGTGGGGCGGACGATGCGGACCCAGCGTTTGTCGACCTTGCGCTTGTCGAGCAGGCCGTCTTGCGCGTCTTCGGGCGCGAGGACGTGGTTGCACGGATCGTAGAGGCGAATGATGTCGCCATCGACGCCGATTGCCCGCGGTACCCAAATGTATTCGCCAAACGCGCTGGTGACCCGTTCGGCGATGCTCGTTTTGCCGTTGCCGGGCGCGCCGTAGAGAAACAAACCGCGGCCCGAATTGATGGCGGGACCAAGGCGGGCCATCATGTGGGGGCTGATTAAGAGGTCAGAGAAAGCGCGGACGAGGTCGTCTTTCGTGGGATGCTGATTGACGAGCGACTGGGCGGAAACGCTTTCGATGTATTCTTCGAGGGCAACCGGGGCCGCGCCGTAGTAGGTGCAGATTTCGCTCAAGCGGCGGGCGCGTTCGCGACCGAGATCGGAAAGCTGGAACACGTAGTCGTTCATCGGCGCAGAGCCGCGATGCCCGACGAGTTGGTCCTGCTTCATCTGGCGAAGGAGCTCTTCGACGGGCCGGAACGGGAGCTTCACTTGTTCGGCGATATCGCGGCCGCTGGCGTCGCCCCGCGAAAGCAGATACTTAAGGGCAAGCGCCTCGACCTGGCTTTCGGTCAGCCCAGCTTCGAGAAAACTCTCCGGCTCGATGGGAACAAAGCCGTTTGGGTCTGGCCCCGTGCGGGGCGTCTTCTTGGCGCCACCACCGGCCAACGTATTAATGCGCTCGAGCGCATCGTCGACGCCTTCGGCCGGCTTTCTCTTCGCTTCGGCCTCAGACTCGCGGGAATGTTGCGGCGTAGCGGCAGTAAGGCTCGACCAAGGATCGTCGCTGTCCCCTTTACCGTGGCCAGCTAATCGAGCCAGAAGATTTTCGAGCGTGACGTCGGACATGTTCGTACAACATCGGGCATGAGGCACGGCGTGTGTAACAGCAGAAGGTGCTCAAAACTCTACGCCGTATGGGGCGTGGGTCAAACCGACGGAGTACGAGCGTAGCGGTTAGTCGGGTTGAACCGCCGCGCGCGGTGCGACTTCTGGCGATGGCGGCGGTGCCCGTCGGGTCGCACTTGCTTGTGCCACGAAAGCGTGCTGGACGGACTGCAATTCCGTCGTTGGGCGGCGGATACTGCTTCATTGCCGCGCTGCGCGCGAAAGCTCGGCGAGCACCATCGCGGCCACGTCGATGCCGAGGGTGCGGGAGAGGGCCTGCCAGCCGGGCACGGCGTTTACCTCGATCGCGTAGCGACGACCGTCGCGGCCGGGGAGAATATCGACGCCGGCCATCACGGCTCCGGTCGCCGTCGCGGCCCGACGAGCTACGTCGACAAGTTCGGCATCGAGTTCAAATGGCTCGGTGGTCGCGCCGCGGCTGACGTTCGTGCGCCAATCGGAGGCATTGACTCGCTTCATGCCAAAAGTTCGTTCGCCGAGCACGAACGCGCGGATGTCGTAACCATCGTGTGGAACGAACCGCTGTAAGTACAGGACGCTGCCGATTTGAACGAGCGACTTAAAAACTCGTAAGGCGACTGCGTCGTCGGTCACGCGCGCGATGCCGCGGCCCTCGGCGCCGAACAGCGGTTTGACGACGACGTCGCCGCCGAGAGCCGCGAATGCCTCGAGCGCCTCGTCGACCGTTTGGCAGACGATCGTGTGGGGATGATCGAGGCCCGCTTCGACGAGCAAAGCCGACGCGAGGAACTTGTCGACGGCGATCTCGATCGCGCGCGGCGGATTGACGATTCGTTGCCCGGCGGATTCGAGTCGGGCGAGGGCGTCCATACGAAAGACGACCTGTTCGAGCGAGCCTTGCGGCATCGTGCGGACGAGGATCGCGTCGAAATCTTCGAGCGGGACGCCGGAGCAGCGGACGCTCGCGCGGCTATGCGATTGCGCGGGGGCTTGCTGAGTTCGCCCAGCGGCGGCGACGTGAGCAGCAATCTGCGGGTAACCGATGGCGACGACTTCGTGCCGATCGGCGGCGGCACGTTGAAGGTCGCGTAGATACCAACTGTCGGGCGCACACAGGACGGCAAGTCGCATCGGCGGCTCAACTTTCGACGCCGAACGATTCGGCGAGGACGCTAGGCTCGAGGCGGCCAAAGCGAAAGGTTCGGCCGCTGGCCAAATTGTTGATCGTGACCATCGCCGGGCTGAACAGGAGCGGATCGATCTTGTAGAAATCGCCGCCGTAGCGCGCGAAGATTTCGGCGAAGGGACGGCCGTGGTCGGGCGAGGTGCTGCTGGGAACGCGCGGCCCGAGTTCGACGATCTGGGCGTCGTCACAACGCACCCACAGCGTGACGCGACCGCCGTAGAGAATCGCGTCGTTGGTGCGGCCGATGGCGGCAAGGTCGTCGTTGGCAACGGAAGGGAGCGGCGCGGCGCCCTGGCCACTATGGATGGCTTTTAGGTCGAAGCCGATTTCGTGAAGTTTGTGCAGAGCGGTTTCGACGCTACGAGCCACGACTTGCACGGTGCCGGCGAGACTCGCCGTACGCGCGACACACAGCGTTAGATGCCGAGGATCGACGCCGCACTTTGCCGCGATGTCGCGGCAGACGTCGTCGGACGGCAACGCGCCGCTTTCGAGTACGCCGACGGCGACGTCACTCGCTTCATCCACATCGAGCGATTTGAACAACGGCTCGCGTTTGGCCAAAGCTCGCATTGGCCCGCTGCCCATCGCGAAGAACTTACCGGCCGCGATCTGCCAGCCGGCGTATTGAGACGCCATACAAGCGGCCACAGGGTGGTCTGTCGCGACATGAACGGCCATGCCGCCGCCGAGTTCGGCTGGGTTCGCGGCGAAAGATATCCGGCCCAATGCGGCCATGCATATTTCGGCAAGCCTTAGGCCCGCGTCGAGGCCGCCGGCCGCGGCGACGCCAAAGTCGATGACGCGCGCGCCGCACGGCACGTGCGCGACGGCAAGCCGCCATTGCGCGGGATCCGCGGCGAGATCCTCGCAGATTCGCCAGGCGCGATCGTTCAGGGATGTCGAGTCGGGTGACAGGGTTCGAGGGTCCGGTTTCGGGGGTTTTGCGTAGTGGACAGCAGCGGTGGAGCGGCAATCTTGCTTCGTTATTCAGCCAGAGTACCCGAAGATCGTTTCGGTGTTGTCGGCTAGAACTTGTTTACCGAGGGCGACAGCGCGCTCTTCGCTCCAGGCGCGGTCGAGGACGAAGCGTTCGGCGAGGACTTTGGCGAGGATGCGCTTGTACATACGGAACTTGGGCAACGCGAATTCGAGCTTGTACATGTCGCTGTAATAGCCGATTTGCTTGGTTTGCGGAACGGCTTCGAGGCGGGCGGCGAGGTCGTTTTCAATGTACGTCGGCGTGTTCGAGTACCACCAATGCCCGCTGGTGATGACGTTGGGGAATATCCAAGCGTAGCTGACGAGTTCCTGATTGGTCACGCTAGCAAGAACGGAGACGGGGAATGTGACGCGCGGAAAGGCGTTGAAAAGCTCGCGATATTGAATGAGCGACACACGGCTGTCGTAGAGGTCGCGGCCCTGATAGACGCCGGACTCGTAGACGCCGCGATTGACGCCGATCATCAGATCGAACGGGAGGGCAAATTCCTGGCAGTATTCAGCGAGCGTCCAGAAGGCGAAGTTCGTGGCATCGTCGAGACGTTGGGGGTCGCCGCTTTGGCCCTTCGACAATAGATCGGCGATGGCGGAATCGGCGGCCGCGGCGCTGACCTTGCGAGGGGCGAACGAGGGGGGCAGCGAGATGGCGCAGGCACGCACGTTGCGGCGGCGGAAATGGTCGAACAGTTTGCCGATCGCGTCGCGGAGCGTTGCGGCGTCGCGAAGGGACACGCCGGTAGCCTTTTCCAGGCGTGCCCGAATTTCCGGCTTGGCAAGGTGGAACACGAGATCATCGGTTCGCAGGCACGGGACGTAGACGCTCGTATCGAAGCCGGTGAGCGGATCGTCGAACTCGTTGGTGAGGAAGACGGCTCGGAGCTTGCTTTTCTTGAGCACGGTCTCGGCCCAATGAGGGCGGGCCATGACATCGCTGGCGTGCTCGTATACGGCTTCCCAGTTTCCGATGGTGAGCCGCGCGCCGTAGAAACCGAAGAACTCGCGCAGCATCTCGATGAGCCAACTGTATTGGATCGTGTTTTCGAGGGGGCCGAGATGCTCGATCAGTCGGCGGACCTTTTCGCGCGGAGGGAGTTCCGGTTCCTCGATCGCCTGGCGGGCGAGGCCGGCGGAATGGGCCAGCTCCGTGTAGTAGTGATAACCCATCACGTCGGCCAGCGTGGTCGACGCCGGGGCGTGCGGGTTGATGTGCGTGTGAGGATCGACGATTTCGAGGGCGTCGAGTTCGTCGAAGATGCGCTGGCGGAGAGCGTGGGGCATGGGGAACGGTGGACAGCGGTACGGGGGCCGTGAAAAGTGGGCAGGCGTTAGTATTGGCGACTTGGCTCGCGGAATCTAGGCGCTAAGGCCCGGTCGCCGGCTGGGTCGCTACGACCTACTCCACCACCTAATCCGCCACGTTCCGTTCCACGTTCGCTGGAACAACCTCCCTGAGCCGACGCAGCAACGCGCCGCTCTCGCAGTAAGACGATACCCGCCAAACACGAAACGACCGCGACGGCGGCAATTAGCCACTTCGCTCTTCGCTCTTCGCGACATGTGTGTCGCCGAAGGATTGATCGCCTTCGGTGCCTCTTGCCACGCGTTTGCCCCGCCTGCCGGTCGTGTATCGGCCGGTTACGCAGCCGGCGGTTTGGCCGCGGCGTCTTTATCCGCGCCGCCCTCCGCCGGTTTTTCGCTGGGGTTATTACCGGGCTTTTCGTCCGGCTTTTCCGCGGATGCCTCGCGAAACGCCTTTTGAACGTCCTTCAAGCGATCGGTCGCTCGCTTCGCTAGATCGGTGTCGCGCGACGCCCGCGCGGTTCCGCCGGCCACGCGGACGAACTTGTCGGCCAAGTCCAGCCGCTTCGCCTCTTCGGCTTGATCGGTAAGCTGTAAGCACTCCAGCGCGATATCCCGCGCAGCTTGCGGCGATGCCCTCACCGCGGCCTTCGACAGTGCGTCGAACTTGGTTGCCAGCACGTCAATCTCGAACCACTTTTCCGTTTCGTCGATGATCTGCACCGTGAGTTGCGCCAAATGAGCATTCGCCGCCAGATCGCGACTTTCGTTGAACAACGCTAGCCGGGTGGCCTCATTGTCCATCGGCATCGCGGCGTCTCCCATGATCTTCTTGGCTAGATCGTATTTCTGCTGCGGCGTCCGTGCGGCAGTAATATCCTTGCCGTACTTCGCCTTCACCTGACCAGTCGCTTCGGTCAGCGCCGTCGGGTCCGGCAAGTGGCGTTTCTGCGGCACGGCCCTGGCGACCGGCGGATTCTTCACGTCGTACTTGTCATCGACCACGGCCATCAGGTCCGCCACGTCGCCGCCGGACAATTGCGCTTCTTGAAAAATTCGCTTCGCCGTTTCGACGCTGCGATTCTTGTCGACAGCGTGAAAGGCGCCCTTCGACATCTTATTCAGCGGATCCTTCATCTCCCTCACGCGCTCGAACAACACTTCCGCCAATCCGGACGGCAGATCGTCGATCGTGTAGTGAAGATTCTTGCCGCCGGCGCGGATCGTCAGGTCGTCGTCCGAATGTTCGACCACTGACACGCGCAATTCGCCCACCAGCAGCTCGTCGACGCCATCGAGTCCTTTGATCCCATCGCCGACGCCCTTCCAAAACTCGCCGACAAAGTGCGTCAGCAATTCCAGCCGCTTGACCATCGCCTTGTGGTCCGGAGCATTGGCCATGCTCGCGGCGACGGTAAGCTGCGTCTTGGCGTTCTCGACATCTCGCGCGACGAGCGCCGCTTTCGCGTCGGCCAGCGCCTTGGTCATCTCGGCGACGGCCGACCCTGGCGTATCCGGCGACTTCGTCCGCGGATCGTCGATGGGTGCCGGCGGTCGCGGTTTCGGCTGCACGGTCGCCGGTGGATCCGCGTCGCCCGGATTCGGTTTGGGCATCTCCGGTTCGGTTTCGTTCGGCTCATCCGGCATCGCGTCAGGGGCGTCGACCGGAACGGCCGTCTCGTCCTTTGGCATCGGTGCGACCGGAGGGGCGAGGTCCGGCTTCGTAATTCCAGGGTTGGGCTGCACATCCGGTTTGCCGGCGGCGGCCGCTGGAACGAGTGGTTGCTTCGTGCCATTGCCGGGCGTTTCGCCGCCGGCTTTCGTCGCGGACTCGTTCGAGCCGTCCTTACCTTCGGCACTTGCAGCACTCTGCGGGTCGCCCTTCATCATTTCGGCAGCGATTAGCAACACCGCGATGCCAATCACCGCGCCGCCTATGCTGGCAATCAGCGTCGTTTGCGAACTTCGCCGTCGGCCAGCTAGAATTGCTCCGGCACTCGATGTGGTTGCCGAAACCGACGGGACCGGTTCGTCAACGTTCGCAGCCCCGGCCTCCGGCGAACCGAACGGCGACGCGGACGTCGTCCCTAAAGGCGGCGTCGCTCCCATAGGAGGCGTCATGGGATTACCGCTGGGCACGCTTCGGCCGAGCGGCAGCGCCATCGGCGCTCCGGCCGGAGGCATGCCCGCCGGCGGAATTCCGCCCTGCGGCCCGTACATCGGCGGACTCGTGCCGGCCCAACCGCCCGCCAACGCATTTGGTGCCACGGCCTGTCCGCCCCAGGGAATTTGCGTTGGTCCGCCGTAACCAGTCTGCCCCTGACTGAATTGACCTTGCTGCCCCATCTGTCCAGGCTGCGTCTGACCGTACTGTCCCTGACCAATTTGACCTTGTCCGAACTGCCCTTGCGGATATGCCGTCGGCTGACCTTGGCCGTAGGCAAATTGCCCTTGTCCGTAAGGAGGCTGACTTTGGCCGTAGGGAGGCTGAGGCTGACCGTATGGAGGCTGCTGCCCGGGCGGCCCTTGTGGACCCGGCTGATTTTGGTACGGTGCGTTTTGGTGCGGCTGATTTTGATACGGTGCGCTTTGGTGCTGATTGCCTTGGTACGGCGTCCCTTGATACGGCGGCTGACCTTGACCGGGCGCGGCACCGCCCATGCCGGGCGGATTGGGGAACGCGCTCGCCGGTGGGCCGCCAGCACCTTGGCCGTAGCTGTCGGGGATCACCGGTCCAAATCCAGTGCCGTATGGCACGTTGCCGTATCCACTGGCCGCGGGAGCATTCTGCGCCGCTGGCTTCGACGTTGCCTGCATTGGTTGGCCGCCCGATGCCGCCAGTCCTGGCGCAGCAAGCCCACCGGCAGCGCCTTGCGCCGCGTTGCCGGCCGTTTCCCGCGCCAGATCATCGGCGGTCGGCGGCAGCAGATTTCGCACCGGCGACACCTGCACGTCGGAATCTTGTTTGGTCGGGTTTGCCGGTACGATCGCCGCGGACAGCCCACCGCCCAGGCCCTGCTGACGCCGTAGCTGTTCGTCGTACTGCTGCTTGCGAGCCACGTCCGTCAGCAAGCGGCGAATCTCCGTCAACTCGTCGAGTACGCGCTGCCATTGCTCAATGTGTCCGCCCGGCCGAATTTTGCGAACTTCGTTCAACCGCCGATCAGCGGCGTGTACGATCCGCTCGGCATCCGACTCGAAGGGCGGCAATCCGAGTATCTCGTAATGATTCGGCCGATCGCTTGCCGCCTCGACGCCAAGCCACTCGCGATAGGGGTTAAAGTCGACCACTTTCGTACTCGCTCGGTATGGGAGTTGGGATGCCGCAATCGAATCGCCGGCCCCAAATACGATTATTCCCTTAAGTCTCTATGCTAAACGAGATGCGCCGCAATCCGCAAGTTTCGCGACGCCTTGTTTCCGTTTCCCGCTCAATCCACAAACGCCCCAGGCGAAACAAGAAATCGCCCCTATTTAAGCGAACTGCGGAATGATCGGCGGCCAAGTTCACGAACGTACTGACGGGACAGGCTCGGAAAAACGCGGTTGATTTACGAAAGCCACCAATAGAGCGCGACGGGCGTCATAATGTACCGCTACAAGCCGGCAATTGGCGTTAAACCGTGTAACCGGAACGACTTGCCGAGCGGTCGGGCCGTCTCCAAACGTTGACGCTCCGTCCCCTACGGTCACAATAAAAGGAAGACCCGCGTCGCGATGGCCAACGCTCGAACGCAGCGTGCGGCCGCTCGGCTGGGCTCGGGGCGCGGCGTGAATGAGCCGGTGTGCACGAGCCTACGACGCGGATTTGGAACTGACGAGGAGTAATTCGATGTTGCCTCGCCTGATGGCGCGATGTCGCGAAACGGTCGCCCTCGCAACGGCGGCGACGATGCTCTGCGCCACGCTCTTCCCAACGATTGTCCGCGGCGACGACACCGTCGTTCTTAAGGACGGCCGCGAGATCGTCGGCCGCGTGGGTACGCTCACGGGCATGGCGGAAAACGCCAAGAGTCCGCCCGCCGACGACGCTGTTCGTCCGATCGTGTTCGTTGACGACAACCTGCGCCGCGTCGCGTTCCCCAAGATGCTCATCCGCGAAGTCCGAAACGGCGCGGCCGCTAATTTCGAGACGATCGCCATCAAGCAGCCCGTCTGCGAAGCGGGTCATCGCATCGGTTCGATCGGCCCAATCCTTCGCATGGACCCCTGGGACCAGTTCGGCCGCCGCATCGTGTCGATGAAAGCCGACACAGCCAGCGGCAAGCTCGACATGATCCAAGGTATCACGGTCATCCACCCGGTTTGGACCCGCGCCGAATCGCTGTTCCGCACCGGTGGTCCGAACATCATGTGGGACACGCGGATCGCCACGAGTTCGATCCCCCGCGAAACGCTGAGCAAGATTCTCGTCAACCACATCAATCGAAAGAACGCCGACGAGCGTCTCAAAGTCGTGCGGCTCTACCTCAACGCCGAGCGCTACTCCGACGCCCAAAACGAGTTGAAGGAAATCATCGCCGACTTCCCGGACCTTCAGACTCTCAAGCAAGAAGTCGCCGCCATTCGCCAACTCGGTGCCCGCCGTGCGTTGGCCGAAATTGAACTCCGCCGCAAAGCCGGCCAACACAAGCTCGCCCAATCGCTGCTTTCGCAGTTCCCGACGCAAGACGTCGCTGGGGCCGTGCTGCAGGAAGTCAAGGCCCGCCAGGAAGACTATCAGGCCCAACTCGCGCTCATCGAGTCGACGAAGACGTCGCTGGCCGAACTTGTCGCGAAAATCGACGACTCCGTTCTTCGCCGACAGGCCGAACCGTGCGTGGCCGAGATCGTCGGCGAATTGAACCTCGCCACGATCGACCGCATGGCCGCGCTGCGTCAATTCCTCGACAGCAAGACGCTCGGCGCCGCCCAGAAAACGTCGCTTGCGATTAGCGGCTGGCTTCTCGGCAGCAACGACGCGACGGAGAATCTCCACCTGTCGCTCTCGATGTTCTCCGTGCGGCAGGTCGTCCGGGAGTATCTTTCCGAGCCGGTCGAGCTTAAAAGGGCGCAGATGCTCAACCAACTCGCGTCGGAAGAAGGCGGCTCGCCGCGCTACATCGCCAAACTCCTCGCCCGAATGAAGCCGCCCGTCGCCACGCCGGCGCAAGAACAACCCGACCTCGGCGCGTACGCACTCTCGGTGGCTGGGCTCCCTGGCGGGGCTGCCGTCAATTACCTCGTCCAGCTTCCGCCGGAGTACGATCCGTATCGCCGCTATCCCGCCATCGTCACGCTCAGCGGCGGCGGCACGACGCCCACGCAGCAAATCAACTGGTGGGCGGGCGAGCCGAACGCCAATGGACTCCGCCTCGGCCAAGCCTCGCGTCACGGCTACATTACGATCGCGCCCGACTGGACGAAGAAGGGCCAGGTCGCTTACCAATACGACGCCCGCGAACATGCCACGGTGCTTGCCGTGCTGCGCGACGCGTGTCGTCGCTTTTCGGTCGATAGCGACCGCGTCTTTCTGACGGGCCATTCCATCGGCGGCGACGCCGCTTGGGACATTGGCATTTCGCATCCCGACGTTTGGGCGGGCGTGATTCCGGTTACCGCCTCGGCCGACCGTTACGTGGCCCACTACTGGCCCAACGCCAAGCACGTCCCGATGTACTTCGTCGGCGGCGAGCTCGACGGCGACACGATGATTCGCAACGCCCGCGACCTTGATCGCTACATGACCAAACCGGGCTTCAACGTCACTGTCGTCGAATACCTCGGTCGCGGTCACGAACATTTCTACGACGAGATCCAACATCTCTTCGACTGGATGTCGATCCGCGAGCGCAACTTCTTCCCGTCGGAATTCGTGACCACGACCATGCGCGCTTGGGACAATTTCTTCTGGTGGGTCGAGCTAGATGATCTACCCCCATCGGCCAAAGTTCATACCTGGCCGCCGCCGTCCAACTCGCGCGCGGCGCAGACCTCTGCGTCGATCAAACGCACGCCCCGCGGCGATCAGACGATCAACATCATGTCGGGCGCCGGCAAAGTCACGGTTTGGCTGGCTCCTGAACTGGTCGATTTCAACAAACGGATCAAGCTGGTCGTTAAGGGGCGCACGGTTTTCGGCGATCAACCGGCTCCGGATATTGGCGTGCTGCTGGAAGATGCCCGCACGCGTGCCGACCGCCAGCATCCATTCTGGGCGCGAGTTGACGTGCGGAGGTAGGTCTCCCGAATTGGGCGGCGCATCTCTAAGCAAGTTCCTGCGCTTTGTGCTTCCGAACGATTTCGCTCGCGTCGCAAGCGGCCGCCGATTTATTGCACGGATTTCCGCCGCACGACTTTAACCTTCCCTGGCCCTACTCTGGCCTCCTACGGTGGAAATGAGCATCCGCACTAGGCGGAAGTAACTGCTTGCAACGCCAAATGACCTGCGAGACAATGGCCGCTGGGCAGATCGCCGCGGACCAATCTCTAGGAGGTCACGATGTCAACGTTGCCCGTTCGCAAGTCGCGTCTTTTTCGCCGCGACCTTGGCCGCTCGTCGCAGCGACGGCGCACCTCTGGCGCAAAGCGGCTGTCGATCGAGCCGCTCGAAGAGCGGCGGCTTCTGTTCACCGGCGGCAACGTTTTCGTCACCGGGCACGACGTGTTGCTCCACGGTGGACAGCGCGGCTTCGATACCGTTGCGCTCGACTTTCTCCGCGGCGCGGGAACGGCGGCCGAAATCGCCAAGTCCGACTATTCGCTCGCCGTGATCGGCAGCGGCGCCGGGTCGTGGTCGTTCTCCGAAGGCGGCCAGACGAAGCCCGGCTACGAGCGAACGACGCTCTACAACACGAGCGCCTTGGCCGCCAATCCGGCGCTGTGGGATGCCGTGTTGGAACACGACGCGTTGATCGTCAACTCGCACCAAACGTGCGGTGGTTGCGATCTAACGACGGAAGGCTCCAACCTCATCAACGCCAACGGCGATCGCATTCGCGAGGCGATGCGGCGCGGCATGGACGTCTACGCCGAATCGGGGGCGACTCTCCTATCGTATTACGACTTCCTGCCCGACGAGTTAATCGGCAGCACGGCCGCGATAAGCGGGTCGAGCGGCGTCACGGTAACGCCAGAGGGCCAGGCAATCGGCTTGACAAGTCAGATGGCCAACGGAAATCCGTACCACAACCAATTGTTGGGCCTCAGTTCAGAAATGCTCGCATTCGACACACGCGACGGTGCGATTCTTACGGCCGGCGTGCTCGGACGGCAATTCCAAGAGATACGCGGTAGCGTATTCCACGATGCGGACGCGGACGGTACGCGCGATGCCGGCGAAAACGGTGTGGCTGGCGTGCCGGCGCGCCTTTTGGACGATCAGTTCACGCCCGTCGGAGCCAGCGTCACCGATGTCGACGGTGCATACGATTTGACCCGTTGGATTACCGAGGCCGGAACGTACTACGTCGAGTTTGCCCCATCGAGCGTTTCCGTCTCTCCACAAGACGCCGGCGGCGACGATGCGCTCGATAGCGACGTCGATCCCGTCACTCGGCGGAGCGCTGCGCTCGTCGTCGTCGAAGCCAACGACAACCAACCGCTGATCATCGACGCCGGCCTCTACGGTTCGCCGGGCACTGCAACCGTCGTAGCCAACGCATGGCGCGACGCGAACGACGACGGCATTCGCGATGCCGGAGAATCGCCGCTGTCGGGCGTTGCCGTTCAACTGCTCGACGCCGCAGGTGGTGCGGTCGCGTCCGGCGTCACGGCCGCAGACGGAACGCTTCCCTTCGATCAACTCACCGCGGGCAATTACGGGTTGCGATTCACCGCGCCTGCCGAATTCGTTCTTGGCGCGTCCGATCGCGGTTTCGATGACAGCGTCGACAGCGACGCCAGTTCCACAACTGGAACCACCGCCACGTTCACGCTCCTCGATGGCCAACACGACGCATCGCGCGCCGCGGGATTCGTTCGCGTATATGAGATTAGCGGATTCATCTGGGACGACGCGAATGCCGATGGCCTGCAAATCGCCGGTGAAGCGGGCTTGCCGGGCGTCGAGATGCGCCTGTTTTCCGACGCGATTCAGATCGCCTCGACGACGACCGACGTGTCGGGCAACTACCGCTTTGCCAACGTTCGGCCGGGAACCTACCGCGTCGAAATTCGCGCCACGTCCGGCTCGCAATACAGCCCGGCAGATATCGGCGGCGACGACGCGATCGAC
>JAJDEG010000278.1 GCA_029259895.1 Planctomycetota bacterium
CTTTCACCTAGTCGCGCTATCTTGTGCGCCGAGTTCTCATGTCGTCGTATCTAGGCCGCCACGCCGAGCTTTACGATCTGTTCTACGCGGAAAAGCCCTACGCCGATGAAGCGGCGTTTTTAGACGGCATCTTTCGCGACCCCAAATCCGGGCGAGATCGCGATTCGACGCCGCGGCGGTTGCTAGAACTGGCGTGTGGCACGGGGCGACATGCGCTCGAAATTGAAAAACGCGGCTATGAAATTGTTGCAACGGACTATTCTGCGGACATGCTTGCTTGCGCGAAGCGGCGCGCCGACGCGGCCGAGTCGAGCGTGACGTTTCACCAGGCCGACATGCGGCGGCTGGGCGAGTGCGAAGCGATCCACGGCGGAACGTTCGACGCGGCCTATGCACTGTTCGACTCGATCGGCTACGTGCAATCGAACGAGGCCATCGGCGAAGTGATGTGCGGCGTGCGCGACTTGCTGCGGCCGGGCGGACTGTTCGTGTTCGAGTTTTGGCATGCCGCGGCGATGCTGCGAGATTTCGATCCGCTACGCGTGCGACGGTGGGCGACCGACGACGGCGAAGTCTTGCGGATTTCTCGGACGACGCTCGATGTGCCGCGGCAGTTGAGCCACGTGGCTTACGAGATCGTCGAGTTGCGGCGCGACGGCACATACGGCCGGATCGAGGAGACGCAGACCAACCGCTATTTCCTCGTCCAGGAGATGGCGTCGTTGGTCGCCGCGGCCGGGCTGGAGTCGGTCGCGTGGTTCGCTGGATTCTCGCGCGACGCGCCGATCGACGAGACGACGTGGCACGTGGTTGCCGTCGCTCGACGCGGCGGTTGACGCCGCCGCTGCGTCCAGTCGACAATGTCTGCGACCCCGCGCATCGGACGCCGCCTCGTTCTTCAACACGCAAGGTGCATCGCATGTTCGCACGATCTCGTCCTGAATGCTCGTTTTTCGCAGGCACGCTGCGTGCTCTGCCAAGCGCCTTACTGCCCAGCGTCTTACTAACCAGCGCCCTACTCATTGCGTCGACATTCCCGGGCGTTGTTGGAATTCTGTCAGCCGACGAATGGCCGCAGTGGCGGGGTCCGACGCGCGACGGCGTTTGGAACGAAGACGGCCTGCTTGAATCGTTCCCGGCCGAGCGGATTGAGGACGGCAAGCTCAAACGTCGCTGGCGAGTGGAAGTCGGGAGCGGTTACAACGGACCGACGGTGGCCGCGGGGCGCGTGTTCGTGATGGATCGGCAGGTGAAGCCGAAGCGGACTGAGCGCGTGCTGGCCTTCGCCGCCGACTCGGGCGAGCCGCTGTGGACGTTCGAGTACGACTGCGCCTACGAGAACATTAGCTACGAAGCCGGGCCGCGGGCCGCCGTCAGCGTGGCCGACGGACTCGCTTACGCACTGGGCACGATGGGGCACTTGCATTGTTTGTCGGCCGCGACCGGCGAAGTGGTGTGGAAGAAAGACTTGCTCACCGAGTACAAGATTCGCATGCCGATCTGGGGCATCGCGGCCGCGCCGCTGGTCGATGGCGACAATGTGATTATTCAAGTCGGCGGCGAGAAGGCCTGCATCGTGGCCTTCGACCGCCGCACCGGCAAGGAAGCGTGGCGGGCGCTCGGCGACAAAGCATCGTACTCCGCGCCGATCATCATCGAACAAGCCGGTAAGCAAGTGCTCGTCTGCTGGACCGGCGAAAGCGTGGCGGGGCTTAATCCGGCCGACGGCTCGGTCTACTGGAAGCATCCATTCAAGCCGACGCGGATGGTCATCAACATCGCCACGCCGGTCAAGGACGGCGACCGCCTGTTCATGACGTCGTTCTACGATGGCTCGCTGATGCTGCGGCTGCGGCAGGACGAAACGGCCGTCGAGCAGGTCTGGCGGCGGCTCGGTCCGGACGAACGGACGACCGACGCGCTGCACTCGATCATTAGCACGCCGTACATGACCGGCGATCACGTCTATGGCGTCGATAGCTACGGCGAGCTGCGGTGCCTCGACGCGGCCACCGGCGACCGCATCTGGGAAGACCGCACGGCCACGCCTCGCGAGCGGTGGAGCAACATTCACATGGTCAAGCATGGCGAGCGGATGTGGATGTTCAACGAGGCGGGCGAACTGCTGATCGGCCGGCTGTCGCCGGAAAAATTCGAGGAAATCAGCCGGGCGAAGCTGATCGATCCAACGCGCGTGCAGCTTAATCGACGGCAGGGCGTTTGTTGGTCGCACCCGGCGTATGCCTATAAGCACGTCTTTGCGCGGAGCGACGAGGAGTTGGTTTGCGTGAATCTGGCAGAGGACGAGAAGGCGGAGATTCCGGCGGTGGGGAAGTGACGAGGCACCGCATCACTCGCGTGAAAGCCAGCGGTCGAGGAACCCGTAGGCTTCCCGGCGGACATCCGGCGGGAAATCGTGGCCGCTGTCGGGATGGCGCACAATGAGCCGAGGTTTGTCTTTGCGAGCATCGTTGCTATTTTCGCCGGCGGCGAATAAGCGGTAGACTTCCTCCGCCACCGGCACGGCTTTTTTTACGCCGCGGACGTCGAAGTTCGTGTCGCCCAGCGGCGAGTTGGAGAAGAACGGCCGCGGGGCGATGGCCGCGACGACTTCGTAGAAGTCGAATGGCACGCGCTGGGCGTCGAGCTGGTATACGTCTCGCAACCGCGGCATGTAGCGGTCGCTGGTCCAACCGGCGATCTTGCCTTCGTAGTAGTCCTCGAACGGCGTCCAGCCACAACTCGACACGACGACCTTCACACGCTCGTCGAACGCGGCGAGGAACATGGCGTTGTGGCCGCCCAGCGAGTGGCCGATGACGCCGATGCGGTCGCCGTCCACGCCCTTTCGCTCGCTGAGCAGGTCGACGGCCCGCATGTGGTTGAAGATGCCTTTCATCGTGCCAGAGGTATAACGGCCCGCGCGGAACTCGGCATTGAAGTCGAACTTGTAGTCGCCGAACGACGGGTAGTCGGGCGCGAGAACAACGTATCCCCGCCGGGCCAACTCGGCGGCCAGCCCGCGATTGTTGGGGATCGTTTCCGCGCCGACGTCGTGCTTGCCGCGGGCCGACGTCTGATGCAGCACGAGCATCGCCGGGCCGGGGTTCGCTTCGTCGAAGTCGGCCGGTAGATACAAATGGGCCGGTACGCGGTCGGCCGGCGCGTCGGTTAGGTGGGCGGCGAAGGAAATCGTCAGCCGCGTATAGCCTTCGCCGGGTTCTTCGAGCGTTTGCCGCAAGTCGAGCGGGGCAAGCTTCGAGCGGTCCGGCAGCAGGCCCATCGCCTCCTGCATCGCTTCGAGTATCTGCGCTCGGCGGCGACGCCAATCGGCCGAAGTCTTCACCGGTTGGATCCCGCCGCCGGCGTCGCGGTATTCGAGCAACCGCTTACGGTCCAGCCCGACACGTTTCGCCGCCGGGTTCGCGGCGAGAGCTATTTCCGATAAGCAAACAAACGCGAGCAGCAGCACCGCGACATGAAAGGAAAGCCGCGAAGCATATCCCAGCTCATTTGTTTGCATCGCAGCGACTCCAAACGGTTCGCCCGCGGCATGGCGAAAGACAAGAGATGATATTGGACAAGAGCTAGCGACAACCGGGCACGTCCTAGAAATCAAACACGCTCGCCGGCCGAGCACACGTCAGTTTCGCATCCAAACGCCGCTCGTCGATCGCCGCCGAAGCAAACAAAATCGCCCAAAAAACACGCCCGCGTCGCAAAAAACGCGAGTAATGCTCACAAATTCCCTCTTCTGGGTGGCGACAACTGTCGTCGACGATCGTGCCGCAGGCGCACCGTCTCCTCACGCTCCCGTCATCCACCCGCCAACGCCGCTAATACAACGGCGGCCAGCAGCAAATCGACGAAGCGACGAACTGCAATTCCAAAAAAAAGCACCGTCGTGAACCTACCAAATCGTTGGCCCGATTTCCACTAAAAAACAGTCCATCTCGTCCGCCACGATCGTCCCCAAACAGAAATTCGAATCGCGCCCGTCGCCCATCATGCCGCATCGTCGACCAGACGCGGTGCCCGGCGCTTCGGCTCGTCGGCACTCGCCCCCGCTGCCTCGTCGTCGTCCTCCGTCAATTGCATCGCCAGTTGCAGCAGCGTGACGAGGTCGAGCGCGTTGTGGTGAAGAATTGCGCGCATTTGATCGACGCGGCCAGTGGCGACGTATTGGCGGTAGGCCTCGGGGATGTCGCGGCCGGGGATGTCGCCGCTGCGGTGCCGGCCGCAGAGGAAGCGTTCGAGCGTTTGCAGCCGGCAGTCGGGCAGACGGTCGCGCCAGCGGCGACGGGCGTGGTGCAGGACGTCGACGTGCGGGAGATCGGCGATCGTCGGCGCGGCGGGATCGCGGTCGATACGGTGGTAAGTGGTGCGGTCGCGCACCAGCGGCCAATCAAAGCTCTTGCCGTTGAACGTGACGAGCAGCGTCGCCTGGGCCGCGATTCGCCACAGCGTGTGCAAGACGGCCTGTTCCTCGGCGTAATTGCGGGCGAGCAGTTGTTCGAGGACGAGTTGCTCGCCGTCGTGCCGCACCAGGCCGATGAGAAACAGGGCCGAACCGGCGAGGCCGCACGTTTCCAGATCGAGAAACAACGCGCCTTGCGGCAAAGATTGAGCGAGGGCGTCGACCTCAGCGGCAACGTTGGCGGCGTGGCGACGAACGCGGGCGGGTAGGCGTTTTATTGGCGCGGCGGACGCGGAATCGGCGGACGCGGAAGCTGCGGGCGGGGAATTTGCGCTGCGGTTGGCTTGCCAGGCGCCGAAGTGTTGGTCGAACGCGGGCCAGAGCGAGGCGATGGGTTGGCGAATGCGCCAGTGCTGGCCGGCTTGTGTCTTTAGTTCCTCGCCCAATATTGGCGACGATCGTGATGGCGGCTTTGATAATGTCGCGACGATCGACGGAGCGGCGGGCGAGAGGGTTTGCGAGGACCGGTCGTCGGCGTTGCGGCGCGTCCGGGAGCGGGCATGACGGGCTTCTACGGCGCGGACGATATCTTCGCCATCGCGCGCGACGTCGCGCACGACGTCGCTCTGGCGATCCGCCGGCAGCGACGACCGATTAAGCAGTTCCAGTCGTGCTCTTAGTTTCTCGCTGAGCATCTTCGCCTTTGCCGCAAGCGGCCTGGACCCACGCGGCGGCGCCCATCACGGCGGCGTCGTCGCCCAACTGGGCCGGGAATACCTCGAACGAATCGCGATAGGCCGGCATAACGTGCTTGGCGGCGGACTCGCGGACGCCGTTGACGAACAGGCCGGGCATGGCCTCGACCAGTCCGCCGCCGAGGACGAC
>JAJDEG010000279.1 GCA_029259895.1 Planctomycetota bacterium
GCGTCTCGTAAGGCGATAAAGAAACGACTCGATACTACCGCCGACTATCGCTCCGCCTTGCCCGGCGTGCGGATCGTCGCCGCGGCCTGCCCCGTCGTCGTCGCCTTGTCGGTGTACAGCGGCAGGTAGCGATAGTAGACCTGCAACATCATCACGGCCATCGCCGTGTTGTACAAGCGGCCGCCCTGCGCCGAATGCTTGTCGTCGAAGTACCAACTTCCAAACTCGTGGTCGCCGCGGCCTTGCGATCGAACCAAATAATCGCGCAGCTTCACGTTCCACTGTCGCCACTGCTTGCCGCCCCAGTGGTGCATGACTTGCGTTGCCTGATAGTTGTAGTACATATCGGTCCGCGATGGACCATGCTTCGAGATCGCGTCGACGCCGTGAATGAGCGGCACGCTCGACCGCTCCCAGCCCGTGTACATCCGGCAGAGCAGGCCGACCGAATTCGTGGTGAAGTTCGTGCGGTCCGGCGATTGATATCCGTAAAAGGCCCCGAGGTAATGTCCATCGCCCGCCTGCACGCTGTCGAGAAATCGCGTCGCCTTGTAGATGACTTCCTCGGGCACATCCAACTCGGCCATCCGCGCGCTGCGCAGCGCCATCAACTGCCACCCCAGCACGGTCGTGTCGCCCGGCTGTCCGGGAAAATATCGCCAGCCTCCGGTCTTAGGGTTCTGGGCGTACACGACGAAGTCGACCGCCTTCTGCGCAAACGGACGCAGCGTTTCGTCGCCCGTCATTGCATACGCCTCGCACAGGGCGAGCGTCGCGATGCCCTGCGCGTACATCGTCCCCTCTTGCAAGTCTCCGCCGTGCGGCGTCGTCAGCATCCGCCCCGTCAAGTAGTACAGGCCTTTGTCGACTTCGCGTTGAAACGGACCGTCGCGATGCGTGTAACCCGCGCCGAGAAAGGACATGATCGCCAGCCCCGTCGACGCGGTCGTCGACGCGACCGTTCCCGGATTGCGGCATCGACCCTGGCAAGCCCCGTCGCGATGATCGAACAGCCAAGCGCCGTTGGGCCGTTGATGGTTGGCGATCCAGATCAGGCCGGCTTCCATGGCCACTTCGCCCTGCTTCGTTCCGCCGTCTTCCTTGACCAGCCGAGCGCGATTCCCAGCGTCGCGACCACCGAGGCCCGCCCCGGCGACGAATCGTCGCCCTGCCCCGTCATTCGCAGGTTCATTCGCGTCGCCCTGATTTGAAGCGGTCGCCGACTTCTCGGTCGTCCGGTCGGATTCGCTCGTCTTTGTCCAGTCGATGTTTGGCGCGTCGATCTGTAGCGGATTGGTCGTCGTAACGAGATGGTTGAGCGAGGGCGGCGCAACGGCCAAGTCCACCGCGTCGACTCCAGGCGCTGCGGCGCTCAGTGACTCCGAGTCGAGCGCATCGCCGTCCACCGTCGGCACGAAAAGCTTCAGTCCGCCGGAGCCGTCGCCCATCGCCGGTACGATCAACGCCAGCGCAATCAGCGCCACCAAATGCACCACGAAACTACTCGCCCATCCCGACGGAGTTGTGCCGAGCGTTCGCGAAAGCCATCGCGACGCCGCGTCGACGGGCCGAGTGAGCAGCCGCCCGACGAACAAGCGAGCCGACGCGCTCGCCCGTTTTCGATCGAACGGAGAATCGGTCGCCCCTTCCGTTGCGCCGCGCGGCTTTCCATCGACCGGCGGCGCGACCGGAGCGTCCATTACGGCGATTGAAACGTCCGATCCGCTCGCATCGTCTTGCGGCGGAACGAGCAGCCCCGCCGGCACACCGGCCGTCGCTCCGGGCGCAACGGCATCGCTCGTCGACGGAGGAACCGGCGTATTCTTGACCTTCCAACGCACGACGAAACTCGCGGAGGTAGCGGGCCGAACGAGATGAATGCCGCATCCTCCATGTTTGCGCAGCTTTCCCACATTATGACCCGCGGTTGCTCCGAGGCCAAGCGAACGTCGGACTGAAGCCCGCAGAAACGCGTCCCCCAAGGTCGGCCAGCGCTTCCAGCGGTCCGATTCCGCCGCGTGTGTCGCTTCTGCGGCCTGTAGCGGCCGAAGCGAATACGGCGTCCGCCACCGCGTCACGGTCCCGTCCTCGACGCGCGGTATAATTCTTCACTCGCCGCTGGGCCGTTATTCCTATGCCGAATTCCTATGCCGATGATTCGCCGAGATCGAACGGCTAAGATCCACGTCACCTCGTTCGTCCGCCGCAAGTAATGCACATCGTCATCACCGCCGTCGGTCCGGACAATCGCGGACTGGCCGATCCGATCGTTCACTTCGTTACTGGACAAGGCGCCAACATCGCCGAAATCCAGATGTACGACCACGATCAAGAACGGCTTTTCGCCATGTTCCTGCGGGTTGAAATGCCGTCCGAACAGTGGCCGCTTTTGCAGCAGGCGATGGACGAAATTGGCCGGCTGAAGAACCTCTCCATTCGCGTGTGGTCTCCGGACTTGCGCGCGACGCTGCCGAGATTGGCGATCTGCACCACCTACCGAACCGAGCCGGCGCTAGCCCTGCTGCGGGCGATTCGCGATGGTCGCGTACGCGCCGAAGCCACGCTGATGCTTGGTAACCGACCCAATTGCCGCGCCATCGCCGAGCAGTTCGACGTGCCTTGGCACGACGTTGGCGACGACGCGGGCAACCCGGACGACGAACGACTCGTCACGTTGTGCGACGAACATGACGTCGACTACATCGTGCTCGCCCGCTACATGCGAGTGATGCCGGCCGCTACGTGCTGGAAGTACGCCGGGGGTCGAATTATCAACCTGCATCACGGACTACTGCCGAGCTTTCCCGGCCTGCGGCCATATCAGGACGCCCACGCGGCCCGCATGCTGACCTACGGCGCGACGTGCCACTACATCGTGCCGGAACTCGACGCCGGTGGGCAAATCATCTACCAATCGACGTTCACCGTTCCGCCGGGCGTGAAGCTAGACGAGATCGTCCGCCGCGGCGAACAGGACAACGAGCCTCACTGCTTCGTCGAGGGCGTTCGTCGCGTCGTTGAGAGCGAAGTTCAACTTCACTTCCACCGCGTCATTGCTCGGTGAAAGGTCTATAGTCACCTGACGCGGGTGGCACGGCAAACGATGCGTGGGGACGCAAAAGTCAGACTTTGCCGGTCAGGTCGACCTTAGCGATGGGCGTCTCTCTGCTCATTATTCCGCTCCCGCCGGCCGATTTCATCGTGTGGCGGTCCGGACATTTCACGAGGGAGGCCGAGACAAATGCAAACGACCATCATTGTCGCGGCCTTGCTGCTCGGCATCGGCGAACCTGATATGGTTCACGCCAGCGACGTAGCCCGCGCACCTCAGGAGTTCCAAGCCGCCGTGCCGCGGCCGTACGCGCCGTCGATCACTGTCTTCTATCCGTCGCCGACTTACGATTGCTATTCGCGCGACCCTCATCGACTCGATTGCTATCCCACGTTTCGCCAGCGGCATTACCGTCGACCGTACAACTACCGCGTCAAGTTCGACTATCCCTGGCACGAAGACGTGTATCGCAATTGGCCCGACGCCTGTCTTTACGACGACGGCGCTCCGCAATGGACCAGCGGCACTCACGCAATGTATTCGGGGCCGCGGCGCGGCGCTCCGCTCGAGCAGCGCGATTTGCCAAGCGGCGTTTCGTCGAACGCGACGACCAATCGCGCGGCGCCTCTCGTGCAACCTCGCACGCTTCGATGATCGACGCGGTATTCAACGCGGTATTCAACGCGGCATTTGACGCGAGCGAGTCGCGACGATGACCATACGAATCGCGCGTTGTCAAGTCTCGTGCATGTGCAAGCATCCATGGCAACGATTAATGCAAGCCCCGCCGCGCCGCCGCGAAAAATCACGGTAGAAAACTTGCTTGACAATTGCGATGGCATCGGCACAATGGCACACGTGTCGTGATGGTCAGCATGTAGAGGTCAGCATCGCGACGCAAACGTGAAGCGATGTCCCATCGGTGTCGGCCGACGAGTTGTGTCGGCGGCGGCCATTTCGAGTTTGTTTCTTTCGCGTGTGGTAAGTGCGAGTGTTCGAGCGCTCGCGCTGCGCGCAAAGAATGCCTCGACTCGGCCCGGAAGGGGACATCGCCGGCGCCCGTACGACTCGATAGATGAAGTCGACATGGGGGGCGGTGACAGCAGGATCGACTGTCGGCGGCTTTTGGCCGCGGCCCGGATGCCCCTCCCTTGTCTTTTTCTCCTGTCGGCGTTGCACGACACGATGTGCCGCCTGCGGGAACGCCGGGAATTGGGCCGCTGCGATCTGCGCCGCCGCTTTGTGCGACTCCACGTTCGTGCCCTCGAGTAAGCCGCATGGCCGACTGTCTGATTGCTCTCGGCGCCAACCTCGGCGACCGCGCCGCAACGCTCGACGCCGCGCTTTCGACAATCGCCAAAGACTCGCAAACGCGACTCGTCGCCCGCAGCCGCTTTCACGAAACGTCGGCCATCGGCGGTCCTGCCGAACAACAGCCGTTCCTCAATGCCGCCGCGCGCCTCGAAACGTCGCGAGACTGCCGCTCGTTTTGGGCGCTGCTCGCCGACGTCGAACGTCAACTCGGCCGCGTTCGCGACGTTCGTTGGGGACCGCGAACCGTCGACCTCGACCTGCTGCTCTTCGACCAGCTTGCCGTGCAGACGCCCGAACTCGAAGTTCCGCATCCCCGCATGGCGTTTCGCCGTTTCGTCCTGGCGCCCGCGGCGGAAGTGGCGGCCGATATGCTCCATCCCACGATAGGTTGGACGATCGCACAAATGCTCGCCCACCTCGACGTCCGGCCGAACTACGTGGCTCTCGCCGGGCCGATCGGCGTCGGAAAGTCGCATCTAGCCGCCCGTCTCACGGCAAGCAAGGCAGACGGCGAATCGTGGCGGCTCGTCGACGAACCCGTATTCGACGAGCGGCTGACCGCGTATTACGACGATCCGCGCGGCGAAGCCTGGGAAACCGAATGCGAGATATTGCGCCGTCGAGGCGACCTGCTCCGCATCGACGACGGGTTAACGGACGACGCCTGGTCGGTCAGTGACTTTTGGTTCGATCAATCGCTCGCCTTCGCCCGACGCTGGCTCGACAAGCCGCGATACGCCGAGTTTTCCGCTGCATGGAATGTCGCGGCGGCGGAGGTCGCTCGGCCGAAATTTATCGTCTGGCTCGACGCACCGCCGGACGTACTGCAAGAAAGGATCGCTCGACGCGGGCGGCCTTACGAGCGCCAACTCGACGCAACGACAATTTGCGAGCTACGCGACGCGGTGGCGGGTCGGCTCGCCCAGGATTACCGCGGGCCCGTGCTGCGTCTCGATGCGACGTTCGACGATTGCCTCGTTCACGAAGTGCGGGCGGCAGCCGCCGCGATGTCGTGACGCACTTCGAGCCGCGAGGAATTGCCCGTCGGCCGCTATTCAAAGACTTTTGGAATGGCCAAGGGCCGGCCAATTCGGCGATCGGCTCGTCGACGTTCGACGACGCTCGGCTACGCCTTGGTTTTCGCCGACCACAGCCCGAACCACTTGCCCTTGCCCCCCTTGTCCGCGGCGGAGGCCATTTCCGGGTCGTCGCACAACGTGGCCGCCAGTTGCAACACGGCCAGCGTGATGGCTGCTCGCGGCGCCTGCTCGACGAGCGGCACGCCATTGTTTCGCACCTCGCTCATCGTCCGATAGTCGTTCGGCAATTGCGCGAAAATATCCTTGCCCAGCGTTTCTTGCGCCTTCTTGAGCGTGATCTGGCCGCTCTCCAGGCCAACGCGGTTGACCACAATCTTGATCTTGTCCTTGATGGCCGCCTGTTCGTTCAGCGACGTATTCAATCGCACGACGTTTCGCAAGCAGGGAAGGTCCAATTGCGTAACCAGCAACACGTGGTCGGCCGATTGCATGGCCAGCATGTCGAGCCGGCTGTAGCTTTTCGACAGATCGATAATCATGTGCGTAAAGGTTGCCTTGAGCAGACCGAACACGCGCTGCATGTCGTCTTCCGTGATCTGCGGAATGTCCTCCAGGTGCACCGGTCGCGGCAATAGAAACAGTCCAGACGAGTGCTTCGTGAGCGATCGTTTGAGCAGCGCGAAGTCGAGCCGCGTGACGTTCTGCGCGAGGTCGAGTACCGTGTACTCGGGAATCGCGTCTAGAAACACGTCGGCATCGCCCAGACACATGTCGAGGTCGACCAGTACGACGGTGTTTTTCTCATCGCCGGCCAAAGCGCAGCCGAGGTTAACGGCCAGGCTCGTCGTTCCCACACCGCCAGTGGACCCCGCCACGGCGATTGTCGTACAGCCCCGCGACTTGCCCGCGCCTTTGCCGTATCGCTGTGTCGTGATCCGGTCCAGCGCGGTCAGCAAGTCTTCGAGCTTGATTGGGTGAGTGAGGAACTCCTTCGCCCCGGCACGCATCGCTCGCAGAATCAAACTACCATCGCTCGAACTGCTGACGACCAGGATGCTGCATTCCGGCGAGAGCTTGTGGAGTTGAGCAACGAGGTCGAGGCCCTTGTCCGGATCGGCGTCGAGCGACACCACGCCCACGTCGGGATGCGTTTGGCTCACCACGTCTGCAAAGAACTCGTAGCGCGATGCTTCCGCTTCGAGCCAAATGCGGTCCATCCCCAAAAGCAACGACTTTAGCGCATCGCGCGTCGTGTCTTTGGGATCGACGATCGCCAGTCGGAGAACTTGTGTCATGGAGATCGAGCGCCGTTGTTACTTCGTGTCGGACATGCTATCGCCGTGCCGGAGGTTTCGCGATCTCTACCGCACAAACGACCCGGCGCGCCGACCGGAGCGTCCCGGTCCGCGCGCCGTACGTAGGTCTTTCCTTGTTAGTCTAGGACATCGTAGCCCATTGGGCCGACCAATCCCGGTCCTTGTGCGTTGCCGCCGCGTGACGGTTCGGCATAGCGCGAGGTCGGGACTTGCTGGTTGTAGCGGTCGCGTGCCGTGACCGGCGTCGGGATCGAGCTGGCCTGTCCCTGGGTTACGGTTGGCGGAGTGCGACGCACCGGAGCCGAATAGGCCGTCGGACTCGCCGACCGCATCCGCAGCGAAGCCCCGTTGCCGTTTGCTGGCGGTTGCGGTGCAACGTTCCCCTGCGGTCGATCGAATTCCTCGCCACCGGAAGTTCCCAGTCCGCCCGGGATTCCTTGGCCGCCGGGACCACAATTCGGTCCGCAGCCAGCACCACCCATCGCACACGGGCCGTCGCAACGCGGCACTTCCAAGTGGCCGCGGAAGTACAGGTCGATGTCGCACGGGCTGACCGTGCTCATGCCTGGGCCGCACGGCGGAACCTCGTTCGGATCCATGCCGTCGACCAACTCCGGCGTCACGAGCACCAGCAACTCGATTTCGTTGACGTCTTCCTCGACGCGGCGGAAGCCGGCCCCGATCCACGGCAGATCGGCCAGGAACGGCACGCCTTTGTTTTCCGATTCGACGCGATGCTCGAGCAATCCGGCCAACGCCAGCGTCTGGCCGGCCTTCAGCTCCACGCCCGTGTCGAGTTCGCGTTTGCGGAAGCCCGGCACGATGCGGTTACCGACCGGCACGCCGATCGATTCGTCGAGTTGGCTCACGCGGGGACGAACTTCCAGGCGAATCGCGCCGTTGCCCAGCACGATCGGCACGAAGTCGAGCCGCGTGCCGAACGATTTGAACTCGATGGTCGTGGTGCCGAGACTCTGCGGGATTTCGTAGGGGATTTCGCCACCGACTTCGAAGTACGCCGGCCGGCCGCTGACCGTAACCAACGTCGGCTCGGAAATGATCTTGGCCAGGTTGTAACGCCGCATCGCTTCGAGGAAGCCGAAGAAGCTTTGCGATCCGACGACGCCGAACTGCACGTTGGCGCTGGTGCCGCCACCGATCGTGTTGACGGCTGCGGCGCTAATCAAACCGCTAATCGACGACACCAAAAAGTCGCCGCCGCTGCCGAGAGCCTGGAAGTCGAAGCCCATCGCTCGCAGCTTCGTGCGAGAGACTTCCATCACCTTGCAGTGCAGCAAGACTTGTTGCACGCCACCCACGGAGATGTTGTTGATGACCTTCGGATAGTAGTCCTCGGCCATGCGAATGATCCGCGACACGTGGTCGGGCCGATCGACGTAGCCGGAAATCACGACGCTGTTGGCCAGCGGACGCACTTTGAGCGAAGATTGCGGAAATTCCTGTTCGAGCAGAATCGCCAGCTCGCGAGCGTCGCCGTAAACGATCAGGTCGACGGAGAAAATGTCGCCCGACTCCGTCCACATGTTGATCTGCGTGACGCCCGGCTTTTGTGCGGCGACTTGCAGCTCAGTGGCCGACAGCGGCAGCACTTTGAGCATGTCCGGGTTGTTCACCACGAACCGCGGAATCTTTTGGTCGAGCTTGAGAATGCGGCTCGTATTGACCGTCATCTCCATCCGTTCGTTGGCCGCCTGGACCTTGAACGTGACGGGCTGTCCAGAGGTTCCCTGCCCGATGGCGGGTGCCGCGAAACAGATCAGCGCGAGCGCCGATGCCGCAAGAGCGGTGGCGCATTCGCGCCCAAAGCGAGACGAAAACATCCGTGTCATCCTTGCGCCTGCGTCAGCGCGGTTACCGTCCATGATTCTCGCGACCGTTGTGCGAAACTCTCCGCTGTTTCGCCGGACGCGAGCTGGGCCAAACTGTATTTTTCGTTATCCGTATTGGGCGGCGCTGGCGGATCGTCCACCAACGCCCCCCGGTTGTTTCCTTATTCGATCGGCGACTCTTCGTAGCGTTCGATCGGCTGCGACGTGCGAGCCGGTCGAAGCGGCGAAACGCGTAACGGCGGCGCGTCGTCGTTCGGCGGTGCATACTCGGGCATCGACGTAGGTGCTGCGCCTTCGACGGCGGATCCGTCGATCAATCCCCAGCCAACCGGCGGTTTCGTCGGGTCGGCAAAGGTATATTGGACGAACTCCCGGCCACGGACTTCGAGCATCACGAATTGATCCTTGGGCGGAAGGGTCGGCGTTCTCGAAGCCGCAGCCGCGTTTGCCGCAGCCGCCGCTAACGCTTCGCGAATCGCGTCCGCGAAGTTCGGTCCATCGTTGGCCGGCGAAGCCACATCCGTATTCCTCCCCGAACCATTGCGGTCGCCGGGCGATTCTGTATTTCCAGCGATACTTCCCCAATCGACGGGGTCGGTGTTCACGTCTTCGACTTCGTCGCCCGCACCCCGCATGACAAGCTGAATCTGGCCGATCTGCGAGCAATAGGTGAGCTTGGCGGCCTGTTCCGGCGTAACGAGCAGCGACACCGTTCGTGTCGAAGCGCTCCCTTGTTCCTCTTCCGTCGTCGACGTTTTCGTGTCGACCGCATAGACCCGAACGTCGGTCAAGAACGTTTGCAGCGTCGGCTCCGTGATTT
>JAJDEG010000280.1 GCA_029259895.1 Planctomycetota bacterium
GTCGCCTTGGTCGGCGGGGACGAAGTTCTTCATCGCTTCCTCGTCGACGTGGCCCTTGCGGTCGTTCTCGCGGTTGGCCGGATCGGGATGGCGGTAGTCCTTGATGTGGAGCCAGCCGAGGCCGGACTTCATCGCCTGATATTGCTCGAACGTTTCGGCCGGCGTGTAGCCCTGGCAGACGACGTTGCCGGCGTCGAAGATGAGGGCGAGGGCGGGGTGGTTCACCTTGCGGTAGATTTCGGCCATGAGTTGGCCGGTGCGGCCGACGAGGTTGGCTTCGATCTCGAGGCCGAAGGTGAGGTCGCTGCGGTGGCAGGTTTCGCAGATGTGGCCGATTTGGTCGACGGCCTGGGCGACGTGCTCGGCGGGGTCGCTGCCGCGGGGCGGATAGAACGAGAAGCCGCGGATGAGCTTTGTCTCGAAGGCGTGAGCGATGTCGCAGGCCCGCTTGACGTCGGAGGCGAGGTACTTCTTGAATGGGACGAAACGGTTTTTCGTGCCGTCGCTCTTGTCGACGAGCTTGACCTTGCCGATAGGCGAGCCGATCGAGGAGACGTTCAGGCCGTAGGCGTCTTCGAGGTGGCGGACCTTGGTGATCTCGCCGCGGGTGAGCTTCATGACGTTCTTCACGCCGTCGCCGACGTCGATGAAGCGGATGCTGTAGTATTGCAAACCGAGCGCGGCGAAAGCGGCGAACTGCTGTTCGGCCCGCTTGTCGATGGCGGATTCGTCGGCAAAGCCGCTGAGGATGACGGCGGGGTTGTCGGCCATTTAGAATTGCTCTGGGATGCTGGGGTCTGGGCTGCTGGGGAAGGGAGCGTTACCAGATGGAACGTGCCGCTGGCGGGGGACTTGCATAGGGTAGCGTATCGGGCGGCGATTCGCTGCGCCCTGGGCAGGGTTCTCGTACACTCGACGTTGGGCACGATTTAGTCGATGGAGGCGGGCATCCGCAGATTCCGCAGATTTCATAGCGCGGTGTTGGCCGCATCCAAAAACGAGCCGGTACTTTCTTAACGCAGAGTCCGCGGAGGTTTCGCAGAGGGTGCGACAGCCCGACTATTGCGGGTTTTGACCACTGGCTCCGGCTCCCTGCCCACTAACCACTGTCCCCTACTCGCTGGCTTGGCGAAAGCGGCGGGCGTTTTGTACGTAGTGTGCGGCGGCGTGGCGGATTCGCTGGCGGTGTTCTTCGGTGATTTGGCCGCGGACTTTGGCGGGGACGCCCATGACGAGCGAGCCTGGGGGGATGTCGGTTCCTTCGGGGATGACCGCGCCGGCGGCGATGACGGAATCTTCGCCGATGCGGACGCCGTTGAGAACGACGCTCTTGATGCCGACGATGACGCGGTCGCCGACGGTTGCGCCGTGGACAACGGCGGCGTGGCCGACGGTTACGTCGTCGCCGAGGGTGCAGGGGAGGCCCTCGTCGGCGTGGAGGATCGCGCCGTCTTGGACGTTCGTGCGGCGGCCGATGCGGATGGCTTCGACGTCGCCGCGGATGACGGCGTTGAACCAGACGCTGGAATCTTCGGCGAGCGTGACGTCGCCGACGACGACGGCGCCGGGGGCGATGAACGTGGTGGCGTGGGCCTGATCGCGGCGGAAGACGGTGCGGCGGTCGTCGTCGCTATCGTCGTTGGGCATTGGGCGTTCTCCTATGGGAGAATATCGAGTCGTGCCACTTTGCACGGG
This sequence comes from Planctomycetota bacterium, assembly GCA_029259895.1. Taxonomy (GTDB): domain Bacteria; phylum Planctomycetota; class Planctomycetia; order Pirellulales; family PLA5; genus PLA5. The sequence continues at coordinate 1,696 of JAJDEG010000280.1, forward strand.
TTTTCGTGGAACTGCCAAGAATTGTCGCGGCGGAGCGAATAGGCGGCAAGGCGCGGGGGCGTATCGTTGGGACGCCTTGCTGGACGGTTGCGGCGACACGCGCGGTGATGCACACTGAATCGTGCTGGAAGTGGCGAAAGGCTGATCGAGGCTGGAGCGAATTATGCGAATCGTTGGAATTGCGTTGATTTCGATCGTATCCGGCATTGGCGGCGGTCTGTTGACTTACGGCGTTACGCAGCCGTCGGTCGAGCAATCGGCCGCGCTGCTGGCGGCGACGACGCATTCCAAAGACGGGCAATTGATTCGCGATATACGGAAGCAAGCAGAAGGCCGGTCGGAGCTAATGGGCGTCGGCGTTGGGTTTCTGGCATGCGGGGCGACGGCGGTCGCATTGTCGTTTCTTAAGACGATCGTCGACTACAACCTGCACCATCGGCCCGGCGGTTGACTTCGACATGGAGCCGGGAAATGGATAGCCCGCTGCGGCGAACGGTGCTGGTGCTCAATGCGGTTTCGGCCGTTTTCTTTGCGGTTTTCTTCGGGTATACGTTCTTCGCCCGCGGGCATTTGGACGGATTGGCGCGCGATTACGTGACGGCGAAGACGGAGCAGTATGCGGCGCCGGCCGTCGATTTGGCGGAGAAGGCCGTCGATAGCAAACTGGCAAAGATAGCGCTGGGCGATGAGCGGCTTGCGCGGATTCACGAGGAGATTGCCGAGTATCGGCGCGATCCGGCGTCGTACATCGCCACGCTGACGGGCAAGCATATGCCGGATGAGCCGAAGGCTGGCGACAATGCGCTCGTCGCGAAGGTGGCGGGTTGGAAACGAAAGGTAAGGGAGTATTACGACGCGACGCTCGACGATCTGGTGGTCGATTTGCGGATCTTCGCGGGCTCGAATCTCATGGCGTGCATGGCGGCGATTGCGATCATCGCGGTGGCTCGGAGCGACCGCGTCGGGCACTTCGCGTGGTTTTCGTTTCTGATGTTCGTGGCCGTCGTATTCTGTTCTTACATGTACGTTGACGGGTTGAACTTCTTCAGTATTCTCACCCGTTCGCATTTGGGCTGGTGGTATCCCGTGTTTTTGGCCGTTGCCGTCGTTTGGCTGTATCTGGATTATGTTCGCCGCGCCACAGACATTCGGATCATAAGCGATGCGGTGGCGGGTGATTGAAGTTATGAACGGCGGGTTGTGCCCACCGGTCATTCCGTTTCATCCCGCGTTGCGCGACGAAGCGTTCGTTTCCCGGTGGATCAATGCGTGCCGGACATGCGGTTTTCTTCGGTGATGGCGCCCTCGAAGACGAGCGGCTCGAGGGCCGCCCGCGAGGCGTCGATGGCAGCGGTCCAGCCGGCGGGTCCGCTGCCGATGATGACGACTTTTTCGACCTTTTCCGCCATGACGCTTCATTCTCGTGTTTCTCGGTGAATCGCGCTTTGCGAGGAGGGCCGCTTGCCCGAAGGATGTTCGTGGTTCGTCGAAAGCTCGCCCGCATGATAGGCGGGTGGTTGCATTCGTCCACCGCGTGCGGAGTTGCGATCGTTTCGCGCTGGACGCTGTGGTTTGGCGGGAGCGGGAAGCGTATGCACTTCGGTGCGGTCGGCGAGCAGACGCGATCCGTCGGTGGTCGGTGCGTGCGGTCCATCGATCGATCGCGCGTGGCGAGGTCGTTGTTGCTTCGCGCTGCGCACGCACGTGCTTCGCCGGCGCAATTCCGTGTCGTGGACCTACGCGAGCGGTGGCCGATTTTTGCTTTTACGGGCGGGG
>JAJDEG010000029.1 GCA_029259895.1 Planctomycetota bacterium
GGGTTGGGCGCGTTCAAGCGGCAATTCTGCGGCGGCCGATACCACTCGTGCCGCTCGGAAGCAAGATGCGAATCGGGCGGCGCGAATTCCCTAAGTGGTCAAGGCTGCGGCGACGTTCGGCACAAACTCAAACGAGTCAAGGACTGACTCGACCGGCGTCGTCGCGACGGACCGTACGAACCAACCGCGTTCGGCCCGCATCCGCGACCAAGCCCGCCAAGACAGCACACCCCGCAGAAGAACAAGCTCGTGCGTCGTCGTCCCCCCCGGACACGCGGCGTGCGAGCCGACCCTCCTGGCTTCCTTCCACAGATTGGCCCCGGTTGTGCGACTTGGTGCGGCCCATCGCGATGCGCGAACGCAAACGGTTCCTTCCTCATGAGGAGACGTGGCTCGATGAAATGGCACATGATGATTGGTGCGATGATCGTCAGCGCCGGCCTGTGTACCCAAGGGTTCAGCTTTGAACTCTTGGACCGCATGCTGGGCGGCGATGGTTGCGGATGTTGTAACTCCTGCCAGCCGAAGTGCTGCGCCCCGAAGTGCTGCAAGCCCGCCTGCAAACCGGCGTGCTGCGATCCATGCAACAAGTGTTGCGATCCATGCAACGATTGCTGCAACAGCGGCTGCTGCGACCTGTTCGGCGGCCTCCGCGGTCTGCTGCAACGCAAGTCGAGTTGCTGCTGCGACCCGTGCGGTAACGGCTGTGGTAATGGTTGCGGTAACGGCAACGGCTGTGGCTGCAACGCCGCTGCGAAGTGCTGCGATCCGTGCAACAAGTGCTGCGACCCGTGCAACAAGTGCTGCCGTCGCGGCCTGTTGGACGCGATCTTCAGCAACAAGTGCGGATGCCGCAACAGCTGCAATAGCTGCTGCGAATCGTCGTGCGGTTGTGGTGGTGGCGAAGGCGCCGCCGCCGCTGCTGGCGACGAAGCCCCGGCCCCGCCGGCCCCGGTCCCGTCGCCAGCCGATCCGTCGGCGTCCTACGGCAACGGCACCATGCTCCGTCCGGCTAAGTTCGTCCGATAAACCTTCGGCCAATCGCGAAGGATCTTTCAAGCCTGCCCGGAACAAGTTTCCGGGCAGGCTTGTTTCGTTGACTCGCTCCGTCGAGCAATCTTGCCGAGCTTCGCAGGTTTCGCCTTCTTGCCAGCGGATCGCACAAACCGCACGCGGCGGCGGCCTTGGCATTGAGTTTCGCACCGGCGATTACCGATCTTTCCTGAGAGCGCTCCACCGTTATAATCCGGCCCCCCGCGCCGGCGCGATTCGGGCGGGCCGCGCGCTCATTGATCACCGTTCATCGCGTTCGCCGCCCTTCGGGTTCCTCCGCGCTCCCCCTCTGCGTCCTCCGCGGTTAAACGAATCGCACAAATTCAATACACGCCCGCTGCCAGCTAAAGGATTAGCCGGCCGTTATTACACAAGGATGTGAACGTCATGGATCGACGTGCTTTTCTCGCCCGCTCGGGCGTTGCCATCGCAGGATTCGGCCTGTCCGCTAGCATCGGCTGCCGTGGGCGACAAACGGCCCAAGTGATTACCGACGACAAAGCCGACATGGTTGGCAGCCACGCCGCGGGGGCCGAAACGTTCAAGCCGCTCGTCCAAGAGGCCGTCGCCAAACTGCTCGGCCGCCAGCACACGCAGATTCAGATGGTCGCGGCCAATCAACTGCCGCCGCCCCCCAAGACGATCTGCTTCGTCGGCGTCGAGAACAAAAGCGCCGAGGAAATCGGCGACTTTAAGGACCAAATCTATCAGGCGATCGATACCAAGATTCTCGAATCCGGCTCGTTCACGGCGATCAACCAGCGGTTCGTCCAGGCCGGGCTGCGTGAAACCCGCCTCCGCCCCGACCAACTTTTCGTGCCGGCTAACATGCGAGCCTTCGCCGCCGTCCTCGAACAAGAAGGCCAGCCCGTCGACTACCTCATGTACGCCACGATCACTTCCGGCACGACGAAAAGCAACAAAGACTATCAACGCGACTACATGCTCACGCTCGAAGTCATCAACGTCCGCACGGGCCAGACCGACAAAGAATCGGCGGAGCTACGCAAGGGATACAACAAGTCGGTGTGGGCGAAGGTGAAGAACTTCGGCGCGTAGAGCTAAAGAGAGAACGACCAATTGTCAAATCCCAACGCCCAATCCATGAACAATGTCAAAACGCCAAATATGGCGACGGAGCTTTGGTCATTTGGACTTGGGATTTGATTGAGCATTGACAATTGGGAATTGAGCATTGCCCATGACTCGCATCCGATATTGCATCGCCCTCCTACTCCTCCCCGCTCTCATTGGCTGCGCCACGCACGCCGATCAGCTCGTCAAGGTGCGGTCGTTCTATCAGGCCGGCGACCTCGCCGCCGCCGAGCATCTGCTCGACGAGGAATTGAAGAAGAACAAGTCCGACGCCGACGTGCTCAAGCTCGAACGGGCGATGGTCCGTCTCGCCGCCGGCAAGCCGAAGGAAACCGAGCAGATCCTCCGCGAGGTTCGCGACCGCTTCGACGAACTCGACAAGCCGACCGCCGGCGAAACCGCTTGGTCCATGTTCAGCGACGACAACCGCCGCAGCTACGCCGGGGAAGACTACGAAAAAGTCCTCATCCGCTCGATGCTCGCCCTGTCAAACCTGATGACCGACGGCGACGATGCCGTGGCTTACGCCCATCAGATCAACGCCAAGCAGCACGAGATCATCGCCGCCGCCACGCACAAGGACGTCGACAAGGACGGCGAAAATCCCAAGCTCTCCTACAAGCAAGTCGCTCTCGGGCCGTACATTCACGGCATGCTGCGCGAAGAAACGCACGTCGACTACGCCGACGCCGCCCGCGCGTATCAGCAGGTCGTCTACTTCGAGCCGCAATTCCGCACCGGCCACTGGGACTTGGAACGCGCCCGCAACGGGCATCATTCTCAGCGCGGCCACGGCGCGCTGTACGTCTTCGCCCTCGTCGGCCGCGGGCCGTACAAAGTCGAAACGCTCGAAACGCCCTCGACCGCCGCGCTGCTCATCGCCGACGTCGTACTCAAGTCGCAAAACAAATACTCGCTCCCCACGTCGGTCGCGCCCGTCAAAGTGCCGAAGGTCGTCGCTATGCGGAATGACGTCGACAACGTGCTAGTCAGTATCGGCCCACAGCAAGCCGGCCGAACGGAAACCATCACCGACGTCGGCCGCATGGCCGCCGAGCAGTACGAAGCGGTCTACCCGCAAGTCGTGGCCCGCGCCGTCGTGCGGCGACTCGTCAAGCGCGGCGTTGTCGAAGGTGCCAAGCTCGCCACGGGCGTCGACGACCGCAACGCCCTGAATCTTCTCTTCGAGGCCGCCGAACTGGCTTGGGGCGCAGCCGAAGCGGCCGACACTCGCTGCTGGGGCCTCCTGCCCGACAAGATCCAAGTCTGCCGCATCGAACTCCCGGCCGGCGAACACGCGATCTCCCTCGCCCCGGCACAAGGCCAGCGCACGATCGGCACGGCGGAGCAAACCACCGTCCGCATCGCCGACGGCGGGAATACTTACGTGCTCGTTAACTTCCCCGACCGAAAGCTAGTCGGCAAAGTACTCGTCAGCCGCTAACGCGGCCGGTCCGGCCGCTTTCGCTGGGAAACGAAGCATGACGAGTACTGATTTCGTCGTTCAGCACCACACGACCCGCTTCATGTGGTTGCCGCCACGCTGAACTGCCGTTCTGGCACGGTCTCCCGACCGTGCCAGCCGCTCGACCGACAGGTCTCCAAATTCCAAAGTGCCGCGTCGCATATTCGCTCAGCCCCGTACGCCAAATCAAACAGCCTTCGGTTCCGACAGGTCGCCCAAAACAAACAACGCGTCCCGCTTTTCTAAGCACCGCGACATAGCACGATCAAAAACCGACCACGCGCACCTTCCAAGCCCGGCCTGCAACGACCGCGACTTATTGAACAAACGCTAGGGGGGCCCCAGGGGTTGCGTTCAAGAATTCCCCGATTCCACCCCAAACAAAAAAGCCAGCCTCCCTGCTAACAAAAACCGGCCGCCGAATCGGCCGACGCCAGGCAACCTCCAATCCTCCTCTGTTCTTCTTTGTTCTTCCTCTGCGAAAATCTGCGAAATCTGCGGATAAGAAATCTGCCGATAAACAAACCGCGAAGCACTCACACGCAGCCAACGACAACAGCGCACCGGCATTCGACAAAGCACCGAGCAACTTACCAAATCCTCAACCCCATCTCAACCAAAAATCGGCCACCCTCACGCCGAACTAATCCCACGTCTCGCCTCTGGACGTCACCGTCTCGCTGCTTTGCGACGATCGCCCAGCGACACTACAATCCCGCCATCGCACCCGGCTAAATATTCGCAGCGGCACTCGGCCCAAATCCACGCAGGAACCCGCCATGCACCGCATCGCAAGTATCGCTATCGCCCTCGCGGCCACGGCCACGTTTCATCCCGCCGAAGCCCGTGGCGCCGACGCCCCTGCCGACGACCACTCCATTAGCGACCCTGCCGCTAGCAATGCAAAACCGCCGTTCGAGATCGTTCACCAAGCGCGCCGACGACCGCGTGCAGGTCAAAGTCGAAAAAGAAATCGCCACCTTCTCCGTCCACAGCCCGACGGGCATCAGCCAGGCCACGATCCACCGCACCGGCGGCAAGTGGCCCAAGGCCGTGATCCTCCGCCTGCACCTCAAAGGCCTGGAGAAATTCCACGCCGCTGCCGGCAAGATCGAGTTACACGCCAGCGTATCGACCCAAACGGCCCAGCCGCGAAGTTGGTCCGGCGACAAGGAGAACGCGCCGCTCGATTCCAAGAGTCCCTATTGGATCGACGTGCGCCTAATTGGCGGCGACGGCAAACCGGCCAAAAAGATTCCGCTCGAAGGCGGCTATTTCGAGCTGCGACTCCCGCCAGCGCTCTTCGACGAGAATCCCAAAGCGGTCACGCTAAATTGGATCGACTTTTACAGAAACTAACGGACCTGCGCGGTCGCGGCCCGCCGGCCCCAACGAATGCACGCCGCCAG
>JAJDEG010000281.1 GCA_029259895.1 Planctomycetota bacterium
AGCCGCCGCACCTGGCTCGACGACTTCGTTACCGACGACGTAACGATTTCTACGGACCTGTATGAAGTGCTGCTGGCCTACCAGCACTATCGTCGACCGTCGGCGTAGCCACGTGCCGTACGACGGTTGCGTGTCGTACGACGATCGATCGATACTTCCGTACGCACGGCAATTCGTTGGCGCCGTGCCGAAACGCAGCGCCGAAATCCGTACAAATACACCAGCTCGACCGAGCGGCGGTCGGGCTGTTTTCGTTTTCGGTCGTCGGCGTGGGACAAAAGGTATAATTGACGGCATCGCGCCGGGTGGCACGGTTCGACGACCCACCGGTGCCACTTGGCCGCGCTACTTTTCGGCAACCGAGTTTCAATGACCCTCGAAAACGCACCTGTCGAACGTCCCGACCGTAGCGGAGATGCGCAACCCGGCGAAGCGCAGAACCGCCGCAAGATCGTCGATCTGATCGACGACATCAAGCACTCGGCCGACCGCTTGGCCAGCGATCGAACCAGCCGCGGCGACTTGAAGATTCTCAGCCGCGCGCTGCGCGAGCTGCGATATGCCTTTAAGGTATTCGCGCCATACCGTTGGCGGCGAAAAGTGACGGTCTTCGGCTCCGCGCGAACCCGCCCACACGAACCGGCGTATCAACAAGCCGTGGCGTTCGGCAAGAAGATGGCCGCGCTGGAGTGGTACGTCGTCACCGGCGCATCGAGCGGCATCATGGAAGCCGGACACGTCGGGGCCGGCCGCGACAACTCGATGGGCCTGAACATCATGCTCCCCTTCGAGCAGGACGCCAATCCGGTGATCGCCGGCGACAGCAAGCTCGTGAACATGAAGTATTTCTTCACTCGCAAGCTGATGTTCGTCAAGGAATGCGACGCGGTGGTCTGCTTCCCCGGCGGATTCGGCACGCTCGACGAGGCGTTCGAAGTGCTCACGCTGCTGCAAACCGGCAAGCGCGATATGGTGCCGCTGGTGCTGGCCGACGCGCCGGGCGGGCAGTATTGGAAGCCGCTCGACGATTTCCTACGCAACACGCTGCTGCCGCAGGGGATGATCTCGCCGGAAGATACGTCGCTGTATCGCGTCACCTGCGATCTCGATGAAACGGTCGGCGAGATCACACATTTCTATCGCGTGTATCACAGCATGCGATACGTGAAGCGAAATCTCGTCCTGCGGCTGCAAGAACCGCTTGGCGACTCCCTGCTCGAATCGATCAATGAGCAGTTCGCCGACGTGCTGCAAGATGGTCGGTTCGTGCAACGAGGCGCGCTTTCCGATGAGAAAGACGAGCCGGAACTCGCCGACATGTCGCGGCTCGTGTTCCATTTCAATCGGCGGAGTCTGGGCCGGCTGCGGCAGTTGATCGATGCGATCAATGCGGGCGAGTTGCGCTGATCCGGTGAGATTAGGCCAAGCGGGCAAGCGCCTCGCTGTTCTCCACAAACTAAGATCGCGCCGCGTTGTCGCTCATGCTGGTTCGTCCATTGGCACTTTGCGATAATCGCGGAGAATGCGGTGTGCGCGTTGGGTTCCGGAAAGGCGGGAGAAACCACGGATTGCACAGATGGCACGGATGATGCGGTTGGCGGTTTGGCCCTTTCGTGGATGAGGTGGGTCGATGGATGGTGAGTTGGTGCATAGAGAATTGAGCGAGTCGATCATTGGCTCGGCGATGACCGTGCTCAATGCATTGAAGCCGGGACTCGACGAGAAGTTGTATGAGCGAGCCTTGTGCATCGAACTGCGCAAGCGGGGCCATGTGGTCGAGCAGCAGCGACAGTTCCCCGTTCACTACGACGACCAGCACATCGGCACGCTCGTTCCCGACCTGATCGTGGACTCCAAGATAATCGCCGACGCAAAAGTCGCCACGGCACTGCACGACGCTCACACGGCGCAGATGATTGGGTACTTGAAGATCACCGGTCTCAGGCTGGCGCTGCTGCTCAATTTCAAGAACGCCCGGCTTGAGTGGAAACGGATCGTGAATTGAGCAAGTGCCTTCATCCGTGCCCATCCGTGTCATCCGTGGTGAATAGAGACCACGGATTGCACGGATGGGCGCGGATACTGGATGTGGTGGTCGACGGCAAACAAGTGACTGCCGTTTACGTCTCCCAGCCCTTGCGGTATTCCTCGCGGATCAGGCTCTGCGCTTTGTCGCTGCCGACGGTTTTGAGCTTCGCCGCATCCCACGCGAATGCTTCGCCCGCTCGGTAGGCTACGTTGCCCAGCAGGACCGTCTCCGTTAGTGGGCCGGTGTAGGCGAAGTTGCAGGTTGCCGGTTCGCTGCCGCGGATGGCATTGAGCCATTCTTTGTGAAAGCCTGGTGACGCGGGAATTGTTTTCGGCACTTGGTAGCCGGCGAAGTCTTTCTCTGGCGAGAGCTTCCAGCCGCCGAAGCCGCAGCGCAGCACGCCTTTGGTGCCGATGAAGCACGTGTTGAATCCTTTGCCGGACAGGCCGCGCTCGGTTAGCGCCGGCGGGTCGCTCTTGGTGTGATACCAATGGAGCGCGACCGGGCCGCGTTGGTCGGTTGCCGGGAAGTCGAACTTCGCGTGCATCGCCTTGGACGTCGTCTGCTCGTGGACCGGCGGACCCGATACCTCGACCTTGGTGGGCGACTTGAGATCGAGCGCCCAAAACGGAATGTCGAGAATGTGGCAGCCCCAGTTGCCGGTTTCGCCCGTGCCAAAATCCCACCAGAACCGCCAGCCGTAAGGGCAATAGGTCTTATGATACGGCCGCTCTTTGGCCGGTCCGAGCCAGAGATCCCAATCGAGATGCGACGGAGCGGCCTGCTTGTCGGAGGGAATCTGCGGCATGCCGCGGTCGCCGCCGACCCAGCAATGGACTTCGGTGATGTCGCCCAGCACGCCCGACTTCGCGATCTCGACGCCGTTGCGAAGCCCGCCGATGGCGTGTCGTTGGGCACCGAGTTGCGTGGCGAGTTTCTTCTCGGCGGCGAGGTTGGTCAACTCGCGGACTTCCCATACGTTGTGGGCGAGCGGTTTTTCAAGGTAAATGTGCTTGCCGCGGGTGAGCGACCACAAGGCCGGATGGAAATGCGTATGGTCCGGCGTGGCGATCGTGACGGCGTCGATCCCCTTCTCCATCGCGTCGAACATTTTGCGGAAATCGGTGAAGCGTTTTGCATGGGGGTGTTTTTCGTAGGCGTTGCCGGCCCGCTGCTCGTCGACGTCGCAGAGGGCGACGATGTTCTCGGGCTTGTCGACTCTGTCGAGGCTGTAACGGCCCTGGCCGCCGATGCCAATGCAGGCGATCCGCAGCTTCTCGTTGGGCGAATCGGCGGCTCGCGAACGCGAGGTCGTGCCGAGCCAGACCCCGGAGGTGATGGCGGCGGAGGTTTGCAGCATTCGGCGGCGGGAGATGGCGTGCTTCATCGGATATTCCTCGTTATTGATCGGCGTTAGAGATAAGTGTTAGAGATCGGCCCTTTGAATATGTTGTCTTCCCGTCTATTTTACCTGCCTTCGTGCTTTGAGCACTCGATAGGTTGAGACGTGGGGCTGGCGCTTGTTTGCGATGCGTTTTGGTGGCGGTTTTTTGGGGCCGCGGGTGGTTTTTTTGATGCGCTGCATGTCGACGTGTTGCGCCGCGCGCGTGAGCGCCGCGGCGATCACTCTGGCGGAAGCGTGGGCGTACTTGTTGGTCCAGTCCTCAGCCGAGGCGAAGATGTCGAGCGCTCGCCAAGCCGTGGTGACCAGTTCGGTCAGGTAGTATTCCGACACTTGATCCGCCGCCCGTTGACCGTGAACGGCCGCCATTGCCGTGCGTACGACGCGCAGCGCGTTGTACGCGATCAGCGTCAGCGAGAAGGCCAAGAGCGCCGCGCCGGGATGACCGAGCGTCTTGATCTCGCCGTTGAACACGCGATCCAGCTCGAAAAACACGGTCTCGATTCGCCACCGTTGGCGATAGGCCGCCGCGACCGCAGGCGCCGCGACCTCGGCCGGCAGATGCGTCGGCGACTTCGATGACCAGGCCCACGTCGCTCGCGCCGGGGTGCTGCCGCGCGTAATCGTCGGGCGCGCCGCGGACGATCGCTAGGTCGGGCTGCGGTTCGCTGCGCGCGAGGGTTAGCGGCTGCTGAATCCGCACATGCCAAGCGCCGGCGACGTCGAGCGGCAGCCTCCAGAGCGCGGCGAGGGTTTTCTGCACGCTGGTCGCATGGGGCGCGCCGATGGGAGTCATGTCGAAAATGCATCCATCGATAAGTTCGACGCGGTCGTCGTTGCGCAACACGCCAACCGCGGCCAGTTGGTGGAACTGTTCGACGCTGAAGGTATGCACCGCCGGCGATTCCCACGGGGGTGCGACGCCGTCGGCGGACGTGAAATGCGATGCCATTGATTCATTCTATCCAAAGCGACGTTCGCGCAGCAAGCGAATCTTCGATACTCGCAAGGCGAGACTGTCATCCATCGAATTCGTCGTCGCTAGTTTGAAGGAGTCCCGGTAGTTACTCCCTTGGCTTCTTGACCGGGTCGCCCGCTGTCCACCATGGAGTAACGGAACTGGGGACTAGGTCTTGCTCCGATTGTCGATCAAGGCCTGACGGCTCGATTACGTAATTCTCGTCTTCCTTCAGGATTCGAAACGTGAGCGTCCGAGTCCAACCATCCTTATGCGAGACCTCTGCCATTACATACTGGTTCTTTACGCCAACCAAACGGTATTCTTCAATTATGTAAGTGTTCAGAATAAACCGATCCATTTCTACGTTTTGGGACGCGAGGTATTCGCGCGAGATCATTGACCACATTTCTGCATCGTTTTCTAGTGGTCGGTCTCGATTTTTCACCATCAACTCCAAGTACGCTTTAACGACCGGCACTCCCTTGTCCTTCGTTTCGTTTTCACTCGGATACGCGAGCCGGTATGCGGGTTCGTTCTGTGCCCCAGCACTCGATGCCAGGACAACAATACCAAGAAATGTAAGCGGGACATTCAAACGTGCGGGCATCATGGCGGATTCTCCGAGTTTGGTGGTGAGTCGATCCTGTTTGATTCCCAATGGGGGAATAAACGGGGGAATAAACTGGACGGGAGCCGTTTCCATAACGCGCGGTGGCGCGGCGCGACCTACTTCCCACGATTCCAATAAATCCGAATATTGTGCGTCGCCCGCCCTACCGCGACGATGTCGGTTTGGCCGTCGCCGTCCAGGTCGGCCGCCGCCAGGTCTTCGACCGCGATCTCGCCCGTGTCCAGCAGCGTCCGCTTCCACGTCGCCGGATCGACGATCGCGCCTTTTTCGCCCGCTGGATCGTAAATCCGCACGCCGCGGCGGGCCGAATTGTCTTTGTCGTCGCGGACCCCGATGATCAGCTCTTCGTCCTCGTCGTCGTCCAGGTTCGCGCACCACACGGCGTGTCCCCACTGAAGCTGCTCGTCGATCACGTGCCGCGTCCACATTTTGGTCGCCGATTCCGACGGCGAACCTTCCGGCCGCGTGTAGACGACGACCTGATGTCCGTGCCACGGCTCGATCGTCGCGATGTAATCGCCACCACCGGCGAGCCGACCGTGCTTAATCTCGCTCGCGCCGCGATTCGGCGAAGTCTTCTGGTTCCCTTCGCCGATCAGCGTTCGCTTCCAGCGAGTCTTGTCGCCCTCGGCGACGCGCTGCAATAAACTCACGCCCTCGAAGCTCACCACGAGCACATCGGTCTTGCCGTCGGCGTCCAGATCGGTGGGAAAGAAGTTGTGTGCAACGTGCAGATCGTCGGCCAGCACTTCGACGGGCCAGGAATCCGTCTTCGGCGACGCCGGAATCGAATACGCCAGCATCCGCACGCCTCGCTCCGCGAAGTTCGGCCGCGTCGTGTCGCGCCCCATCAGCGGCAACACGACCAACTCCGGCTTCCCGTCGCCCGCCAGATCGATCCACTGCATGCGATGCACCGTCGGCTCCTCGCCAATCGGATGCAGCTTCCATAGCTGGTCCGCCTTCTCGGGCCGCGCGAACCATTGGATCGTACCACCGGCACGCGTGTTGAGCGTCCAGTCGGCCCCCAGTGCTACGTCGAGCAGACCGTCGCCGTCGATATCGTGCGGGGCGATGCAAACGTTGTCGGCCTTATCCGGCGCGGACATGATCGTGTGCAGCCTCCACGACGGGTTCTCGAACCAGATCAGCCGCTTGCTGTCGACGACCAAAACGTCCGTCTTGCCGTCGGCGTTCATGTCGACCAGCGACACGGCATAGCCGACCGTCACCTTCTCGCTCAATTCCTGCATCTCAAACCGCGGCAGTTCCGCGGCCAGCAGTCGCGACACCGGCAGCAGCGTCAGGGCGATTCCAGCGGCGAGAAAAGTGAACTTTCGGCACGCCAACCGCGTAGGATGCTGCGGCGAATGAAAACGACGGTAGGCGATCATGGTTTAGCCTCCAAAGTGAAGCCTCGAAGCGGGCGGGGAATACGGTTGCATGGGCGCGTGCCAGTCTACGCGTACCAGTCTAATCGACCCGAATCGCCCGAAACCAGCCTCTCCGGCGCAACCGTCCCTTGGCCGCCGACGTCAACCCGCCACAAACGCCATTGGCACACCGACCGCGGCGCGGTTACGCTACACCCAGCGAGCGACCCTCCGACGGTGAAAACCGATCGCGACCGCTCAGCAAAGTTTCTGCGTTTCTGCGTCTTTTGGCCATTCCGCGAAAGACAATCGCTCCACCGGTAACATCCTAAGCGTTCCCTGCGCCCAATCAACGTCCTTTCAGGAGTCGTGTCATGTCGACGAAGTTCTGTCGAGCGTCGCGTGGAATTTCGTTCGCCGGTTCGACGCTGCTGGCCATCGGTGGCTTGGCGGCGAACGCGGCGGCTCAGGATGTCGAGATTGAAGTCGCGCCGGCAATTCCTCCGGCGCTACATATTGATGTGGCACCCGGCGGCGGCGACGGCACGGCGTTTAGGATCGTCACCGAAAGCCCGGACGCATGGGCGCCACTCGTTGTTAGCGGAGCCAACGGAGGCCAGCTTTTCTATTCTCAATCCTTCGGCGAAGACCCGTCGTCGCTGCTCAATTGGGGCAACGTCCAGCAGGAATTGGAACTCATCGACGAGCAACGCGAAAAGATTCGCGATGCCCAGCGCCATATGCAGGAAAAGACCCAGAAACATTTCGCCGAAATGCGCGAACAACGACAGCAGCGCATGCGCGAGCTTCAAGAACAACGCGGCAACAACGCGGGCACTTCCGCGCCTGGTGGCAGCAATCCAGGCCCCGCCGGCGGTTTCGTTCCCCGCCTCGTCGAACCGCCCGCCGATTTCCAGAAAACGCAAGAGATTATGAAGCAACTGCGCGAAGAACTGAAGGAGAAGGTCGACGACGTGTTGCTACCGCACCAACGCAAGCGGCTCGAAGAAATCTCGCTCCGCATGAAGATGAAGCGTCACGGAACGTCGGGTTCGCTCGTCAATACGGAACTCGCCAAAACGCTCGATATCGACGACGCCCAAAAGGAGCGCATCCGCCGCAAGGCGATCGAAGTGCAGCAGCGACTCGAAGAAGATATCGCCAAGCTGCGCGAAGAGGCCCGCGAGGAGATCCTAGACGAACTATCGCCGCGGCAGAAACAACAGCTCAAGGACATGATCGGCGCGGACTTCGACGAACGGCCCAAGCCGATCACCCGCCCGAGAGTCATCGACAATCCGCCGCCCGCCGTCAAAACGACGGAGCCGAACGCGACGCCGGCGACCGACGACGAAGAAGCGGATAACGACGCGGATAGCGACGCCGGCGCAAACACCGATTCAGGCGACGAAGAGCGGCGTTAGGTCGTCTCCGCGCGCACGCGCTCCAGATCGGCGTCGACCATCATCCGCACCAAACCGTCGAAGTGAACTTCCGGCGACCAGCCAAGTTCCGCTTGGGCCTTGCGGATATCGCCGCGTAGCGTCGTGCTGTCCTCGGGCCGAAAAAATTGCGGGTCCACCTCGACGTGCGTCTGCCAATCGAGTCCCACGTGACCGAACGCCTGCTCCACCAGCCGGCGCACTGTGTGCTTTTCACCCGTCGCGACTACGAAATCATCCGCCGCGTCGCGCTGCAGCATCATCCACATCGCCCGCACGTAATCCCCAGCAAAGCCCCAGTCCCGAGCCGCGTCCATATTCCCAAGCACCAGCTTGTCTTGCAGGCCAAGCTTGATGCGGGCCGCCGCGTCCGTCACCTTCCGAACCACGAACCGTTTGTTCCGCAGCGGCGACTCGTGAGTAAACGCGATCGCCGTACAGGCGAACAAACCGTGATGCCGGCGGAAGTTCGCCACCGCATTGGCCGCGAACACCTTCGCCGCGCCGTAGGGCGTCCGTGGTCGAAAGGGCGTTCGCTCGTTCTGCGGCTCCTCGTCCACCTGCCCGAACATCTCGCTCGATCCGACCTGCAAGAAGCGAATGGCCGGGTTCGTCGTGCGAATCGCCTCCAGCAGCCGCACCACGCCCAGCCCCATCACGTCGCCGGCCTCGATTGGCTCCTGCCAACTGTCCGGCACGAAACTGTTGCCCGCCAGGTTGTAGATTTCATCCGGCGCGACGCGCTCGACGAGTTCCAGCACCGATTGGCGATCCCGCAAATCGGCTACCACCAGCGACAGCCGGTCTTCCAGCGGCCCGATGCGCGAGAAGTCCTGCCGCAGCTCCGGCCGCAGCATCCCGAACACCGAGTAGCCCTGCTTGAGCAACAGATCGGCAAGATAGTAACCATCCTGACCCGTGATTCCCGTAACCAGCGCGCGACGCGACATGCAGGTCAACTTTCAAAAAAAAACGTTTCGACTTCGCGCGGCGAAATTCAGCGGCGCAGATGCTAGCCGTGCTGTTTGCACTGCCCCTCGGCCGGCGACGCAGCCTCAATCGTCGACCGAACGACGCGAACGCGATTCCGTAGGCGAGACGCCAGCACGAACGCAGCGCGCTCCATCGCCATAACCCCACTCATACGAAAACATTGGCCCACTTGCAACGGCCAAAAGCCCAAAACTTCGCTGCCCCTGAAAAATACTGTCCCTGAATGATGATGTCCCGATCCGCCAAACGGAAGTAGCCGATTTCGCTCTCCATACCTAAATTCGCGAAAAGCGATTCACTGCGCACGGCCCAACGAAAGACTGGATTCGACAACTCGCACGCTAATCGGTTACGATGACGGGACACGTCGCGGTGGCGACAGCATTCGGCTCGTTGAAAGTGGAGCGAAGAACATGCTGACGATCTACGACCACGATTCGCACCGGCGATCTGCGCTCTCCGGCCCTTCGCCACAGTTCCCGTCGCGCACAGGGCTAACGCGGCGAAACTTCCTGAGAATCGGCAGCCTCGGCCTGACCGGATTGACGCTGCCGCGACTTCTTGCCGATGAGGCCGTCCGCGGCCGCGGCGATTCAAAGAAGTCGCTGATCATGATCTATCTGGTCGGCGGCCCGCCGCACCTAGACATGTGGGATCTCAAGCCGGACGCCCCGGTTGAAGTCCGCGGCGAGTTCCGCCCCATCCACACCAACGTGCAGGGCATCGATCTTTGCGAGCACTTGCCGCGGATGGCGAAAATGATGGACAAGTTCGCCATCATCCGTTCGATCGTCGGCGCCCAGGACGATCACCACGCATTTCAATGTTACACGGGTCGAGATCAACGCCAGCCGATGCCAACGGGCCAGTGGCCGCAATTCGGTTCGGCCGTCGCGAAGCTGCAAGGGGCCGCGAATCCGGCCGTGCCGCCGTTCGTAAGCCTCTGCCACAAATGCACGCACCCGCCCTACAACGAGCCCGGTCCCGGATTCTTGGGCGTCGGCCACGATGGGTTCGCGGCCCTCGGAGCAAGCCGAGACAACATGGTGCTCCAAGGCGTTTCGTCAGGCCGCATGAACGACCGCCGCAATCTGCTCGCCGCGATGGATCGACTGCGACGCGACGCCGACGCCAGCGGTCAGATGTCGGGCATGGATCAGTTCACCGCCCAGGCGATGGATATCCTCACGTCGTCGAAGTTGGTCGACGCGCTCGACCTATCCAAGGAAGATCCGCGCATCGTCGCCCGTTATGGGACCGGCGACCCGACCGTCTTCATGGACGGCAACGGCGCGCCGCGCGTGCCGCAAAACTTCTTGATGGCCCGTCGCTTGATCGAGGCCGGCGTCCGCGTCGTCACCGTCGCCTATAGCAAATGGGATTGGCACGGCGGGCCCAACAATTCGATCTTCAAACGCCAACGCGAGGATCTGCCCGTCTTCGATCAGGGCATCACCGCGCTGATCGAGGATTTGCACGAGCGAGGATTAGAACGCGACGTCTCGGTGATCGCCTGGGGTGAATTCGGCCGCACGCCTACGATCAACGCCGGCGGCGGCCGCGATCATTGGCCGCGCGTGTCGGGCGCGATTCTAGCCGGCGGCGGCATGCGCACCGGCCAGACCATCGGCGCGACCGATCGCTTGGGCGGCGAAGCCGTCAGCCGACCCGTGACGTTCGCCGACGTCTTCGCCACGCTGTACCACAACTTGGGCATCGACGCCGACGCGGCAACGATCGCGGATCTGCAAGGACGGCCGCAATACCTCGTCGAGCCAGGTGCGAAGCGAATAGCCGAGCTTTCTTGAAGGATGCGGTCCTAGCGAGCATCTCCGTGCCGGCCGGCAAGGCAACGCATCATTCGCTCACGCAACGTGACCGGCCGCTCGCGGCGACGTCGAAACGTGAGACATTCCGCGCTCACCCCGATTCGCCAGCCGGCGTTCGAGCTCGACTTCGACCCAAACACTACGCTACGAGTCCGTTTTGACGACCCAGATGTTTCGGTACCGCACCGGATTGCCGTGATTCTGCAAGTAAACCGGCCCCGGCTCCGGACCAGCTTTCGCGGGGGCGGCGGTCGTATTGCGCTCGCCCGGAAGTTCGAGATTCTCGTGAATCACCACGCCGTTGTGGCGAACCGTCATGCGAGGGTTCTCGGTCAGCTTGCCGGCGTCGTCGTACTTTGCCGCCGTGTAGTCGATGTCGTACGTCTGCCACGACAAGGGCGGGTAGCACATGTTGAGCTTCGGCGCGCTCACCGAATAAACGCCGCCGCATTCGTTGTCCTTGCCTTCCAAACCGAACGAATCGAGCATCTGGACTTCATACCGGCCCTGAACGTAGACGCCGCTGTTTCCGCGCCCCTGGCCCCGATCTTGCGGTTGATAGGGGAGCAGAAACTCAATGTGCAGGCGATGGCTGCCAAAAGTCTGCTTGCTGGTGCAACCCTGCATCAACAGCCCGTCCTCGGTCAGTTTGCCGCCGACCCAATTGTCGGCGTTCTTTCCGTCGAACAACACGACGGCGTCTTCGGGTGGTTTCTCGTCCAGAGTCGAACTCTTTCGGTGAACTTTTTCGAAGGTTGCCGCGTCGCCGATTTTCATCTTGCCGTCTTTGATCTCGATGTCGTCGATCTTGAGAACGCCTTCGTTCAACTCGCCCGAGCTCTCGCCCTTCTTCTTCCCATCCCATCCGTCGCCCGGCAAACCGCCGACAAAGGAGACGGCGTGGAACTTCCCTTCACCGAGGGCAATCACTTGAATGCCCATTTTCAGGTCACCAAGTTTCCCGGTGTATTCACCTTGAAACGCAAAATCCGCATCCGTTTTCTTCGGGTCGGTGTAGCTGGGCCCCTTCGCCTCAACGGCGGTCGAGGCCAACGCCAATCCGCAAACCAACGCGACGGACAATCGCAAGTACATAGGCATCATCGTCTCCAAGGCATCGAGGGTGTTATCGAGGGCGTAAGGGATCCAAAGCGACCCACAGTCTAGCGTCGGCGGCGTGAAGACCGCTCCGTGGTCGTACGAAAGGCAGTCAGCGTGCGGTGAGCAGTGGCCTCAATGTCGTCGGCCAGTGCGAGATCGGCGGATTGCCAACCGATGCGTCTGCGGGACGTTGCAGCGAATGCCGACGAGGGGCGACGCGCAGCGATGGCATCCGGTCGTCGCTGTGCGGAAGCGACGACCGCCGCAGGAGCCGCCGGCGCGACCGCCGCCGAGCGACCGAAGTTGCGCGCGAC
>JAJDEG010000282.1 GCA_029259895.1 Planctomycetota bacterium
TTTCGAGTACTCGCCAAGGCTGCGCAGCGCTTGGGCGGCGCGATGCAAGTTGGCCGAGAGCACGGCCAGCGGTTCGCCGCGCTGCGTTTCGGCTTCGGTCTTGATGTCGACGCCCACATCGCCGCGGATGTCGCGGGCGGCTATCAAATCGCCGCGGTCAAGCTGAGAAACTGCCGCGGCGAGGTCGTGCCGCAGCGTCTTGACTTCGTCCGTCAGCAACGGGTCGTCGAGAACGAAGCGCAGGTAATCCTCGACGACGCGAAGCCCTTCGGCCGCTCGATTGGCCGAGGCGTCGAGGATACGGAGTATTGCTGTCCGCGAACCGGGCGACATGAATGGACTTCCGGTGGGCGTTTGCAGCGAGGACGATTCGGATTTGCCGCTTCGTTCGACTCGCATTTTCGCGGCCGAAACCGATTTCGTGATTCCATCGTGGCCGTGGACGATTTCGATAGCGTAATCCTCTTCGCGTCCCAAACGCGACAACATTTGTAAGACTTCACGACGCAATTCGCCGACGGTGACGTGGAAGTCGCCTAGCACCTGTGCCGCGACACAGTCCTCCTGACGCAAAAGGCCGAGCAGCAACTGCTCCGCATCGACAGAATCTCGACCCATTGCGCGCGATTCGTTCATCGCATTGAGTATTGCGTGTTTTGCCCGCGGCGTTTGGGGAAGCTTGGCCTCAGGATTCGTCTCGCCGCGAGGCATGATCGCCTCGACGCGGCGTCGGGCTTCCGCCAGATTGACGCCAAAACTCGTAAGTGCTGCGCAGGCGACGCCGCTCCCTTCGGCCAGAAGGCCCAACAGGATGTGCTCGGTGCCGACGTATTCGTGATGGAACTGAAGGGCCTCTTGATGAGCGACGACGAGAACCTTTCGCGCCCGAATTGAAAATCGTACGTACATGGGAGCATCTCGCGTCGTTACAAGCCGCATAATCGATGTTTCGCGCGCTGCTAGCACGGTAATCTCGCAGTTCGTTCGTCTCGCGGCAACTCAAAGCGCCACAACGGTTTCGGTTGCCTTGCCTGGGGGGTGATTAAGAGTTAGAATTCCGCGTGGCTGCGTGTCCGTATGCGCTGCGAGTGCGTGCGGCTGGGCGTCACCGGCGGTTGGGTGCCACTGGCTCGGCCAGTGCCTCGGCCAGTGCGACGTAAAGATCGACGTCGATCGCGCACTGGCGGAGCCAGTGGCACCCCGTGAGACGCCGTGATGTCCTGTTAATCGCAGCCGCGATGTGAAAGCATCCGCAATTGAAGGAGCGAAGCGGTGCGGCGATGGTTCGAGCAATCGGCGACGTTCTCCCGTGCGGCGTGGAAATCGCGCCGCTTGGCGACGTGCCTTTGGCCGGGCTTGCCGCAGTTGTGGTTCGACGGATCGTGGGGCGGCTTGGCCGGCGCGATGGCGTTCGCCGTCGCGTTCAACGGATTGTTGGCCGTGTCGCTCGTGTGGTACGAGTTGGCATCGCCGGTCGTGACGAGCGTGGGCTGGTTGCTCGTGGTCGGGGCCTGGTTGGCTGCGGCCGCAGTGTCCTGGCGCTGGATTGTGCGGCGCGACGGGCAAAACCAACGGCAATCGCCGACAACGGTTGTCGAGGACTTGTATCCAGCGGCCGTAAGCGAATACTTGAAGCGAAACTTCGTGGCGGCGGAACGGCAATTGCACAAGCTGCTCGCCATGAACGAACGGGATTGTGCGGCCGGATTGTTGCTTGCCGCGCTTTGGCGACGCACGGGACGAACCGACGAGGCCCGCCACGAGTTGGCCCGACTGTCGCGGCTGGAAGCCGCCCAGCCCTGGTCGATGGAAATTGAACGAGATTTGAAACTGTTAGACGAGATGGACCGACCCGCAAACGACGACGCCCAAGCCAGCGAAACGGATCAGACCAAAGCGGCGTAACGACGGCGCAACGAACAACGCGGAGCCCAGCAATGTACGAACGATTTACCGACCGCGCCCGCAAGGTGATGCAGCTTGCCAACCAGGAAGCGCAGCGGTTCAACCACGAATACATCGGCACGGAACACATCCTCCTTGGCCTCATCAAGGAAGGCAGCGGTGTCGCCGCTAACGTGCTCAAGAACCTCGACGTCGACCTCCGCAAGATTCGCCTCGAAGTCGAAAAACTCGTCCAAAGCGGACCCGAAATGGTCACGATGGGCAAGCTCCCGCAAACGCCGCGGGCGAAAAAGGTCATCGAGTACTCGATGGAGGAAGCCCGCAATCTCAATCACAACTACGTCGGTACCGAACACATCCTGCTCGGCCTGTTGCGCGAGCAAGAAGGCGTCGCCGCGCAAGTTCTGATGAACCTCGGTCTCAAGCTCGAGGAGGTCCGCGAGGAAGTCCTTAATCTGCTCGGCCACGGCATGGAGAGCGAAGAAGGCGGCCGCGGCGGCACCGAACGCAGTGGCGGCGGCGGTGGCAGCGGCAGCGAAGGCGGAAGCGGCAAAGGCAACAAGTCCAAGACGCCTGCTCTCGATAGCTTCGGCCGCGATCTCACCGAACTCGCCCGCCAGAACAAGCTCGATCCCGTCATCGGACGCGAACGCGAGATCGAACGAGCGATCCAAATCCTTAGCCGCCGTACGAAGAACAACCCCGTGCTGCTCGGCGAAGCCGGCGTCGGCAAAACGGCCATCGTCGAAGGCTTTGCCCAGCGCGTCGTCGAGGGCAACGTACCCGAATTGCTGACCGACAAGCGGATCGTCGTACTCGATCTCGCCATGATGGTCGCCGGCACAAAGTACCGCGGCCAGTTCGAGGAGCGAATCAAGGCGGTGATGAACGAAGTCCGCCGCGCCAAGAATACGATTCTCTTCATCGACGAATTGCACACCCTCGTTGGCGCCGGCGGAGCGGAAGGGGCCATCGACGCCTCGAACGTGCTCAAGCCGGCGCTGGCCCGCGGCGAGATTCAATGCATCGGCGCCACCACGCTCGACGAATACCGCAAGTACATCGAGAAGGACAGCGCCCTCGATCGCCGCTTCCAAATCGTGATGGTCGAGCCGGCCACGAAGGACGAGGCCGTCGAAATTCTCCACGGATTGAAGGATCGTTACGAAGCCCATCACCGCGTCAGCTACACGGACGGGGCGTTGGCGAGCGCCGTCGAACTATCCAGCCGTTACATCACTGGCCGCTGCCTTCCCGACAAGGCGATCGACGTAATCGACGAGGCGGGTGCCCGCGTGCGGTTGCGCTCGATGACCAAGCCGCCGGACCTCAAGGAAATCGACGCCCAAGTCGAGCAGCTCAACAAGGACAAGGAAGAGGCCGTCGCCAATCAGGATTTCGAGCGAGCGGCCCGCCTCCGCGATCAGGCCGATAAGCTCAAGAAGAAGAAGGCCCAAATCTCGAAAGATTGGCGAGACAAATCCCGCGAGTCGGACGGCCTTGTCGACGACGAGATCATCGCCGAAGTAATCTCGAAGATGACCGGCATCCCGCTCATGCGGATGACCACCGAAGACAGCAAGCGGCTGATGCAAATGGAATTGGACCTGCACAAAAAGGTCATCAGCCAGGAGGAAGCGATCAAGGCCGTCTCCAAGGCCGTCCGCCGTGCCCGCAGCGGTCTCCAAGACCCCAAACGGCCCACGGGCTGCTTCCTGTTCGCCGGGCCGACCGGCGTCGGCAAGACGCTGCTCGCCAAGGCGCTGGCCGAGTTCATGTTCGGCGACGAGGACGCGCTCATCCAGATCGACATGAGCGAATACATGGAGAAGCACAACGTCAGCCGCCTGATCGGCGCGCCGCCGGGCTACGTCGGCTTCGAGGAAGGCGGCCAGTTGACGGAAAAAATCCGCCGCCGGCCTTATGCCGTCGTCCTGCTCGACGAAATCGAGAAGGCCCACCCCGAAGTCTTCAACATGTTGCTGCAAGTCATGGAAGAAGGCCGGCTGACCGACAGTTTCGGCCGCCACATCGACTTCCGCAACGTGATCCTCATCATGACCACTAATGCCGGGGCCGATGCCATCAAGAACGAATCGGCCTTCGGATTCCAGAAGCCCGACGACGATGCGTCCTACGACAGCATGAAGGCCCGTGTGTCTGGCGAAATCGAAAAGGTATTCCGCCCCGAATTCCTCAACCGCATCAACGACGTGATCGTGTTCCGCCACTTGAACGTCGAAGACCTCAAGCAGGTGGTCGACCTGGAACTCTACAAGGTCCGCCAACGCCTCGAGGAAAAGGGCCTCAAGCTGGAACTGTCCGACGAATCCAAGACCTTCGTCATCAAGAAGGGGGCGAACACGGACTTCGGCGCGCGGCCGCTGCGTCGGGCGATCGAGGCCTGGATCGAAGACCCGCTCGCCGAGGAACTGCTCAAGGGCGA
>JAJDEG010000283.1 GCA_029259895.1 Planctomycetota bacterium
GCCGGTGCGGCGACGTGGTGGAGAAGCTCGTGGCGGCGATGCACGCGACGCGCGAAGCGGGCGAGAGGGGAGAAGCGCCGCCACCGTTGGACGACGTGCTGCGCGAGGGACTGTGAGGGAGCAGGGAAAAGGGAGCAGGGCGTAGGGGACAGTGGGCAGGGATTACATGAACCATTCTATGAGTTGGATTACGCCGAAGACGATGGCCATGAAGACGACGATCCAGATGGCGAAGCGGACGGCGTGGGCGGTGATAGGGACGAGCAGCTCGTGGCGCGTGGCCGCGTAGACGAGGCTGACCGCCGTGAGCAGTGGGACGAGGTGCCAGAGATTGGCCGGCGACATGGCGATTAGCATCGATTCGAACATGGCGGAACTTTCGCGGGGAACGGGATTGCGCGGCGCGGCAACGCTAAGGTGCGGGCGTTTTCTTGCTACTCTTGTCGCCGGCATCGTCGTCGCTTTCGTCGCCGTCCTTCTTGCGCTTGCGGCGATCGTCAGGTAGGGCCATCACCGGCCCCGCCCAGGCGTCGTAGATTGCCAGTACGTTGAGCAGGCCGGCGATCATCGTGTAGACCGTGCCTAGCTCGAAGTCGTCGATAACCAGATTCCAGTAGGCCAGCTCATCTTTGTAATGCTCTACACTGCCGTCGGGCAATTCGCGCGCGACGAACGGCGGCTCGTTCGGGCCGGGGAACCGCGGCGGAGCCATGAACGAACCGAATGGCCGCGACGCGAAGTTCGCTTGCACCAGGGCCGGCATGGCGGGGAGGCCGACGCCGGCCTGCAGCAGGTAAGGCAAGCGGCGTTCGTCGGAGGTCTTGCCCCAGGCGGCATAGACGACCTTGCCGCTGCCCAGATACATGCCGAAGAGGAACGTGCCCATGATGCAGGTGAAGAACAGGACGCTCTTGCCCCAACGACGTTGGTAGGCGTGTCCGGCGCCGGGAAGTAGCCAGGCGAACACGGCGGCGAAGGTGCGGTCGCGGAGGTCGACGGTGAATTCTTCGTCGACATCATTTCGATCGGTGTCGTAGCGATCGGTCGTGGCGGCGTCCGGCACGGCGGCGGTCCTTTCGTGGGGAACGATGAAGCGGCTTTATTCTAACGCTGAGGGCGCTGGCGGCCAGAGCAGAATAGGCGGCAGGCTGTAGCTGTAGGGTGGGGCGAACGGAGTGAGGCCCACCAGATGGCGCGCCGGTTACGGTCGGCCTCACTCCGTTCGATCCACCCTTCGCATTGAGTTTATTCGCCGTTGCTGCCGCGGGATTGGAAGGAAATGTGGCGATTTGCGCGTTCGGCGGGCTATTCGAGCAGCGTTGAGGGGTGCGCTTCCCGAGTGACTTTGGGGAGGACTTGGGGCTGGTAGATCGTCGTGTAGGCCTTGGCCTTGCGGTGTTCGTCGAGGGCGGCTTGGGACTCCCAGCGTTCGTGGAGCAGGAACCGCTTGGGGTCGGCGTTGGAGTGGTAGGCGTCGAACTGAATGCAGCCCGGCTCGGCGCGGGAGAGGCGGGCTTGCTCGGTCAGCAGGCCGCGGACGGTGTCGACGTCGGCTTCGTCGTTGACGGTTAGCAGGATGTTCATGATGAGCATGGGTAAAGTTCCCCCAAGGTCCGGATTCTGTTTAGGCTTGTCGTATCTTGCGAGCATCTCACGGCGGTCAGAATACACGAAAGCGGTCAAAGTTGCATCCGCGACTCACTGGCGGCGCGCAGCGCGACCGACTACGGTTCGTCGACTGATAGAATCGCGTTCAGCTTCGTGGTAAACGTCTTGAAGAACGCTTGAGAGTCATCAGCCTCGGAAATCTCGTCAAGATGGTAAACGATTCGAGAACCATCTAAGTCCGTAAGTAACGACGGATCTCCGGAATCAAAGCTCGGTTCTTTTCCCATCCACCGCGCGTGCCGAGGAATTGGCCCCGCGATGCCCAATGCCCTACAGATCGCTGCCGGGCCGTCGCTCGCGATTGTCGTCTCGACTATATCTTCGACGTCACGTTTCCGAATCCAAAAACCGCGCGTCACGATGCGCGCTGTACCTACCCGAACCGAATCGCCCGCCGCCGCAGCGAACCAAATCCTTTCTTGCAAAGGCTCTGCAAAAGGATTCGAGATCGACGCGACGACCAGTTCGTAGGACGCGGTCGAGAGTTGCGTTAGCCGCTGTTTCAGGAAGCGCTCGACGAATCGCATCATGTCCTCAGGTTGCTGGCGACTATTGCTTGCTCCTTATCTGCGACAATCCACGCCATCTGCGGACAACTCCTCCGCCGAATGGTTTGGAGTGTCGACTATTCTGCGATTGCGGCCAGCAACTCCGCGGCAAAATCGCCGACGTCCTTGAGCACCGCCTCGCGCGGCTTGGTCGCTGCTTCGGCGATGCGCCGTACGATCGCCGAGCCGACGATTAGGCCGTCGGCTACCGGTGCCAGCTTGCGGACGTGCTCGCTCTGGCTGATGCCGAAGCCGATGCAGATTGGCAGTTCCGTGCGCTTGCGGAGCCATGCTACGTCTTCGAGCAGTTTGGGCGGGAGTTCGGTTCGCTCGCCGGTGATGCCCGTTACCGAGACGTAGTAGATGAACCCGGTGGTGTTCTCGGCGATGCGGACGGCCCGGTCGCGCGGCGTGGTCGGCGTGACGAGTTGGATGAGGCTGAAGTCGCGCTGGCGGCAGATTTCGACGAACTCGGCCGATTCCTCGACGAGCAGGTCGGGCACGATCGCGCCGGACGCGCCGGAAGCTTGGGCGTCGTCGACGTATCGGGCGAGGCCGTGGCGGTAGATGATCGCGTAGCTGACCATCGTGACCACCGGGGCGGCGAGCTTTGGCGTTACACTGGCGAGCATCTTCAAAATCGCGTCGAGCTTGATTTTTTTGTCGAGCGCCCGGGTGTAGGAGGCTTGGATCACTGGGCCGTCGGCGATGGGGTCGCTGTAGGGTATGCCTAGCTCGCAGAGGGCACAGCCGCGGCGGACGAGTTCCGCCAGCACGGCGGCGGTGAAATCGAGATCGGGATCGCCGGCCGTGACGAACGGCATGAGGGCCTTGCGGCCTTCGGAGCGGAGGCGGGCGAATAGGTCG
>JAJDEG010000284.1 GCA_029259895.1 Planctomycetota bacterium
CGGCCGACTCGGCGAACTCTGGCAGCTTGATGGGGACGACGCCCAAATCGAGCTGCGGCTTTTCGGCTTCGCCGAGACCATCATCACCGACGCCATCATCGCCGAGGCCGACGCGGGCCGGCGGCAATTCGTCGGGCGTCGCTTCGTCGAACTTCCCGAGGACGACGTCGACGGTTTGTGTTGCACCTTCGCGCAGGTACGTTACGGCGATCGTCTCGCCCGGAGAATGGTCGGCGAGCGCGGCTGTTGCATCGCGTCGCGAATTGATTTCGTGGTCGCCGATTTTGTGGATCGTATCACCGGCTTGCATGCCGGCCTTTTCGGCGGGGCTGTCGGCAAGTGTGTGGCGGACGGTGACCTGCGCGAGGTCGCGTCGCGGCAGCAGCCCCAGCGACGGCCGTACGTAGGCCGGCAACTCCGCCACCAACTCGACTTCGTGCTCGCTTGTCGCTGCGTCGCGCTGGACGGTCACTTTCAGACGGTCGCCGGCGTATCGGCTGCCGAGTTGCTGCTTGAGCTGTGCACCGCGTTCGATCGGCTCACCGTCGATGGCGGTGATGCGGTCGCCGGCCCGCAGGCCTGCGTTTCGCGCGGGCGAAGCGGGTTGGGTTGCGCCGATCACGGCCGGCTTGGAAAACAAGTCGGTGCTTCGCAAACTGATCCCCAGCCGACCGGCTTTGAGGTTCTCACCTTTGGCCAGGCGCGGCCAAACGGCAACGACGTGTTCCCACGGCACGGCGAAACCGATTCCGGCGTCGTACCACTGGCCGCCTTCCGACATGCCGGCACCGTCGAGCGGAATCTCGGTAATCAACCCGATGACGCGGCCGCGGACGTCGACGAGCGGGCCGCCGTAGTTGTGCGGGGATATCTTGGCGTCGGTCTGCACGGCGCGGTTCCACATGCGGTCGAGCGCGCTCACCACGCCGACCGACATGCTCGCGTCGGGGCCGTCGAAAGTTCGCCCCAGCGCGATCGCCCATTGTCCGACGGCGATTTCGCTGCGCGGGGTTGCCTGCGGCACGGGCAAATTCTCAGCCGCGTCGACCTTGAGCAGCACGATCTGCCGGCTCTCGTCGGTCGCGACTCGCCGAGCGGCCAATCGCTTGCCGTCGCCGAGCGTCACGAGGACGGTTTTCGGATCGCCGGCGAATGCGGCGGTGCTGGCGACGATCCAACCGTCGGCGTCGACGACAACGCCGCTGCTTCGCGTGGCGTTGGCTTGTGAAGCATCGCCTGCTTCCGCGCCGCCGAGCGTCTCGATGCGTACAACCGCCGGCTCAACTCGCTTCGCCGCGGCACGCAACGCCGCAGCTTCTCTCGCTGGCAGGTCGTCGGCGTGGGCGGAGTTGCCGAATTGAAACACGGAGACATGGAGCCACGGAGACAGGAAAAGCAGGAGCAATGACATGCGTACCGAGCAAATCGCGAATCGCCCTGCGCGAAGGTTCCACATCCGGCGGTCCTCACTTTGAAATCCTCTTCCGTGTCTCCGTGCCTCCGTGTTTCCATCGCATGCCGCTACGCTCGAACGGTATTGCAGCAAAGTTGGTTCGATCATGGCGACACCTCCGTCGCACTCAGTCGCGCCTCGATCAACGCTTCGCCGCGCATGAAGGTGATTGTCACTGCGTCGGCCCGATCGATGAACTGCAATCCTTCGACCACCGCTCGGCAGGACGGGGCGAGTTGGCCGTCGATCATGATGACGAGATCGTCGGGTCGAATTCCTGCCGCGGCCGCCGGGCTTTTCTCGCGGACTCGATCGACGTAGGGCGGCGTGCGCGGCAGCGCGTCGGGCACCAGTACCAGGCCCAACGACGCGAGCGAATGTGGTTGCTGCGGACGATTGGTCTGCTCTTCTCGTCGGCGCGGCCCTTTGCCGGCGGCGAGATCGGCCACCGCGTCGCGAATCTCGCTCACGGGCAGGGCGTAATTGAGCCACGTGTTCGTGTCGCGGCTGCGGAGTTCTTTGCCGAGCACGCCGAGCAAGACGCCGTCGGCATCGACGAGCGCCCCGCCGGCCGCGCCGGGATTGTTGGTAACGGCGTCGATTACGAGCACGTCGCCCGTATACGGTGTGCGGTAGGTTCCGCGGCGAGCGGCGAGTTTCGTTTTCGCGGCGATCCAACCGTGTTGGACGCTGGCCGACTCGTCGCCGGTGGCGACGTTGTACAGATTGCTCGCGGCGAGGACGCGCGTGCCGACCTCGACTTCAGCGAGCGGCGGCGACCGCGCGAGATCGAAGAACGGCGCGTCGCTTGTGTCGATCTTCAACACCGCCAGTTCCAGCCGCGGATCGGCTCCGACGAGCTTGCCGTCGAAGCGTCGGCCGTCGTCGAGGACGACGGCGACGGAGTCCGTGTCGAGCACGTAGCTCCACGCGGTCAGGACGTTGCCGTCGGCCGAAATCAGCACGCCGGTTTGATACGATTCCAGTCCGCTGGCCCCGCCTGCGCCGTAAATCTTCACCACGCGCTGCTGTGCGGACTCGATCGCCGGTATCGCCGGTGCGGCTGCGTCGTCGGCGCGTGCATGGCTACCGAATTGAATCAGCGACATTTGAAACACCGAGACACGGAGGCACGGAGAAAGGCAAGAGGCGCATGCAAAGACGAGAACGACGCGGAATGCATGTCGGCACGGCAGTACGCACTTAATGCTGCAAAGTGCCCTTTGAATTCCTCTGTGCCTCCGTGTCTCCGTGTTTCCGTCGTCCGTGTTTCCATCCTGCATCGCCAGGTAGTTCGTCATGGCGTTGCCTCCTTGGCGACGAGCCACTTCTTCACGGTCACGTCGGCAAACGTCGTATCGCCGTACCGCACGTCGAGTCGCGAGGGCAGCCGCAATCCGTTCTCTTCCCGATAATCTGCAAAGTGAATCTCGCAAGGATCGGCGTCGTCATCCGCGAACATTTCCATCGCCACGAGATCGCCGCCGTTGGGCGAGAAATAGAACCTAGCTTCTACGCTACCATGCACTGCCGTCAGCACATCGCACATTCCGTTGCCGTCGAATTCGCGCCCAGCGAGCGGCGCGGTGCCCCAATACGTCACCTGTCCGAATCGCTCTGGGCCGAGGCGCAGCATGCGTTGCCACAGGTGCAGCGCGACGAGCAGGCCACCGCTGCCCGGCGGATCGCGCGTCGTGGCGAGATCGCCGGTAAACGTGACGCGCGAAATTGCGGCCGGCAGATCGGCCACCGCCTGCTCTTCGCCGATCTCGAACGTCGCCGGACTGCCATCGCTGAGGCTGCCCTCGATTTGCCACGTCGCGTCGGTGCGGTCGAACGCGCCCTTGGCGACCAGCGCCTTCCAGACGCGGTCTCGTTCGAGATTGTTGAAGTAGTAGTTCGCGAATCCG
Source organism: Planctomycetota bacterium (assembly GCA_029259895.1). GTDB lineage: Bacteria > Planctomycetota > Planctomycetia > Pirellulales > PLA5 > PLA5. The sequence goes on from JAJDEG010000284.1 coordinate 3,364, forward strand.
CTCCGCGCTTCGTAACGCCGCCGCACTTCTTCGGGCATCGCCGGCTTCTTAGCCAATGCATCTCCTGGCAGCGACGGAATCTTCGGTTCGTCTTTCTCGTCATTCTCTTGCTCAGGCGATTTCGGCGTTTCGTCGCCGTTTGGCTCCTCTTCGCCGTTTGGCTCCTCTTCGCCGTCGCGCTCCTGCGGTTCCTTCGGTTTCTCTGCTGGCTTCGGTTTTTTGGGCGGCTGCGCTTCGGCGGTCGCGTTTTGCACGATCGCCAGCAACTCCGCCTCGCGATGCACGCCGGCGAGCCGCACGTGGGTCTGTATGCGTCGCCCCTCGCGGCGATAGACGAGCGGCACGCGCCAGCCCTTGGGATGCGAACCGAGCACGTTCTTCACGGCGTTGGCCGAGGTGACGCGGCGGCCGGCGAGGGTTTCAATGACGTCGTCGTATCGCAAGCCACGGCGATAGGCGTCGGATTCTTCGAGAATGCTATCGACGCGCGGCCGGCCTTGCTGATCGCTCGACACGGTCGCCCCCAGCGTGGCGTGGTCGACGATCCGTCCGCCGCGAAGCTGGCCCATGAACCGCTTGATCTGGTTCGCCGAAATCGCGTAGCCGACGCCGACGTTCACTCGGCCGCGCTTCTCGAACGAGCCGCGGCCGTTGATGCCGATCACTTTTCCTTCGGCGCCGCCTTGCGTGCCGAACAGCGGCCCGCCGGAATTGCCGGGATTGATCGCCGCGTCGGTCTGAATGCAGTCGGCGTATTCCAGCAGCGTGCCGTCTGGGTATTGATAGCGCCCCACGCCGGAGACGATGCCGTAGGTCACCGTCGGCTTGAAATCGGTGGCGAGCAAGAACGGGTTGCCGGAGCAAAACACCCAGTCGCCAACCCGCACGGCGTCGCTGTCGGCCAGTTCGGCGTGTGGGAAATCGTCGCGGCCGAGCAGCTTCAATAGCGCCACGTCGCCGACCGGATCGATGCCAACGATCACGGCGTCGTACAACTTGCCGTCGGCCAGCCCACACTTCATCCAATCGCCGGCCGCCGACGTGACGTGAAAATTCGACAAGGCGTAGCCGTCTGCCGAAATCAACACACCGGAACCGCCACCCTGCCCATCCTGACCGAACACGGCGACGGTCGTCGAACGCGCCCGATCCATCACGGCCACGCGGCGTGCTTCGGCAGCCAACACATCGGCCGGCACGTCGAGCGGCGCGTCCAGCGGTTCTTCGGCGAATGTACGAGAAGACAATGGGAGCGCGCACGACAAAACCATCGCCACGAGCAGCAAGCTCGCACCGCATCGCCTCATCACACGCCGAGCGTCCCGATTCATTCCAACATCCTCAAGTCGCGCTGTCCCCTGTCCCCTGTCCCCTACCCGCTGCCCTACTCCACCAGCCGCGCGTCGCCAAGATTCAAATGATCCGCTACGTCCAAGTCGTCGCCGAAGTCGACCAGAATCGTCAACCGCTTAACGCCCTGCACGTCGAGCGCGAGCGACACGGCGGCGTCCTTGCCGGAAAGCGTGCCGGCGTAGAGTTCCTTTCCATCGCCATCGATTACCAGTCGCACGTTGCCCGCCGGCCGCACGCGACTGTCGATGCCGGCCACGGCCACGAACGAACGAAAGGATCGCGGCAAGCGATAAACGAGTTTGGTGCGGCTATGAATTGCCAAGCCCTTGGCATATGGCCACGCCGGGCTGAATCGTCCGGCGTCGTCCCGCGGCAGCAACAGCGGCCCGCCGAACAGCGCCCGATCCGCGCGTGGGCGAAAGAATTGCGCGAGTTCCTCCGACGGCTCACCGCCGACCAGCGGCGACCACTCCACCGACTCCGGCTTGAGGTCGCCCACGTACAACGTCTTCGCCGCCGCGTAGTCGATTCGCGCGATCCTGTCGAGTTCGCGGACGATCTCCAATCCCGCCGGAGTCGTCACGTGCAGCTTTCCGTCCGTCACGTGCAGCACGGTCGCCGGCAACGTCATGCCCGCCGCATCGAGCACGACGCATGCCGCGCTTGCCAACTCCCGGCCGGCCGGACGATAAAACACCAATGCGAACACCCGCTTCATCGGCACGGCCTTTACGTCGCCGTCGATCTCGAACTGCACGGCGTCGGCCGTGATGTCGCGGACGATGCCGGAAAGCGAATCGATCGTCTGCTCGCCGCGGCGAATCACGATCTGATCGCCGCTCGCCTTGCGGCCGACGATCTCGGCAAACCGTTCGAGCACCGCGTCGCCGGCTTCTTGGAAGCGAATCGTCCGCACGTCGCGCCCATCGAGCACGACGGCCGGCGCGTCGTCGGCATCCAGCGGCGACTTCCACGCGAACTGATCTTTCGTCCGCGTCAGCACGCTGGCCGTCAGCTTCGCGCCGTCGGCCAGTTCGATCCACGCGGCGACCTTTGCGTTTGCGACTTCGCGCGGTTTTGTAAATGCGACCCGCATCACATCCGCCGCCGCAATCGCTTTCTCCTCGTCCGCGGCACGGACCACGACCCGCTCCGCCGATGCGTCGACGAGCGCACCGCTCACCTTCGAGCCGGATACGGTTTCGACGTCCACCTCGACGGCGGACCAGATCAACGCGGCAACAACGAGCAATACATTCATACTTGGCAATATTCCGTGGTGCTACAGTGCTCTTCGTAGGGTGGATCGAACGAAGCGAGGCCCACCCTACGCTCGGAGCCGCTAAACCACAGAGTTCACGGACAAATAAGACGAAATCGTCTCTGTACTGCTAGCGCCCCAGAATCTTCCCTATTCGACCACGTTCTCGATCCGCTGCTAAGAACTGAACCGCCGAGGCGCTGAGACGCAGAGTTCTTGGATTGCAGGTTCGCATCTTCTCCTCGGCGTCACAGCGCCTCGGCGGTTCAATTCCCGTTCGGTTGTGGCCAACGGCCACTCAGTGAACTCAGTGACTAGTCAAACGTCGTGAAAGCTCCGTCGCGGCGAGAACCCAAAATGACCGTCCTCAACCCTAAAGCCTCTCTCGCTACTCCTCTTCCGCTGCCAACCGCCGAAAATACTCTTCGATGATCTCACGATAGTGGGCCGGAAAGTCCTTGCCGATCTGCTGCAACGCCGCGTCGCGGACCTTGGCCGGCAGGTTTCCCCAATCTCGGCCGGTACCGGTCGGCTTGTGATCAACTTTACCTTCGCCTTTGCCTTCCAGCGGGCGGCTTTCCTGGGCCGGTTGCCCCGAGGCTTGCCCGCGTCCTGACGCGGCGTTCTGCTTTTGCCGCTCGTCCTCGGCCTTTTTGATTAAATCGTCGAGCGACTTGACGACCTCGGCCGCCAGATCGTTCGTTCGCGGTCCCGCCTGACCAAGCTCGATTCGGCGGCCGACGTGTCCCATCCGCCGCGCGATATCGTCGAGCGAACCGCGCTCCACGCCCTCGATGTCCGCTTGCAGCAGCCGCGCCACGGCGGCGTAGCGCGTCGGGATCAAACGCTCGTTTTCCAACAACGTCGCCGCCGTTGCCGCGCACGCCTGCGGCCGCACCAGTTGATGCTCCGCCACCGCGCGGGCGAACAACATTGCCGCCGGATCGGCCACGTCGCCGGCGTCGAGTCCGCCAAGCACGTCGAGCACGTCCTCGAAGCGTCGCGCTTCGACCAGCCGTCGCGCGACGAGCAGCCGCAAGCTGCCCCGAGTCCAACGCGGCGACTCTCCGTCGTTATCCTCACGCTCCATAAGCCAAGCGGCATGCGGCCACGGCGTCACCGGACCGGCCCCCTTCGCATAGTTCACCACGTCGGCGGCTTTCGATTCCGCGAGCGCGATCACCGCCGCCACGCGATCGAGCAATTCGCCATCGCGCGTCTCGCCTTCCTGTGGCCAGATCGTCTCGGCCTTTGCGACGACTTCGTCCGTCGCACCGCGCGAAGCCAAAAACGCGAACGCCGCCTCGCGCACCGTTTGAGATTCCGGCACGTCCCAAGTCGCGGTCGTCGCCGCTGGTTTGATTGTGCGGAACGATTGATTGTGGCCCTGTGCCGTGCCGACCACGACCGCGCCGCAACACACGATCGTCGCAAAACGCACCGTGCGAACAATTCTGCGTCGCGTCAACTTTCGTCGTTCTCCGTTCATTCCGTTTTCCCCGTAACGATGTCGCGCGTGATCTCGACGAGCCGCTGTTGCCGTCCGGCCAGTTCGTCCAAGCCTTTGCGCAGTTGTGGATCGCTGGCTTCGTCGCCTTGCACCAGCTCGCCGATCTGCTTGAGCCGGCGATTGACGCGGACCTGCATCGTGCGGAGCATTTTTAGCTCCGCGATCATATCGACCAGCGGCGGCTCGCCGGCCGGTCGGCTTTGGCTCGGATCGCCGGGCGGTCGCGGTTTCTTGGCGTCCTCTTGGGCCTGTTTGACCGCCGCGAGGATTTCATCGAGGGCCGTAATCACGTCCTGTTCGATCTGTTGCGTGTACGCATCGACCCGCGACTGGCCCAGCAACTCAGCGACCATCCGCATGTCGTCGCCGACCTGTTCGACGGCTTCTGCCAACGCCGCGGCCGAGCCATCGTCGCGCAGCAGCGCCAGCGCCCGCTGGCACATCAGCACGATTTCTTGTTGCCGGCGTCCGATCCGCCCGGCCTTGATGTCGTCTTCGGCCGAGCGCTGGTCGACCGGCGTCTTGTCGAGTTGCTTCGTTTCGTCGTAAACGGCGATCTCGGCGTCGAGCATCGCGCGGAAGCGCTGTTCGAGCGCCACGAGGGTCCGCGACACGTGCTCCTCGCGCATCTGTCGCAGAATCCGCTCGATCTCGGCCTGCGCCGCTTTGAGTTGCTCCAGTGCCTTTCGCTGCTCGGCGGTGGCTTCCTTGCGGTTGGCTTCTTCGAGCTTCTTCTGCGCTTCGCGCATCGCCTGCCCGGCGCGTTCGAGTCGCTTGGCGAGTGAGTCCTCATTTTTCTCGCCGTCGGCCATCGGTGCAGCGCCTTCCATCGGTGCGGCGTCGGCCGGTTTTCCCGGCTCGCCTTGCTCCGACGGCGGCATTGGTTCGCCCGGCATCGGCTCCCCGTTCTCTGCCTCGCCGCCGGTCTCCGCGGCATGCTTCTCCGCTTCGTGCTGCTCGACGTCGCCGTGAAGCTCGCCGGTCCGTTCGGCCAGTTCGCTTTGATCCTTCGACAGCCGCTTCTCGTCGTCGCCCGCTTCGGTCCGTCCGGCGATGCCTTCCTGCGAGCGAATTAGCCGCCCCAAACTTTGTGCGAGTTCCTTCAGCCGCCGCGCTTCCGACTCGGCCGCTTTGGCCTGACTTTCGTTCTGTAGCAAGTCGACGAGGGCCTTGATGTCGGCTTGGACCTTCGTTTGCCCTTCCAAGACTCGATCGAACGCCGGGCCGCCGCCATCCGCCGATTCGGCCAGAGATCGAGCGAGCGCCTCGAGTTGCCCTGCCAAGAATCGCTGCTTGCTTTCGGCAAACGCCTGCTTCAGCAGCGCCGCCCGCGCCGGATCGGTCGCCGCCGACACCTGGGCCAGCCGCCGCAACTTTTGTTCGAGCCGCGCATAATCCGCGGCCAATCGCTGCTGCTCGTCGGCGAGCGCACGTTCGGAAATCGCCGCGGCGGAATCGGCATCCGGCGCGTCGGCCTTCGGCGCTTCGCTCTGCGCCGCGGCAACGCTGGCGAAACCTACGGCCGACACCCAAAGGGCAATGCACGATCGCAGCACGCGGCGTTGTATCGTCGGTTTCATGTCAATCACCGTCCCATCGCGTCAACTCGGCTCCCTGCTCCCTGCACTCTGCCCCCCGTCCCCTGTCCACTCTCCTCCCTCGCCCTCTGTTCATTCTATCGAACCGCTGGCTCATTCAAGCAAGCTCTTTTGCTGCTCTTTGCGGGTCCGCTCGCGCAACTGTTGCTGGCGCTTGCCGATTTCTCGCAATTCGTCGACCAGTTGGTTGAAATCGCCGGCGTCGGCCAATTCGCCCAAAACGCTCCGCAGAGCGACGACAATCCGGTCGGCCTCGGCCTGAGCGTCGCCAACGAGCTGCTCCATCGCCGGCTCGGCGGCCAACTTCGCCTCTCGATCCGCGATTCGCTCGGCAATCGTCGCGGCAGTTTTCACGGCCGATGGCTCCGACAAAGAGCCGCCGGCGTCATCAACGTCAGAGGACGTTACGGCAGCCGACGTTGCTTCGGCGTCCGCCATTTCGTTGAGTGCCGCAAGTTGCCGCCGAAGTTGAGCAAGCTGGTCCTCCGCCACGGCCCGGCCGCGAAGCGTCGCCAGCCGGGCGTCGAATCGCGGGTAGCCCTCGGCCGCCACGGTTCGTAGCGGCACAATCAACTGCTCGGCCAGGCGCTCGCGGCGCGGCGACGTATCCAATCGGTTCGTCACCAACTCCTCACCGATGTCGTCCAGCGCGTTGGCCAGCGTCGTCGTTTCGTAGCTGCTCCGCTCGCTATTCTGCGCGGCCCGTTCGATTTGCGGACCCAGCGGTCGCCGCGTTGCAGAGCTAGTGGAATCGCTTACCTCGTCGCCCCGAGGTTTCAACTCGCCCAGCGCGTCGCGGGTCTGCTCCAATTCGTCGATCACCGTTGCAAGCTTATCGCGCAACAACACCTCGCGGGCCTCCAGCCGAGCCAGCAAATCGTCTACCGTCACCACCTCCAGCGGCACGCGGTCGCTCTCGCCGATTGCCGGCTTCTCGCGCGAGTCGCAAAGGTCGGTCGCCCGAACGGAAACCATTAGTTGATCTCCCACCGCCAGCGCTCGCCCCGACGGCAAGCGAAACGCGGCCAGGTCGAGCGTCGCGGTGGCCTCTGTGGCATTGTCGCCGATATTTGCATCGCCAATCTTCGCGTCGCCAATCCTTTCGACCGTGGTCGAGCGATCTCCTCCGCGCCACGGCGTCGTCACCATGGCGATGTGGCGCTCGCCGGCTAGCTCGCTCGTCAGTTCGTGCTCCGCCGCATCTGCGCCGGCCACGTCGACGGCGAACCAGCCGCGTTCGAGGCCATGATCGTCGCCGATCTCGCCCTGCAAACGCAGCAGTGCATTGGGCGCGATCGTCGAGCCAACGCCAAACGGCCGCACCGCCACGCGCGGCGGCTCGTCCGGCACCGCGATCAACTGCACGGCAATGGCGTCGCGATTCGCCACGCCGTCGGCGTCGTGCAGCGTGATAAACAGCGCCGTCGTCTGTTCGAGCGTGCCGACGGTGTAGGTGAACTCGTAACGACGATCGACCGCGCCGTCCGGCGAGTTGCGCGCCGCGTCGGCCGTCACGTCGGCCGTCACGTCGATGGTCTCGGTCTCACTGCTGCCGGTGGTGATCTCGACCTTCCGCAGCGGTTTGCTCGAACGCGCTCGTAGCGTCACGTCCGTACCGGCCGGCAGTTCCAGCGGCCCCGCCACGTCGAACTCCCGCGGCGTGAAACGCCCGGAACGTTCGTCGACGAGATACTTCGGAAACCGGCACGCCGCCCGCGTGCTAACGAGCTTCGGGCTGTCGACCGTCTCGATCTTCACGCCCGAAACGCGGCCGTCGCCGCCGCGAATCTCCAATTCCAGCGATCCGAGCAAATTCTTCATCGACAGCGTGTAGCGTTGAAATTCATCGCGGCCGGGTATTGCCGCGGCCTCTTGTTGCAGCATCTGCCGACCGTCCGCGCCGCCTTCGCCGCTGTAGGACGCTTCGACGTACTCGGGCAGCGTACGTAGCGCATCGGCCAACACGGTCAGCGTCACGTCGCCACCGCGCACGACGCGCAGCCGATCGACTGGCGCTGCCACATACGTCGCCCTCGGCGTTTCGATCGCGAATGGAGCGGGCCGCAGCGGTGCGCGAACGGATAGGCGGCCGTAGTCGACTACGATCTTCGTCGACGCCACGATCTCGAACGCCGCCGGTCCGGCCACGACCAGTCGCGTGCCGCCGTTCATCACCAGTTCCGCCCGGCCCGAGATCAATTCATAGCGCCCCAGCGACAACCGCGCTCCGGCGCGATACGCCCGCGCGTCGCCGCGCCACAGACAATCCACCGCCCTTCGCAACACAGCCACGCCGCCAGCGTCGACGGTTGCGGCAAACCGCGATTGGTCGTTGAGCGGCGCGACAATTTCGGCGGCCGGACGCGCGGCGACCGTTGTCACGTTCACGCCGTCATCGGCAGCAATGTGCACGCCGGTGCCGGCTTCGACCACATTCGCGTCGCCATCGCTCTTTCGTGCTGCTCGTCGATCGCGAACCTCGACCGCACCGGTGTAAACCTGAAGCTCGTCCCGCTCGGCCGTTTGTCCTTCCTCTGGCACGACCAACGCAAAGTCGGCCCAGAAACCTTCG
>JAJDEG010000285.1 GCA_029259895.1 Planctomycetota bacterium
GGCCCCCTGGCGCCTTGCCCCCCTAGCCCCGCCCTCCCCCACCCCCGTGGCTGGGCCCCCCCCCCCCCCCCCCCACCCTACAACGCTGCGCCGCAAAGCTGCGGCCGCCAACGGTGATCTAAGTACGCGCTGAGCAGCCAGCCCGCGGTGAAGATGACGATGCCGATGAGGGTCGTCGGCAGGTCCTCGTGGAGAAAGTAGATCGCGACGGATAGTGCAATCGCATAGGCCGCTGCATGCCACGCCCAAAATGTCCAGCGGCGTTGTGGGCTGGCATTCGGCGCGGCGGACTGCGGCTTGTTTTCGCGGTGGCTTGGCATATTGGAAAGCCTAGCACACATTCGCGGCGAATTGGCCGGGCGTGGGCTACATCGAACGGGGCGTCGCGCCTGCCTCGCTTGGCGTTGGGCTTCGCCGCAGTTCCCGGTGATCGCGCGTTTGCGATCGCGAAGACGCACGCCGCCACGGCGAACATGGCGACGTATAATGATGTCCGATTGCGTCCACTTCGTATCATGGCCGTCCGCCTATTGTGTCGAGTCGCTGTCGAATCGCTCGCTGCGCCGCACGACCGCGTACGCAACGACCATTCTCGACACGCACCAAGTCGGCCGCAACCGTATTGTGTAAAGCACACAGAACGCCGAGACTTTAGCGTTCTGCTTGCCCAGTATCCTGTTACTTGAATCCCGATCCCCAAATCCCGATATTCGCCCAATGCTCTCCTGGCTCCGTCCGCGATTTTTGACCGCCAAGCGCCGCCGCGTGGCGGTGATCGGGATTTATGGTTCCGGCAAGACGGTATTTCTTACGTCGCTGATCAATCATCTGAAAAATCACTCGCCGGAGGCTTTCGATCTCGACGGCAAGAGCACGGCGCGGATCAAGCGGTTCGTGGAGCTCGACCCGGCCAGTGGGCGGCCGTTTCGGTTCGCGTCGAATCGGCAGCATTTGATGGACGAGCAGGCGTGGCCGCCGAAGACCTACGAATTGTCGCACTATCGTTGTCGCTTCAAGCGGTCGGATACCGGTTGGCGGTACGACGTCGACTTCATCGACTTTCCCGGCGAGCGGATCGCGGATGCGGGAATCTATCAGGCGGCGAACTTCGCGGCATGGTCCGACGAGTTGTTCGATCGTTGGGCGTCGGCGGATCGGAATTATCGCGAGCAGCTCGTCGACTATGAAGCGACGCTTGCCCGCGGCGATGCGACGGCGGAGGAGATTCTGCATGCCTATCGGACGGCCGCTTGTCGGTTGTTAATGGCGTACAAGCCGCTGATCGCGCCGTCGTGCTTTCTGTTGGGGATCAAGCAGGCCGCCGAAGCCGCCGAGCATCTAACGGCCGAGCAATTGGCCGAGTGCCCGACCGCGCTGTTGGGGTTGGATGTGCATAGCCAGTTTGCTCCGCTCAATCGCGAGGCCCGCAGCCGCTGGCCGGAGCTTGCGGGACAATTTGGCGAGCACTTCGCCCGCTACAAGGCGCTCGAGGTGCGGCCGTTCATCGACGAGTTGATTCGCGTCGATCGGTTGATCGTACTCGTCGATATTCCGATGATCCTCAACGCCGGGCCGGGCCTTTTGAACGATTGCCACGCGATTCTCGGCGAATTGTTTCGCGCCGTTCATCCCGGCGGTTGGTTGCGGCGGCTGTTTGGTCTGGCCGTGCGGGCACCGACGAAGATCGCGTTCGTGGCGAACAAGGCCGATCTAGTGGCCGATGAGGATCGCGACAATCTCAAGTCGCTGCTGCGCGAGATGTGCGACGAGTATGAGAATTCGCTCGACCGCGTGGAGTGCGATTACTTTTGCGCCAGCCCGATCAAATCGACGCACGACTCGACGCGGCGGCCGGATGCGGAGTCGGCATGGCTGATTGGGCGGCCGCTGCGGGACGAACAGGGCAATTCGCTACCGGCGTCGGCGGCGGAGCGAGAATATCGCACGTCGCGGGTGCCGGCCCGCTGGCCCGCCGATTGGCACGTCGGGCAGTTCCGCTTTCCGATGGTGCATCCGAAAGTGTCGAAGGCGGTGTTTCAACCGCCGGGACAGATCGACTTGCCGCGGTTGTTTGACTTCGTCGTGGAATAGGCGCGAGGCTATAAGCTGAGGCTTGTCGACTCCACAACCTCGGGATTCGGCCCCCAAATCGCCAGTCCCCAGCCCCCAGCCCCTGCTCAAATCCCTTGCGTTGCCAGCCAGCGTTCGGCATCGAGCGCGGCCATGCAGCCGGTGCCGGCCGCGGTGACGGCTTGGCGATAGTAATCGTCGGCCACGTCGCCGGCCGCGAACACGCCTTCGACGCTGGTGTACGTGCGCTGGGCTTTGGTCCACTTGAGGTAGCCCTTCTCGTTCATTTCGAGCTTGCCTTTGAGGAACGTCGTGTTGGGCGTGTGGCCGATGGCGCAGAACATGCCCGTGGCTTCGACGTCGCGCGTGCCTTCGCCGACGGTGCTTACGATCCGCACGCCGGTGACGCCCGTCTTGTCGTCACCGAGGACTTCGTCGACGACGGTGTTCCAGAGGACTTCGATTTTCTTGTTCTTTAGCGCGCGGTCTTGCATGATCTTCGACGCCCGCAGCGCGTCGCGGCGGTGGACCATGTAGACGATCGAGCCGAACTTGGAGAGGTAGTCGGCCTCTTCGACGGCCGAATCGCCGCCGCCGACCACGACGAGCGGCTTGTTGCGGAATCTGGGGAGCGCTCCGTCGCAAACAGCACAGGCACTTACGCCGCGGTTCTTGAAATTATCTTCGGAGGGTAGGCCGAGATAGTTCGCCCGAGCGCCGGTGGCGATGATGACCGCATGGGCGGCGACTTGTTGGCCTTCGAGCGACTTGAGCTTGAACGGGCGGGTGCTGAAATCGACGTCGACGATGTCGTCGGTGACGATTCGCGTGCCGAAGTTGGCCGCCTGCTGCCGCATCAGTTCCATCAACTCCGGGCCGCTGACGCCCTCTTTCTGATGCGGGGCCATGGTCGAGCGGCGGCCTTCGGCGATCGAGGTGTCGAGATAACCTTCCATATTGCCGGCGGGGAAGCCGGGGTAGTTCTCGACTTCGGTCGTCAGCGCGAGTTGCCCCAGCGGCAGCGTGCCGGACATGCGGTTTTCTTCGGTGATCGCACCCTCGAAGACGAGCGGCTCGAGGGCCGCCCGCGAGGCGTAAATGGCGGCGGTCCAACCGGCGGGTCCGCTGCCGATGATGACGACTTTCTCGACCTTTTCCGCCATGACGCTTCTTTCTCGTGTTTCTCGGTGAATCGCGCTTTGCGAAGAGGGCCGCTTGCGCGAAGGATATTCGTGGTTCGTCGAAAACTCGTCCGCATTATAGGCGGGTGGTTGCGTTCGTCCACGGCGTACCGCGGATAGGTGGATTCGATGAGTGGTCTCGAGGAGCTAAACGTTGGTGCGACGAGCGGTGTGCCCGACGAGCCGGGCGCTGCTCCATCCGTTCCAACATCGCACGAACGTCCATGACTTGGTCTCATGTGCTCGAAAGCGCCGCAAACCAACTGACCGAATCAAACCCGTATTGCCTAAATTCTGCTAACATGAATGGCTTTTGCTATTCGTCCCCAATCTCCAGCCCCTGACCTCCGACCCCCGTTCCCGATGGGCACTTGGACCGAAACGACATTGGCTGGGCATGCTTGCGATGCGTTCGAGCCGGATGCGCCGAGCGAGCATGGCTACGTCGTGCTGTACTTGCACGGCGTGCATTTGAACCGGCTGGTGGATAAGCCGGCGTTTACCGAGTTATTCGAGCGGCACGGACTGCGCGTGTTCGCGCCGATGGCGGCGCGGAGTTGGTGGACCGACAAAATTTGTGCGGAGTTCGACCCGGCGATGTCGGCCGAGCGGCACGTGCTCGATAACGTGCTGCCGCATCTGGCCGAGCGGTGGGGCGCGCGGCCGCCGCGGATCGGTTTGCTGGGGACGAGCATGGGCGGGCAGGGAGCGCTGCGGTTTGCGTACAAGTATCCGAATTTATTTCCGGTCGTGGCGGCGCTGTCGCCGGCGGTCGATTATTATCGGCGGTTCGACGGCGGTGACGGTGACGGCGGGGACGAGACGTTGCCGCTGATGTACGCGGATCGCGAGGCGGCGCGGCAGGATACGGCGATTCTGCACGTGCATCCGCTCAATTGGCCGCGGCATCAGTTTTTCTGTTGCGATCCGACGGACTATCGCTGGTTCGACAGCGCGGATCGGTTGCGGATGAAGTTGTATTCGCTGGGCGTGCCGCACGATTGCGACCTGGAGACGAGCGGTGGCGGGCACGGATTTGAATATTACGGCTTGATGGCCGAGCGGGCGGTGGGGTTTGTGGCGGAGCGGCTGGAGCGAGAGAGAATGCGCGTGGTGTGAGGAGTGGGGCTTTGTTGCGGATTTCGATACAGCGGCAGGTGCGTAGCGTCGAGTTCGACTCGCGGCGGGTGCGTGCTGCGGTGAAGGCGTCGCTCGCGCTGGGGAATGTTTCGGACGGGACAGTGAGCGTCGTGGTGGTGGACGACGAGACGATTCACGCGCTCAATCGGCGACATCTGGAGCACGACTATCCGACCGACGTGCTGAGTTTCTCAATCGAGCAGCGCGACGGTTACGTTGAAGGGGATATCGTGGCGAGCGCGGATACCGCGGCGCGGATGGCACCGCGATTCTCTTGGGCGGCGGCGGATGAATTGCTGTTGTACGCGGTTCACGGCGCGCTGCATCTGGCCGGCTTCGACGACCTGGAGCCGGAGAAGCTGGCCCGGATGCGGGCGGCCGAGCGG